>DAOTTY010000133.1:0-1970 GCA_034437575.1 Anaerolineae bacterium | reverse complement strand
GCTGCTCACCGAAGCACACCCCTACCTCAAACAGGCCGATGACGGGCGCGTGGTGCTGATTGGCTCCAAAACGGTGAAGGCACCCGGCAAAAACTCGGTCGCTTACAGCGTATCCAAAACCGCCCTTACACAGATGGCCCGCATCGCCGCGATTGAGTGGGCCGGGGACGGCATCCGTGTGAACGTGATTCACCCTAACCGCGTGCTGGATACGGCCCTGTGGAACGCCGACCTGCTGGAAGCGCGGGCGGCATCCTATGGGCTGACGGCGGAGCAGTACAAGCGCGAGAACATGCTGCATGTGGAAGTCCTTAGCCGGGATGTGGCCGACCTGACCCTGACGATATGCGGCCCGGCCTTCGCCAAAATCACCGGGGCGCAAATCCCGCTGGATGGTGGCAACGACCGGGTAATATAGCCGGTGGTTGGCGTCGCTACGCGCCCCGAAAGGATCACAATAGGTAGGCATGTAGGGGCCGCGCCCAGCGTGGCGGCCCGCTATCTGAATTAATTATTTTATTATAACAAAATTGCAACGTACAGGATGAGTTTCATGAAAGCAGCAAAAATCATCGAACCGAACAAAACGCAGGTTCTCAACGCAGACGAGCCAGATGTTGGCCCGAACGACGTTAAAATCCAGGTGAAAGCGGCGGGCATTTGCGGCACGGATATTCACATCCTCAAAGGTGAGTACGAACTGGCCCGCTTCCCCATGATTCCGGGGCATGAGTTCAGCGGTGAAGTGGTCACCGTTGGCAGCGCTGTGACCGCCTACCAACCCGGCGACCGCGTCACGGCTGACCCGAACGTGCCCTGCAACCGCTGCGAAAACTGCCAGCGCAACCGCCCCAACCAGTGCGAAAACATCACCGTGATTGGCGTCACGCGGGATGGCGCGTTTGCCGAGTATGTCACCGCCCCGCAGGAAGTCGTTTTTTCAATTGGCGATATGCCCTACGACGAGGCCGCGCTCATCGAGCCGCTGGCGTGTGTGGTGTGGGGCTTGCAGCGCGTGCAAATCCAGGCGGGTGACCGGGTGCTAGTGTTCGGCGCAGGGCCAATGGGCTGTTTGCTGTCGCAGGCAGTGGCGGCTGCTGGCGGGTCGCAAATCGACATTGTGGATATTGTGCCCTGGCGCTTGCAAATGGCCGAGCAGTTGGGCGTCACGCACGCCGTGACGCCCGATGACCTGGATAAAAACCTGTCATCGTTTGCGCCGCACGGCTACGACGTGGTGGTGGATGCCACCGGCGTGCCGGATGTGATCGCCAAGGCGTTAAGCTATGCCTGCCCACGCGGCAAGGTGTGGATTTTTGGCGTCGCGCCGGATACCGCGACCGTACCCTTTAGCCCCTATGATGTGTTCCGCAAGGATTTGTCGATCATCGGTAGTTTTGCCCTCAACCGCACCTTTCACGAGGCGATACGCATGATTGAGAGCGGTAAAATGACCCTCAAGCCGTTGATCTCTCACCAGTTGCCGCTAGAAGACTTCGGTGAGGGGCTGCGGCTGGCCCAGGAAGACCCGCAGCGCATGAAGGTGCAGTACACAATGGCCTAGTACAGAGTAGCTGAAATAGACCATCAGTTAAGCGACAAGTGGACGCCCGTTAAAAGTCCACTTGAACGGCTTTGCCAGAGCGTGATTGAAATAGTCGATAAAGTCAAGAATGCGTTGCTTCAAATCCGTTACCGAAGAGAAAGAAGCCCGTTTGAGTAAGCGTCGAACCAGGATGCTGAACCAGATTTCGATCTGATTCAACCACGAACTATGTTTGGGCGCATAGACAAAACGAATGCGGTGCGATGGATCCATGAGAAATGTCTGTCGGGTTGCCATGGACTGAAGAATGCCAGACTGACCTTTGACACCGAGATCAATGTCAAGTTCACACTCAGCCGCCACCACGCGCACCAGGGTCTCCGACAACGGTAAACACGTAGGCATAACGCCGGAAAGCCGTATC
>DAOTTY010000132.1:0-7056 GCA_034437575.1 Anaerolineae bacterium | reverse complement strand
GGCTGCCCGTGAACCACCCTTTCACGGCGGTTGACGCCGACGAAATGTCGTTTCAGTACTGCGCCGTCTACGACGCGGAAGACCGCCCGGAAGAAGATCAACTGCTCAAGGCCGTGCGCGACTTCTACCGAACGTCTTTCAGCCAAAAACTCTATGAAATGCTCAGCGAATCTAGTGAAGCTATCGTGCTTCAGCTATATAAGAATGACGACCATCTGGCGGCTGCCAACCGGCTTTACACGGCGCTTTACCATGCGATGAAGGCTTGGCTCGCTAAGGAATCCCCTGCCGCAGCGCTGAAAAACGTTGACCCCATCTCAATGGAAGAGGCGTACGAAAAGCCAGATGGTGCGCCGGAAAAACACCTCAAAAAGTCCGGGGATGAACAGATAAAGCTGGTCAAGATTGAGCAGTTCCTGGACGAGTGCTTTGATGAGGTGATGCAGTTCGTTTGGAAATCAGCTAATGAGATGAACTCGGATTTTTCGGAACAGCTACGCAAGGAATTGCAGGCTGACCATCCGAAAGTGGTGTGCCTGCAAGGCAAGCTCACCTACGAAAACCTCAACGACAACTGGATCATCAGCCTATTTAAAGCGGACTACGCCTCGTGGTTTAACTACATGCTGCCCGGTTTGCACAAAGCTCGCCTGCCGATTCCCCTGGGTGGCACATCGAATCACTTCCGGCTGAGCGAGCTGAGAGCGTTAGGCGGCTGGGACGCTTTCAACGTGACTGAGGACTGTGACCTGGGTATGTGGATCGCCCGTGCCAAGTATGAGGTGCGCGTCCTCAACAGTATCACCTGGGAGGTGGCCAACGGCGACTTTTATGACTGGATTCGACAGCGGTCGCGGTGGGTGAAGGGGTTTGCCCAAACATACTACGTCCATATGCGTAACCCCCGGCGCTTATGGCAAGACCTACAATGGCGGGGCTTTTGGAGCTTTCAATTTACGGTGGGCAGTGCCTTCATCCTGCCGATGCTGGGCACGCTCTTCTATACCATGACCTTCTTTTACATCTTTTCGCTGGTGCTGCTGGTGATAGACAGTTTCATCCCTGGTGTGACGGTCTTCAACGCGCTGCGCCCTGCCCTGTCGTACATCTTTGATATTCACTATCACTGGATTTTGCCAGTTGGCACAGGCTCGTTCTTTATCAGCAACGCTATCTATGCCCTGATTTTGATCGTGGGGCAGCTCAGGCATCCCAAACCGGGGGCGATGCGCTGGGTGATTACGTGGTGGTGGCTCTACTGGATTTTGATGGTATTCGCCGGGCTGCGTGCCCTGTGGGAATACATCGTGCGTCCCTATCACTGGGAGCTTTCGGATCACAATTATGTTTAGGGCTATAGGGGCTGGCCGTAAGCCCCAACACCCTGTTTACGACTCGAACCACTCAGCGCCGCGAGTCGTCGTCGGTGTCGCTGTATCCATCCCTGGACGGGTTGGCCGCCGTCAGGCCCATGCCCGTGAACCACTCATCGGCCAGGGCACCCCGTTCACGGGTAATCACCAGCCCGCCCAGGTCGCGCCCGATGATTTCGATCATGCGGGGCAGCACCCACGTCACGCTGTCTACCTGGACGGCCACCGCCCCCACCTGAATGTAGTCGCGGGCGTCTTGCGGTGAGTGGATGCCACCCGCACCAATGATGGGCACATCTGGCAGGCGTTTGGCCAGCCGCTCCACGATGGGCAGCGCAATCGCTTTGACCATCGGCCCGTATACGCGCCCGCTGACCAACTGCCCGCTGATGGGGTCGTGGGCAGTGCCACGCGGCGGCGCGGCCACCACCAGCGCCCCGGCCCCCGCCTCGGCCACTGCCCCCGCGACCTCGTAGGCGTCGCTCATGGGCAGGCGCACCAGCACCGGGCGCTCGGTGTGGCGGACGGCGGTATCGGTGAGGGCGGCGGCCTCGTCGTAGCTGATGTCGTCGGGCAGGCCCAGTTCCAGCGCCGCGATGCTGTCCACGTTGTCGATGATTTCAACGGCTTTGCGGACTTCATCGGTGTGGGTGGCCGCCAGATGAAATATCGTCGGGATGGGCAGCGCCTGCCAGGTGTCGCGCCAGCGCCGGATGACCTTTGACGCGCCGGGGTTGGGCATCCCGGTATGAACCAGTACGCCACTGGCCAGCGGCACCGTCCGGGTGCCTTTGGCGGGCTTGCGCGGGTAGTAGGTGGCCGGGTTGGTGACGATGGCCCCGATTTTGGTGATGTTGACCATATCCCGGTAGAGGTTGCCATAACCGAAGGTACCCGCTGCGGCCATGACGGGGTTTTCCAGGATGAGTTGGGTTTTGCCGGGGCGCGTGATGGGAATGCTCATAAAGGGTTAGCCTTCGTCCGTTTCGTCCGTGCTAAAGCGGGTGCCCGTCGCCTGGATCGCACCGAGGCGGCAGTTTTCCGTCGTGGAGCGCACCATAATCTGCCAGTCCAGGGTGTCGTCTTCGGCAAAGCGCACAGAGTGGAAGAACTGCCGCTCACCCTCTGTGATGTCACCCTCGTAGCGCTCGGTGTTCACCGGGCTAAGGGTTAGCTGGCCGGGGATGGGCAGATCGTCGCGGCTGCCCTGCACAAACAGGGTTGCGTCTTCACGGGCCAGGCTCAACGGCCCACCGGTTGACGGCCCCTCGAACGTGTCGGCGGGGCAGTCCAGCAGCACCAGCTCACGCGGGACGTAAAAATCTGCCGGGGCGGTGGCCAACTGCCACAGCTCAAACTCACGCGGTTGCAGGGCGGGGCTGGTTTCTTCGGCCTCACGGCTGCCGTCCCCGCGCAGGCTGCCGCCGGTGCAGGTGGTGCCGGGGATGCCTGCGGCCTGCACGCGCCAGTCCAGGTCGGTAGGCGAGTTAAAGATGATGGTATGCTCAAAGGTGGCCCCGTCGGCGCGGGTGGCCGTGCCGGTGTAGGTGCGTTCGGTCCCTGGCACTTGAATAAGCACTTGCGGGAACACCAGCCCAGGGAAGAAGGCTTCCAGGCCGATAAACGACTCGTCGTTGTTGCTGGTGGTCACGTCAAAGCTGATGCGCGTTTCCAGGCCCAGCCGCTGCGTGATTTCCCAGGTGCATTGCTGCTGTGCGTCTCGGATGACAACATCGTTGACCGGGGAGCCTTCGCTGAGCAGGCCCGTGATTTGTACGAACTCGGTATCAATTGACCAGCGGCCCGCCAGCGTATTCAGCAGCACCAGTTCCCCCCCTGTGAAGGCCGGTGGCAGGCTGATCTCACGCGGCAGCACGTCGAAGAGGTCGTTGGCTTCCCCGAAAAGGCCCCGCGTCACACGCGGGTCGTAGGCTGCCATTGGCGACGGGCGGCTGCTGGCCTCGTCATCCGCGTTCAGTTCGATAGTGACCCGTGCCCCGGCCACAATATTCTGGGGGCTGCCCAGCGCGGTGAGTTCGCCCACGCCTTCCAGCATGTTAACCTCCAGCGTGTTATTGCGAGTGAGCAGCAGGGCCGTGCCGTCCATCTGGAAGGCGACATTGTTCACCACCAAATCAGACGTGAAGCCGTTTACGGACTGTAACAGCACGCCGGGGGGCACAAAATCGCAGAGCGTGTCGGTGTTGGTACGCAGGCTGAAGCGCGTCATGGGCACCAGCAGCGGCGGCTGCTCCCTGACGGGCAGGCCCTCGCGTTCGGCGTTTTGAATGGCAAAGGGGGGAACCCGGTTTTGAATGGTGACGCCGCCAAACACCACCATCGCCGTGAACTCTAGCTGGTTGAAGGTGCTGTTGCGGGCAAACGATTCCACACGGGCAAAGGCCACCCCCCAGGTTTCACCCTCCACGCTAAGCGGCTCTGTTTCGATGCGGACGAGGTTGTTCAAGCCCACGCGCCGCCCGATGGTGGGGAAGCGAATGGGGTTTTCAACGGTGGGGTGCTGCGTGATTTGCAGGTCACGCGAGCCAAAGCAGAGGGTGCCGGTGTCGGTGTCTTGGCAGGTGTTGAGGATGGTTTGCAACTGCTGTTGCAGCACATCGTTGCAAATCACCTCTGCCGGAACGTCGGTGTGGGTGGGCAGGGGCGGCAGCGGTGTAAACGTAGGCAGCGGCGTGACGGTGAGGGTGCGGGTAGGTGTGACGGTTGGCGTCAGCGTCAGGGTGGGGGTGCGGGTGGGGGCAACCGTGACGGTTGGCGGAATAGGCGTGCGGGTTGAAAAGGACGCGACGGTTGGCAGTTCCACGAGTTCTTCGGGGGTGGGGCGGCAAGCGGCGAGCAGCACCCCGCACGCCAATATCCCCGCACTCACTGCCCTAAAATTTACTCGCATGATGCTGCCCCTACGCCGACGATTGATAATCCCCTTTTATTATAATCGAAATTGGGGGGCACGGCACCACATTGACCGGGCCGCGCCCCTCGCAATAAGACGAAGGTACTGGCTAGCCGTCCCTAGCCATCCAGCGAAGACACAACGTTGAGCGCGTCTTCAACCAGGGTAGGGGCGCTGCTGTTCACGGCGTAGGCAATCACATAGCCGTAACCGCCGCCGCTGTATTCCACAATGGCGACAGTACCCAGGGCCGGGTCGCCCGTTTGTGTGCCTTCAAACTCCAACACAGACACCTCGCGCCCGTTCACCTGGCGGGTTACAAAGTCATCAGTGCTGAAGTCGAAGCTCCATGTTGCCGCCGCCCCGCCGCCATACGTCTGCTGCATGAAGTCCAGGCCCAGCAGGTCGTTATCGCCAAACAGCACGCGGGTGTCATACACCTGGATGAACTCTGGCGTGCCGGGCGGGTTAAGCACGACGGTCAGGTCGCTTTCCGTCAGGATTTCGTAGCTACCGGGGTAGCTGAACGTTACGCCATTGGGGAAGCTGTAGCTGTTGCCCAGGTCGATTGGGGCGGCGGGGGCGGCGCTGTCACCGCCAGCGTTACCGCTGGCGCTCAGGCCACTCAGCGCGGCGGCCAGGTCAGCATCTGCCGCAGAGCCAGCCGCCGAGGCGCTGCCAGCGGCCTGAAATGAAAAGCTGCGCGGCCACTCTGGCCAGCTAGAGCTGATGATGCCGTTCTGGTCGCTGCTGGGGTATTCAGCCTGCCCGTCTTCGATAACGAACGTGACCGGGCCACCCGCTTCAGTCAGCACGCCTGCGTGAATGGCCGCAGTGCAAACAGAGGAATCGTCCGTGTAGGTATCGGTGCCCCACACAATGCCGGCTGTGCAGCCTGCCGGGCAGGTGCCCGTGAAAGCAGTGCCGGGGCCGCCATCAAACGTCTGTGCGCCTGTATTGCACGTCAGCTCAACCGGGCTGGCCGGTGCGCCAGGGGCAACCGCGCCTGTATCTGGGGCGGCGGTGTCTGGGGCGGCCTCAGCCACGCCAAAGGCGTCTTGTAACACACTTACCGGGATTTCCTGGGCGTTGGCCGGGGCGGTGACGCTGGCGGGCTGGCCGTAGCCACTCACGGTCACGTCAACCATGAGCTGTACGCTGATTGGCTCGCCGGGGGTGTCGAAGTCTGCCGGGTCGATGGTGGTGTCAATCGTGAAGGTGGCCCGTTCGATGCGGCCATCGGCACCTACTGTCTGGTTTAGCGTGATGCTGGTTTGGGCGAAGGCGTCGGCCAGCAGTTGGTTAAAGACGAGAATAAAATCATCTGAACTGCCGTCGTCCAGGGCGGCGGCTTGCAGCATAAAGCGGCTTACCTCCAGGAACGCCGGTGAGGTGACCATGTCCGCCAGGCTGAATTCTGTGCTAAATACCGGTCCCTCGCGGCTCATGAAGATGAAGGTTTGCGGGTCCAGGTCGCCCAGGGCGGCCAGCATACCCAGGAAGGCGTCACCGTTGAGTTCGTCCTGGTCAACGCCTGCACCCTCGGCAAAGCCCTCGGCAAAGGATTCCAACAACCCCTCATTGAAGTTGTTAAGGTCCAGGTTGGCGGCGGCAGCGTCATCCAGCGACAGGGAAAACCAGCCCGTGTCTGTGTTGGTGGTCGGGTCGGTACCGCGCACATACAGCAGGCTATCGACCACGCGCAGTTCCCCTTCTACGGTAGAGGCCGGGCCGCCAGCAGCCCCGGTGCCGTTGATGGTCAGTTCGCCCTGGCCGCTGAGGGTATCTAGCTGGCCAGTACCGGCCAGCTTGGCCGTAATGGGGAAGCCGACGCCCCCAACATTGAGGGAGACGGTGTAATTAAAGCTGAGGGAACTCGCGGCGGTGCTGGCACCATTGGCCGCCAAAAACTCCTGGAAGTCCTCCCCACTCAGGCCGAAAGTACCCGTTTGGGCCGATGCAGGCAGCACCATCACCAGCGCGGCCAACAGTCCAAGCGGAATCAGACGATGTAAGTGACGCACAATATTTACTCCTCATAATGAAAATAAGAGTGGCCCCCACAACACATGCCAGGAACCTTACCTTCTGTATTGTAATCGGCAATGCCTTTCAGGTTGAATAAGGTTGACGCCGATTGTGTTAAAAAAGCTGCTAAAATTCACGGCCCACCTGCACAGAATCCAGGATTTGCTGGAAAGTGGGCACCAACTCATTGCCCAACGCATCAGCGGAATATAGTTCAACCACAGCCACCACGTCGCCACGCGGCAGGAAGAACGCATCCAACTGCCCGGCGGGGAAGCCCATCAGGGTGGCTGCGCGATAGCTGTAGCGCACCGACCCATCCGGGAAGCGCTGATTGTCGATCAGGCTCAGGCCGTCAGTCGCGGTGTATTCACCTTCAACATAAGCGGCCACGTCCTGTTCAAACACCACAGTCGGGTCCGCCTGGAGCAGCGCCAGCGTCACGAAGGCGGTTTCGGCGTTGTCGGCCCACATAGACCTGACCCCACCGACAGCGCCTGCTTCTTCAATAGGGATGTAGGGCTGCGGTTCGCCTTCCGGCACCCAGGCGTCCGGCACAGTAATGCGGTAGGCGTCCGTTTCAACGAGGCGGGCACCGGGGAAGGTCGCAGGGGCGCTTGCGCTGGTATCGGCGGGGGCGTTGGTGGCGAAGCCCAGCGGGTTTACCAGCACAACCCCGGCCAGCAGCACCAGCACCAGCCCGACGGCCAGCGTAACCACCCAGCCGGGGATGCGCCGCCG
>DAOTTY010000131.1:0-8677 GCA_034437575.1 Anaerolineae bacterium | reverse complement strand
GTACACCCGCAGGTCATCCACCCGCAGCAGGATGTTCGGGTCAACAGCATACTGGATTCTGTCCAGGTCAAACGTGTAGGCGTACTTCGCATCAGTGAACGCAGCAGCGGCAAAAACACCACCGGCAGTACCATTAACCCCACAGCAAACCCCACGCCTTTCCCGAAGGCCCGTGCCAGAAAAACGCTGTGGATCACTTGCAGCGCCACCGTCGCCACAATGAACAAGAACACGGCCACCTGAACCGTGAATGACAATTCGATGCCCGTGCCCAGCAGCACGCCACCAATAGCCGCCCCGACCGGAAGCAGCGCCAACCAACGTGGGAACTGCACCACGTCCATCCAGATAACGGTATTGTAGATGGGCAGTAACACATGCCACCCAGGTTTGTTCGCCCTCTGGAAGATGCGCCAGCCGCTCACCAGCACCACCAAACTGATAACCAGTGCAATGATTTCGTTGATGCCGATCATGCGTCACCCCCTGGCCAATCTTCATACAGGAAACAAGAGACGGTGTGCGTCTTATTGATGTGGTAGGCAGGCGGCTGGTCTACATTGCAGCGACCGGCAATGGCCTGCGGGCAGCGCGTATGAAACGCACACCCCGGCGGGCGGCTCATCGGCCCTGGAATGTCCCCGCCGACGGGCTGCAAACGGGCGTGCAGGGTCTCAATACGCGGGATGGCGTTGAGTAGGGCCTGTGTGTAAGGGTGCCTGGGTGATGCAATCAGGTCGCGGGTGGTGCCGTGTTCAATGACGCGGCCCAGGTACATCACCGCAATGTCGTCCGCCACTTTGCTGATAACGCCCAGGTCGTGCGAGATGAAGATAATCGCCATGTTGAACTCATCTTGCAGGTCGGCCATCAGCCGCAAAATCTGGGCCTGAATGGTTACGTCCAGCGCAGTCGTCGGCTCGTCTGCGATGAGCAGTGATGGGTTTGTGCTGAGCGCGGTGGCAATCATCGCTCGCTGGCGCATCCCGCCAGAAAGCTCAAACGGGTACTGGTCGAAGCGCTGCGCCGGGTTAGACAGGCCCACCCTGGCCAGCATATCCACGCCGATTTCACGCGCTTCTTTGCGGCTGACCTTGCGATGGGCGCGAATCGCTTCGGTGATCTGGTTGCCGATGGTGTATACCGGCGAAAATGACGCCATCGGTTCCTGAAAGATCATCGCAATTTCATTGCCACGAATCGACCGGATTTCGCGCCCTGTCGATTTCAGTTGGGTAATGTCTACAGGGGGGCCGTCCGTTTTGTGCAAAATGATCTGCGATTCGGGGGCAATCACCGCGTTGGGGGGCAGCAAGCGCATCAGCGCCTTCGTGCTGACGCTTTTGCCGCTGCCACTTTCCCCCACAATCCCCAATGTTTGCCCGCGCCGCACGGTGAAGTCCACGCTATCGACGGCCTGCACCAGCCCTTCGTCAGTCCTGAAGGCCACGCGCAGGTTGTTCACTTCCAAAATCGTCTCGGCATCTGGATGGCTGTTGACCGCTGCTTCGTTTGTGTTCGTGTGCTGCATGGTCATGATTTAACGCCCACCTTCCGTATAAGGGTCTGCGGCATCACGGACGCCGTCGCCCAACAGTGTAAATGCCAACACAGCCAGCACCACAAACACCGCCGGGATGAACAGCCAGGGGGCCTGCTCAATGGCGCGGATGTTTTGCGCGTCTTGCAGCAAAATGCCCCAGCTAATCGCCGGGGGGCGCAGGCCCAGGCCAATAAAGCTGAGCGCTGTTTCCGACAGGATCATGTACGGGAACGAGATCACCAGGTCTACGATGATGTAGCTGGTAAACGCTGGCAGCAGGTGCCGCCCGATAACCCGATGCGGTTTCGCCCCACTCAGCCGGGCCGCCACCACATAATCCTCGTCGCGCAGGGTAAGCAACTGTGACCGGATGCGCCGCGCCAGCGTGGGCCAGCCCACCAGGCCCAGTACCAGCGTCATCGCAAAATATACTTCCTGGCTGGACCAGTCCACTGGGAACGTTGCTGCCAGGCCCATATACAACGGAATCACCGGAATCACGCGCACAATCTCGGTAAAGCGCTGAATCGCGTAATCAATCCACCCGCCGAAGTAGCCCGCAACCCCGCCGATAACGAGCGACAACACAAACGCAATTATCACGCCCAAAATACCAATCGACAGCGAGGTGCGCGTGGCAATGATCGTGCGGCTGAAGATGTCGCGGCCCAGTTCATCCGTGCCAAACAGGTGAATCGTCCCCTCAGACACGCCGAAGAAGTGGCGATTGCTTGAGAATAAGCCAAGCACTTTGTAGTCTTCACCCTGCACAAAAAACTGAAGATACCGCCGCACAGATGGGTCAATCACGGTAATCGAGCGCAGCGTAACCGGGTCCCGCTCGGTGACGGTACCGGGCACAAACGGGCGCAACGAAAACCCATCCTCGTTCCAGAAGCGCGGGAGCTGTGGCGGGCCTAGAAGATAGCTTCGCTCACGGGTGGTACCGCTGTACGGGGCGAAGAACTCGGCAAAGGTGCTGGTTACGCCCATAAACAGCAGAACAAAGGCCGCCACCACACCGCTGCGATGCCGCCGGAAGCGCCACCAGATCAACTGCCACTGCGTTGCGGAATAATACCGGAGTGCCGCCTCAGACTCTTTGTGTTCCAGCGCACTTGTGCCTAACGTGGGGTTTTTAGGGGCAACAGTCGTCATCGGCTTAGCTCCTCATCAGGCGCACGCGGGGGTCCAGCGCGACCAATAAAATGTCAGAAACAAAATTCATAAACACGATTATGAACGTCAATATGAGCAGTATCGCCCCGGCCACGAACATATCCGCGTCAATGTAAGACGAAATCAACAGTTCGCCCAACTCCGGGATGCCCAATACCAGTGCCACAATCGGCAATTCAGAAAAAATACGGTTGATGTCGAAGCCAATGGTGCTAACCACCGGGTTGATCGCCAACCGCGCCGGGTACTTGAGCATCACCCGCGTTTCACTGATGCCCCGCGCCCGCGCCGCCGTTACCGATAGCTTGTTAATCTCGTCCAGCATGGTGGCGCGTACCGTCTGCAATTGGAACGCCGTTGCCGACCACGCTAGCACCGCTGTCGCCGGGAACAGATGCGTCAGCATATCCCACAGCTTTGCCAAACTGAATGGAGCGTCCTCAAATTCTGGGGAAAGCAACCCGCCTACGCTGGTATCAAACACCGTTACCGAAATGTATAGCAGCACCAGCGCCAGCAAAAAATTAGGCAGGGCCAGCCCCAGGTAACTAAACACCGTCAGCGAATAGTCAGCCGTGCTGCTGCGGTTGATGGCCGCGAAAATGCCGATGGGGATGGATACAAGGTACGTAATCAGCAGTGTGCCAAGCAGAATCGCTAGCGTTAGCCAGATGCGCTGCCCCAACACCACATTCACCGATGTCTCGAAGGCGAAGGCCGCGCCAAAGTCACCCCGCAAAATAATGCCCGTGATCCAGTCCAGGTAGCGGGCCGTCGGCGGCTTATCCAGGCCCAGTTCGACGCGAATGTTTTGAATGTCCGCCTCTGTTACCGTTGTGCCCCCCCCCGAAAATTTACGGAAGGCGTAGCGCTCTGCGTAGTCACCGGGCGGCAACTCCATGATGACAAAGACCATGACCGACACGGCCAGCATGGTCAGTACGAAGCCCAAAAATCGCTGGAGGATGAATTTAATCATAGGGGAACGTCCTGCACAATTAACGGGTATTGGGGGCACGACTGGCTGTGGTCGTGGCCCCCGTGTGTTAGGATTTCACGGAATCCTGTGCGAAATGGCTCTAAATTACTCGTTAAGGAACCACTGTGCCGGGCGGTACGGGTAAGACCAGTAGTAGTCGTAGGACTTGGCACTGAAGGTGGGGAAGTTGCCCACGTTGTTGTGGTGTACAACCGGCACCGGAATGCTGCCCACAACGCCAATCTTCCACAGGTTGTCTACGTGAAGGTCCACGATTTCGGCACCGATTTCATTGCTGGCCTCGCTGCCCAGCGGGAACTGCGTAAACTGGTTGGACAGTTCCACCACGCGCAGAATATCTTCCGGCGGCTCCACGCCCTCAGCCCCGTCGGTTGCAAGCCAGCTTGCCCACTCAAAGCCCGTGCCGGGGTTGAAGAAGTCGCCAAACGGCGGCACCAAAGACTGCGTGTCAGACACGATGAACGGCCCCGTTGTGCCGTCGTTCTGCCAGGTGGTCACGTCCAGGTTGTTATTGTTGCCCTCTTCGCGGTACTCGTCAGAGGTTACTTCGCGGGCTTCTACCTGGATGCCAACAGCTTCCCAGTAGCTTTCAACCAGTTCGTGCAGGCGAACCGGGCCACCCTGGTTGGAGAACACAAGCTGGATCACCAGCGTCTCACCGTCCGGGCGTTCACGGAAGCCGTCGCCGTCCACATCTTCCAGGCCCATTTCGTCCAGCAGGCTGTTGGCCAGTTCGGGGTCGAACTGGGTGAAGGCGGTCAGGTTTTCTTCCGCCACGAAGGGAACCGTGCTGGCTTCTGCCGGGACGGACTGCTGCGGGGTGCCCTGGCCCAGATACACAATTTCGTTGACTTCGTTGCGGTCAATGGCAACAGACATCGCCTGGCGGAAGCGCAGGTCGCTGAAGATTTCGCGCAGGCCCTCGTCCTTGTGGTTCACGTTGAAGCTGTAGAACACGCTGGTGCCCAGGCCCGGAACGAGTTCAACCGTGTAGTTGCCGTTTTCCTGGTTTTCAGCATAAAGCGGGAAGTCGGCAATGAACACGTTCTGGCTCTTGTAGTCTACTTCACCGTTGGTGATGCGCAGGCTACGCACTTCGGCGTCCGGGATGTAGTCTTCGTCAATTTCATTGATGTAGGGAAGCTGGTTGCCCTGTGTGTCTACAATGTGGTAGTAAGGGTTAGCAACCAGTCTGCGGCCTTCGGTGTTTTCTTCCACCAGGATGTAGGCTTCCAGGGTTGGTGCAACACGGTCAGAAGCACCGTCAAGCAGCGGGGACGGCACGTCCTTCCAGTCGGAGCCACGATAGTAGATGTCGGCAACTTCGGCGATGGTCAGGCCACGCGCTTCGGCCTCGGCCTCAAAGAACGCCTTCGGCTGGAACGGCTGGGCGTAGGTGGTGGCGAAGTTGGACAGGTAGTTGGGCGCAGCCACCGGCATCTCAAACAGGACGGTGGTGTCGTCAACAGCGGTGACGGTCATCGGCTCGCCAGAAACCAGCCACAGGCTCGGCGTCGTTTCATAAACATCGGGGTTCAGGATGATTTCGTTGTACCAGAACTCAACATCAGCCGCTGTGAACGGGGCACCGTTAGACCACTTGTGGCCTTCACGCAGGAAGATGGTCAGTTCGGTGAAGTCCTCGTTCCACTCCCACCCTGTGGCGATGTTCGGAACGATAGTTTGCAGGTCGCTTGAGTAAGCAACAAGGTTAACGTGACGCACGCTCAGCAAGTCAGACGTGCCAGATTCGGTTGCGTTGGACAGGCCATTTAAGACACCGCCGTAGGTACCGATCTGATCAAACGGCTGGTAAACCAGTGCTTCTGCTGGAAGGCGCTCAGCAACAGCGGGCAAGTCGGGGTTACCGCCAATTCGTGCGTTCAGGTCAGCGATGTTGGGGTTTTCGCCGAGCGTGAGCGTGCAGCTTGCGGCGGCTTCGTATTCGGCCAATTCATACTGAAACGGCCACTCACCCGGGGCGACTCCGGCGGGGTCGGCGACGGTTGATGCCGGGCAATCCTGGGCGCTAACAGTAGCGACAGAAACTGCCAGTAGCATCACGAAAGATGCGATAACGGCTGCGGTCTTACGCATATAGGTACGTCTCTCCTCACTAAAACAAATCGTGAAATACATTTAGGCAAGCGGTTTACCCTTGCCCAAGACATTTTTACTTCGCTCTTTTTAAAAAATATTTAAGAGATGGGTGATGGTTATTTAAGTTCGGGCACAAAACACAGCCAGATATGCCCATTCGGTCATTTTGGTGCTATCATCCCGCACGTTCTCTCACCAACATTTATTCTGGAGGAATATGTTGCCACTACAGGCTAAATTGCTTTTTACACCGGGGCCGCTGACGACCAGCCCGGCGGTCAAAACTGCCCAACAGCATGACCTCGGCTCACGTGATGCCGAATTTATCGACACCATTGCGGACATTCGTAAGCGCCTTACGGCACTGGCCACTGCAAACAACCGCGACGCATTCACCACTGTTCTAATGCAGGGCAGCGGCACATTCGGCATCGAATCGGTCATTTCTTCCGTGCCCGGCCCTGATGACCACCTGCTGATTGTTGTGAATGGTGCTTACGGGCGGCGCATTGTGCAAATGGCCCAGGTACACTGCATTGCCCACCAAGTCCTGGCCTATCCAGAAAATACGCAGCCGGCGGCCACCGACATTGACACCGTATTGAAAGCCAATCCCGCGATTACAGCAGTGGTTGTCGTCCACTGTGAAACGACCACGGGCATTCTGAACCCGCTGGCAGAAATCGCAAACGTGGTTCACGCGCAGGGCTGCACCCTCATCGTGGATGCGATGAGCAGTTTTGGGGCGGTGCCCATAGACGTGGCCGAACTGAGCATCACCTATTTGGTGTCATCTGCCAATAAGTGCATCGAAGGCGTGCCGGGCTTTTCGTTCGTAATTGCCAACACGGCAGCTCTCCAGCGCACCGCAGGCAATGCCCGCACCCTCAGCCTGGACCTGTACGCCCAGTGGCAAACCCTGGAGCAAACTGGCCAGTTCCGTTATACACCCCCGGTGCAGAGTATGCTGGCGTTCCGCACCGCGCTAGATGAGCTTGAGGCCGAAGGCGGGGTACTCGGTCGGGCGAAACGCTATTTAGCGAACCACACGACATTGAACACCGCGCTGCAAGGCATTGGGCTGCGGCCCTACCTGCCCCCGGAACTGCAAAGCTACATCATTACAACGTATCACGACCCGGAGGACGCGAACTTTGACTTCGCCACGTTTTATGACCGGCTTAGCGAACGCGGTTTTGTCATCTACCCTGGCAAACTCACAGGCGCGGACTGCTTCCGCATCGGTAATATTGGTCGGCTGTATCCGCAGGATATGACCGCCCTTGCCGACGCCATCCGCGACGTTCTCATACAGATGAACGTCACCCTACCCATTGCTATCTCACCACAGGGGAAGTAACCATGCACTACCGCTATCAACGCACCTACACCGGGCCGCTGCAAGCCGCCGTGCTGGACTGGGCGGGAACAACTGTCGATTATGGCTGCTTTGCGCCGACGATGGTCTTTGTCGAGGGCTTTCGGGCGCACGGCGTGGCGGTCACGCTTCAAGAAGCCCGCACACCGATGGGCCTGTACAAGCGTGACCACATCGCGGCTGTAATGGCCATGCCTGCGGTCACCGAGCGCTGGATTGCCCAGCATGGCACTGCCCCCACCGACGACGACGTTGAAACGATCTTTCAGGCGTTTATCCCGCGCCAACTGGCGGTCATCGAAGATTACAACGCGCTCATCCCCGGTGTGGCCAGTGCTATTGACGCCATGCGCGAGCGCGGCCTCAAAATCGGCTCATCAACGGGCTACACTGCCGAGATGATGGCCAAAGTCACCCCCGCCGCCGCTGAACAAGGCTACGCCCCGGACTGCCTCATTACATCCGATCAGGTGAGTAAAGGCCGCCCTGCCCCCTGGCTGATCTATCACAACATGGAGCAAATGGGGATTTACCCAATGGCAAGCGTTGTCAAAATCGGGGATACCGTTGCAGATATTGAGGCGGGGCTTAACGCAGGCACATGGACGATTGGCATTGCCATGACAGGCAATGAACTCGGCCTGCCACAGCAAGATGCCGAGAGCCTGTCTGCTGACGAACGCCAACAGAAACTCGCCCCGATCTACGATAAATTCTACCGTGCCGGGGCGCACTACGTTGTTGATGCCATTGCGGATGTACCCGCCGTCATTGACATCATCAACGCTCGTTTGAGCAGCGGCTAGCGCAGGTGACGGGTGTAGCCCGGTCAGGGTAGCGAGTAGATAAACCTTCACAATAGAGTGAAGTGATACATTATGCGATGTATATCATACGAACGCTTAAATCGTGCAGATCGTCAGCGCGAGACAGGTGGCGGGCGCAACTCGAAATTAGACGGGTGTGGCTACTTTGCATTTTAGGGTCATGCCGCGAGCGCATCTCCGTCTGAGGCATGAGCCACCTTACCGTAGCGCTCGTGATGAGCCTGCTCGCGTCGAAACTGTTGAAACGCGTCCCAATCATCGTTGACCCAGACGGCTCGCAAATCGAGCATGTGTTGAGCGCCATCCTTCGACCAGCGCATTCCTGTCTGCTCGAAGCGATCCTTAACCAGATGCCGACAGGTGCCCTCAATGACACCAGTGCCAATTGGGAAACCACATGCCAGATAAGTTTGGTAATCCATGTGGGCGCGATTGTTGCGCAGATAGCGGCTGACCTTGTGGAGTGTCTGCTGCTTGGTGGATGAAACAAAACGGGCCTGAAAATCGAGAGGGTGAAGCAGGCGATCCAGCTGGTAATTGTACAGGGCTATTACATCGGCAAGTGGACGCGGAAATTTGGGGAGCATCGGGTGGCGCAGGCGGCGCTGGCCTGCCTCGCTGTTGGCTTGATACTGGTTGCGCTCACGCCG
>DAOTTY010000130.1:0-36486 GCA_034437575.1 Anaerolineae bacterium | reverse complement strand
CAGCAATGTGTGGAGCTGAGCCGTACTAATGGTCGAGGGCTTTTTTATGCAGCGCCTCTCTGTGTGATGCGGGGAAGCGGGCTGTTGAAGGCCAAAGTCGGCAGGAATGCTAAAGTGAGAGACGATGTTTTCGGGCGTAAAGCCGCCGCGTGTGCGCGGGGGTGAGCGCCAAACCGAGACAGCGCGTGCGAGGAAAAGAGACGTGATGTTGGTGGCTAGAGCCGCGGGGGTCCACCCGGTGACATTCCGAACCCGGCAGTTAAGCCTGTGAGCGCGGATGGTACTGCACTGGAGACGGTGTGGGAGAGTACGCCGCCGCCAACCCCAAATCTACTTGACTGGCAGCGCTACGGTTTGGCATTCACCCCTGCGGGCAGGCGGTGGTGTGCCACAAGCAGCACTGATAACGCAATACCCCACAGCCAACGGCTAACCCCGCTGGCTGTTTTTGTTTCTGCTTCTTCGTTGTGCATCTGGGGGGCAATGCTATCACCAATATACGGTTTGGCGTTATGATAACGTAGATAAAAGACTTCCATCTTACTTAAAACGCCATTTCAGGAGACAAGTACACCTATGGCTGTCAACAATCTTATACCACCAGCCAAAAACGAAGCTATTCTGGTTGCTAGTGGAGACTCACGCCTATCGGCCAATCGGGTTTGCTGGCCTACCCAACAAGACATGGAACAGCGCCTGACTGCTGCCTTTGAAGCCGAAGGCTGGACAATCAAACGTGCCCATATATACGACGGGGAGAAAGAACACGGCTTCATCGACAGCCAGCGAATGGGCATGGACGTGTTCAAAACGATTCATCCCAACGCGCCCCTCATCGTGGCGGAGTCTGTCTGGCAGTACAGCCATCACGTTCTTGCCGGGTTGCGCTCCCACCGTGGCCCGATTTTGACCGTTGCCAATTGGAGTGGGCAGTGGCCTGGACTCGTTGGAATGCTCAACCTGAACGGTTCGCTGACTAAAGCGGGCATCACATATAGCACCCTATGGAGTAAAGACTTCACAGATGACGACTTCCGCAATGGCCTACGCCAGTGGGTTAGCGAAGGCAAAGTCACCCACGATACATCGCATGTGCGTGACTTCGTGCTGGTGCAATTGCCTATTGATGCAGTTGAAATGGGTCAATCGCTTGCCCGCCAGCTCCAGCACGAAAAAGCCATTCTTGGTATTTTTGATGAAGGCTGCATGGGCATGTACAACGCCATCATTGATGATGAGCTGCTCAACCCGACTGGCATCTACAAAGAGCGCCTGAGCCAGTCTGCGCTGGTGGCAGGAATGCGTGACGTGAGCGACGAGGAAGCGCAAGCCTGCCGCCGCTGGTTGGACGAGAAAGGTGTTGCTTTTGCGATAGGCACAAATGAAGCAACCGAACTCACCAACGGTCAAGTTCACGAGCAGCTCAAGATGTACATTGCTGCCGTTCGTATTGCCCACGATTTTGGCTGTGATGCGATTGGCATTCAATATCAGCAAGGCCTTAAAGATATGACGCCTGCCAGCGACCTTGTTGAAGGATTGTTAAACAACGTAGACCGCCCGCCCGTCTACCACATGCTAGACAGAACCGAGCTATTCCCCGGCCAGGCAGTGCCGCACTTTAACGAGGTTGACGAGGGCGCTGCTGTGGATGCTCTGGTGACAAATCGCATCTGGACGGCACTTGGTTTTGACCCGGCGACAACACTACACGACATCCGCTGGGGAGAGCACTACACGGGAGATGGCGTAGATGATTTCGTGTGGGTGTTCTTGATTTCTGGCGCTGCGCCTGCGTCACATTTTATTGGCGGCTATGCCGGAGCGTCAAGCGAGCGCCAACCACCAATGTACTTCCCATTTGGTGGCGGCACCCTGAAGGGCGTTAGCAAACCGGGTGAAATCGTGTGGAGCCGTGTTTACGTCATGAACGGTGCGCTACACGTAGATATGGGCCGGGCCACCGTTGTGGAACTGCCACAGGCAGAGACAGAGCGCCGCTGGCAGGCCACCACACCGCAGTGGCCCATTATGCACGCGGTTCTGCATGGCGTCACCCGCGACCAGATGATGGCCCGCCACAAAGCCAATCACTTGAATGTCGCTTATGCGCCTTCAGCCAGTGAAGCCGACAACGCGATGGCCGCCAAAGCCGCTATGTTCAACGCGATGGGCATACAGGTTCACCCGTGCGGGGTCACTCTATAACGGACTGACGCTTGGCAACCGCCGTCGAATCATCGCCCGAAGGGAACATAACACGCACCTGTTGGACGACCTTCTGGGCGATAAATACCCCTGCGAAGACACTGCTCATCGTTAGAACAATGGCAGCACCGGACGGCACGTCCAGGTAGTAGGACAGATAAAATCCAACGATACCGCTGATGGTGCCGATCCACGCAGAAAGCAAGATCATCCAGTGCATCCGGTTGACCAGTAGGCGGGCAGTTGCTGCCGGGGCAATGAGCAAGGCCAGCATCAGGGCGATGCCCACTGCTTGCAAACTGGCCACAATAGTTACGGCAATCAGCACCAGCAGCAGCACGCGCAGTGCCTCCACCGGCAGCTTGAGCGTGTGGGCGAGGCTCAAGTCAAAGCTGATGATGACAAATTCCTTGTACAGCGCACCAATGACCAACAGCACACCCGCTGCCAGCCCCGACATAATGAACAGATCATTGCGGCTGATGCCGTTGATGCTGCCAAACAGGATATGTGCCAGATCGACGCTGTAATTCTGCTGGGTGCTAATCAGCACGATACCCAATGCAAACATGGTTACAAATACGAGAGCGATTGCCGTGTCTTCCTTGAGGCGATTGTCACGGGTCATCCACGCAATGACAAGCGCCGACACGATCCCGGCACCCAGCCCACCAACAAACAGATTGCTCCCCAGGCTGCCCCCGCTAGCCGTATAAGACAGCGCAACCCCTGGCAAGATCGTGTGAGCCAACGCATCCCCAAAGAAGGCCATGCCCCGCACCACAACAAAGCACCCGACCACCGCACTTAGCCCGCCAACGATTGCAAGGGCCAGCAACCCACGCCGAATGAAAACATACGACAGGGGTTCCAGCAGCAGGTTCATTAAATCCATTTCCATGTCGATTCAGTCTCCGCAGCCGTGTTCGTCAGCAATCATGAATGTGTTCCTGTCATCTTCATACATCTGAATTGCATTGGCATAGGCGCGGCTGAGTATATCCGGCGTCATGACCTCTTTCGGTGTGCCATAGGCAAGCGCTTGGCGATTTAACAGCAGCATTTTATCAAAAGATTTAGCGGCACGGCTCAGGTTGTGGGTGGCCAGCAAAATTGTGATGCCACTCTCGGTCAGAAGGTCCAACGTTCGCATAATTTCCTGCTCAGCAGCCGTATCCACACCTGTGAACGGCTCATCCATCAAAAGCACATCTGTTTCCTGGGCCAGTGCCCGCGCAATGAAGACCCGCCGCCGCTGTCCACCGCTTAGTTCGCCAATCTGCCGATTTGCCATAGATGATAGGCTTAGCTTATCCAGCAGTTTTGTCACTGCTTGCCGGTCTTTGCGAAGCGGCGGCAGCAGCCAGCCAATCTGACGGGTGCGGCCCATCATCACCACATCCCGCACCGTAACCGGGAAGGACCAGTCTATTTCACCGTGCTGCGGCACATAGCCCACCATGTTATGGCTCGTCCGGCAGTCTTCGCCGTGAATAGAAATATGCCCGCGTGTGAACGGCACCAGGCCAACAATCGCTTTGAACAACGTGCTTTTGCCAGCCCCATTCGGCCCGATCACGGCCACGCGCTCCCCCGCCTTGACGGAAAAAGTCATGTTTTCAATCGCGTAGCGGTCACCGGGATAGCCCGCTGATACGTTGTTAACGTCCAGGGCAACGTGCGGTCGCCGGGTTTCGTTGAAGTCAATGAGCGGTTCAGTTTTGAGAGATTGCATTGCGTTCGTTACGTCTCCTAATTCAACACCACAAAGGCAGACCATCAACAGGCTGCCTTTGCGAGGGTATTCAGTTGTTCGACCGGGTTAGGAGATATGGCAGTGCTTACTCTGCGACCATTTCCCCATCCAGGGCCTCAACAATGACTGTGACATTGTAGCTGATGTAGTCAACGTAAGTGGCTGCCGGGCCGTCTTCACCACTCAGGGAGTCGCTAAACAGCGTGACAATTTCGGCACCGGTCTCCGCCGCGATCTGCTCGGCCACTTCGTCGCTCACAGTCGTCTCAGCAAAGATGACGGGCACACCTTCCTCGTTGATAAGGTCAATGACCTCTGCAACGTCGGCAGCGCTCGGCTCAACACCGGTTGCCCCGCCCGGAATCAGCGTGGTCACGACTTCAAACTCGAAGCGAGCTGCGAAGTAGCCCATCGACTCGTGGTTGGTGACCAGCACGCGATTCTCTTCGGGGATGGTTTCAACCGACGGCATGACCCTATCGTGCATCAGGTTGTCCAGCTCGAACAGGTAAGCAGCGGCGTTCACTTCGTAAGTGGCGGCGTTGGCCGGGTCTATAGCGATCAGCGTATCGCGGATAACCATCGTCCAGCGCATCACGTTGTGCGGCTCCATCCAAACGTGCGGGTCGCAGCTACCCTCGCCGTGTTCGTGGGCATGTTCTTCACCCTCGTCATGCGCTTCGTCTTCTTCGTGGTCGTCTTCGTCCTCATGCTCATGCTCATGGCCGTGACCGGCACTGCAATCCAGGGTGTACAACGGCCCCAGGGCAATGGATGAGCTATGCTCATGCTCATGGTCTTCTTCGACCCTGGCCACTTCTTCGCCTTCGCTCTCATGCTCTTCATCGTGGCGCAGGTCATGTATGGCGTCATACTGAGCTTGGTGTTCTGCACACATTGCGGCAATAGCAGACATGTCCCCCGTCATCATCGCAACGGCTTCGCCCTCATGCTCATGGTCGTGATCTTCACCTTCTTCGTGGTCGTGGTCTTCACCTTCTTCGTGGTCGTGATCTTCACCCTCTTCGTGGTCGTGGTCTTCACCCTCTTCGTGGTCGTGATCTTCACCCTCTTCGGCCATAGCCATCTCTTCGCCCTCATGGTCGTGGTCTTCACCCTCACCGTGAGCGTGGCCAGCCGCCCCAAACGGGATGATGTTCACACAGGCAGAAACCTCTATGATGCTTATGTCGGTATCGGCATTTTCGATGGCTTCCAGCAGCCCTTCCTCGAACAGGGCACCGTTGGTGAACACAACATCGGCATCCGCAACTGCCGTCAGGTCACGGGGGGTCGGCTCGAACGTGTGTGGGTCGGCACCCACTGGCATAACCACACTCACATCCGCAGCATCCCCAGCCACATTCTGCACAACATCCTGTAAAATCGAATAGCTGGCAACAATCTGGAGGCGGTCGGCCTGGTCATCCTGAGCGGTAGCGATCCCAAAGGCCATCACAACCATCAGCCCCAAAATCAATCGGATCATTTGTTTCATTCGTACTTCTCTCCCTGGAAACACATTTACGGGCTTTATTGATACACCGTCTCATTTTATACGAGCCACAAGCCGTTGCCAAGCAGATACAATGAGGCTTTAATGAGATTCAATATCGTTCAATGCGATGACAGGAATGCTAGGACAGTCCAGTAACGTACAGCAGGGAGGTGCATCAATGCTTATCTATCGCTCATCTGGCGCGTCACACCGCTAAAATCGGTGGATTTATTCATTAGGCATTACGTTGACACGTCATTGTGTACAGGCATAGCATATCAGAGTGTTGGAGTGCAACCTGGCTTATCTGCTGCGCGTACAGGTTATGTAGCACACAATTGAATCATGACAGCAGACATATATGCTTTGCCATGAAATAACGGTACCCTCTGTTCAGGTGTATCGTTAGGAAATTCAGCAACAACCTGAAAGGAGTATTATGCCAATCAGACGCACGTTGATTGTATTCGCAGCGGTTGCTGTCATCACACCGCTTGCATTTTTCTATTTGCAAGCGAACGCGCCGCAGGGTGGGGGACCCCGTGCGAACAATCAAGCAAATTTTGACTTTTTCGTCACAGAAACTGGCGACGTGGTTGAGGTCGTATCCGCAGTGGGCACAATTGAAGCGGACGAAACCGTAGATTTAAGTTTCACTGTCAGCGGACGGATTGCGGAGGTGTTCGTCAAAGAGACGGACTACATTGCGGAAGGCACACTGTTGATGCGGGTTGAAAATGACACTCAGCGCATCGCCTACGATGAAGCCGTGCTAAACCTGGAACGGCAGGAAATCGACCTGGACGAACTTGAAGGCCCCGTGGATGCCGACGACATCCGGTTGGCCGAAGCCAACGTTGATGCTGCCCTGGGGGCCTATCGCGGGGCGTCATTTACGGCAAACCCGGCAGAAATTGAGTCCGCACAGCTCGAAATCGAAAAGGCACAGCGTGACCTGGACGCGGCCTATGAGCGCCGCATCCTGGGCGGTGAGTTTGACCGGCAAGAGCAGGTAGACCTGGCAGACGCGCAAATTGGTCAGGCGTCGTTCAACCTGGAAGTCGCTCGTTTGCAACTGGAAGACCTGCAAACCGGCGACTATGCGGGTGCCAACGCGGCATACCTGTCTTACCTACAGGCTCAAGCTGACCTGGAGACGGTGCTGGCCGGGCCGACGCAGCTTGAACTTGAGCAGGCACAGGTGCGCGTCGATCAAGCAGAAGCACGCCTGCAAAGCGCCGAAACCGACCTTTCAAAAACCGAAATCCGGGCACCGTTCGAGGGGTATGTTTCTCGTATTGACGTGGAGCCGGGCGGCCTGATAGCGCCGGGGCAGGCCGTAGTGCAAATGGTGGACGTTGACCCGCTCAGCGTGACGGTTGAAGTCGATGAGATTGACATCGGGCAAATTGAGCCGGGGATGCCCGCTAACGTGGAAATTGATGCGCTGTCCGATGAGCGGTTGCCCGCCCGATTGGCAAAAGTGGCGCTCGTTGGCACGCAAACGGCAGCGGGCATCGTCAACTATGACGCGGAAATTGAGCTGCTGGACGTAAACCCGCTGGTGCGCGTGGGTATGACAGCGGAAGCCAACATCATCGTCAACCAGCGCCAGGGCGTGGTTCGCGTACCCAATGCTTACATCCGGCTGGACCGGCGCACCAACGAAGCCTTTGTAGAAGTGCAAAATCCTGAAACGCAGGATTTTGAAGAGGTGTCTGTTGTGCTGGGCTTGCGCGGGGAGTCCTTCAGCGAAGTCACCAGCGGCTTGACCGCCGGCGATGTCATCCGTGCTGATTTAAGCGGCAACCAAGCCAGCCTATTCGGAGACTAACATGCCTAAACGACACATAACCGGCCTGCTGGTTGCGGCGTTTGCCATTCTAATGATGCCACACAGCGCCCTGGCACAGCAAAATTCTGAAGGTGAAATCATTGACGAGTTCACGGTTGAGCCTGACGCCATTGTGGTGACCGTAACGGCAACCGGCGTTATCGAACCTGAACGCTCAGTAGACCTGGACTTCCAGCTATCCGCGCCCGTGTCAGAAGTCACGGTGCAGGAAGGAGACTCGGTTCAGAGCGGTGAAGTGATGGCCCGCCTGAGTGCAGAAGACTTACAAGCCGCCCTACGCGAAGCCGAAATCGCGTTAGAACTTCAGCAGTTGGCGCTTGAGGCCCTCATCGAGCCGCCACGCGAGGTAGAAGTTACCGCTGCGGAAGCCGCCGTGGCTGCTGCGGAGGCTTCCGTCCCGGCAGCGGGCACTGGCCCAACATCGCAGCAAATTGAAATCGCACGGGTGCAGGCCGACCTCGCCCGCAACGCCCTGTGGCAGGCCCAGTTGAACCGGGATAACAAAAACGCCTTTGACCCACAGTTCCGGGGCGGCCTGCCAGACATCATCGACACGGAGCGCGGCGTGTTCAATGCAGAAACAGACGTTGAACTCGCAGATACCAACATTGAGGTGCTGGAACAGCGGGGAGGTGGCCTGGGTGCGATTGCCAGTGCTGAGCAGCAGCTCGTCCAGGCACAAATTGCCCTGGAAGACCTGCTCAACGGCCCTGATGAAATCGAACTGCTGCGCTTTCAGATTCAGCTAGAAGAGGCTGAGTTGGCCGTCGAACGCGCACGAATTACCCTGGAACAGTCCGAGTTAGTAGCGCCCTTCGACGGGGTGGTGGCACAGACCAACCTGACCGTTGGGGAAAACCCGCCGACTACCGAAGCCGCTATTCAGGTTGTTGATAACAGCACGTTCTATGTGGAGTTGGCCATTGATGAAAATGATGTGGTTGACATCGAAATTGGGCAGTCCGTGTCCCTGCGGCTAGACGCCCTGCCAGAAGCCGAGATTACTGGCACCATCCAACGCATCGCCATCACCCCTGACGAGGCCACCGAGACGGTTGTGTATCGTGCCCGCGTGGAAGTAGCGCCCACAGAAGCCAACATCCGCGTGGGTATGAGCACGACTGCAACCATTACCACCCGCGAACTTCAGGACGTGCTGGTGGTGCCTAACCGCTTCATTCGTATTGACCGGGAGACACAGCAGGCATTTGTTACCGTTCAGCGGGGTGAAGGCCGCTTCGAGGAGATACCCGTCACGTTGGGTGAACGTAACAATGAAGTCAGCGAGATTACATCCGGCGTGGAACCCGGCCAGCGGATTGTGCTGGTGCCGCGTGAGTCGTTGGGCCTGGGTGAAGTCTTCGGCGGGTAGTAAAGTCAACTAAGTTAAGGAGAGCAGGCCAGCATGGTCAAGCTATTTAATCGCGGCACAGACGCCGCAGAGCAAGAAAATCGAGATGAAACTGGCCAGAAGGTCATCATAGACGTGCGAAACATCAGCAAGGTCTATCAAATGGGCGAGATGGAAGTACATGCCCTGCGCGATGTCAACCTGAAAATCTACGAGGGCGAGTTCGTGTCCATCATGGGGCCTTCGGGGTCGGGTAAGTCCACGTTTATGAATATCCTGGGTGCCCTGGATCAGCCCACATCTGGCGAGTACCTGCTGGACGGTGTAGACGTTTCCAGGTTGGGTGAGCGCGATCTGGCCCGCATCCGCAATAAAAAGATCGGGTTTGTCTTCCAAAGTTACAACCTGCTCAAGCGAACAACCGCGCTGCGCCAGGTGGAGTTACCCCTGATTTACGCCGGAGTGCCGAATCGCACCGCCCGCGCCCAGGAAGCACTCAAGGCGGTGGGCCTGGAACGGCGTATGGATCACCTGCCAACGGAGCTATCGGGTGGCCAGCAGCAGCGTGTGGCCATTGCCCGCGCTCTGGTCAACGAACCGGCTATGATTTTGGCAGACGAGGCAACAGGTAACCTGGACAGCAAGAGCGGCACAGAGGTGCTGCAAATCTTCCAGCGCCTCAACGAAGAACAGGGCATCACGGTTGTATTTGTCACGCACGACCCGTGGACAGCCCGCCATACCAAACGGCTGATTATGCTGCGCGACGGCGAACTGGTCGCCGATCAGCCCGTGCCGAAGCCGCTTGTAGCGGGTGAAGCTGAGCGCCCAAGCGAGGCCGCAGAACTTGAATCTATCTTCAAAAACACGTACTACGGCGGCGACGAGGCGTTATACAACTAAATCATCGCCAATGGGGGCACAAGTTGTGCCCCATACCGCTATGTTCATCAAACCTTCACGCCAAGTTCACGCCCCGAACGACTGCGACGCATAGCATACTGTCACACGCAGGTTCCCACATCGGAGGCACCCCCTCATGGAAGCGCTACGCATTGCACTTATCAGCCTGGCCGTAAATCGGCTTCGGGCAGTTCTTACTACCCTGGGCATTATCATTGGCGTAGGCTCCGTTATCGGGCTAATTAGCCTGGGGCGCGGTGTAGAAAACCTCATCGCCGATCAGTTTAGCAGCCTCGGCTCTAACTTGTTGGCTGTATTCTCGTCACCGCCCAACAGCCCTACCCGTGACCGCATTGAGCCACTAACGAGCATTGAGGCACTTGAGCTAGCCGAATTGCCAACCGTCGCTGGCGTTGCGCCGCTGCACATCCTCAACGGCAACCTCGTCTACGAAAGTGAAAGCGTTTCCAATCAAATTAGCTATGGTGCAACCCCGTCATACGTTGAACTACGTGAGTATGCCCCGCAGTTGGGGCGCTTCATCGCCCAGGCCGATGTTGACGAAGAAAGCCGCGTGCTGGTGTTGGGCTGGGATGTGGCTGAAGACCTATTCGGGGAACTTGACGACGGTACGATTAATCCGGTGGGCGCAACAGTACGCTTTTTGGACACGGCTTTTACCGTCATTGGTGTGATGGAAGAAACCAGTAACCTGACGGGCGACAATGGGTCAATCTTCATTCCCATTAGCACGTCGCAGCAGCGCCTCGCCCCACCAGACCGCTCCCGTACCCGTGATGGCGGTTATTACTTGGATGCAATTTATTTGCAAGCGGCCAACAAGGATGAAACCGCAGCTACCGTGCAAGCCATCGAAAATTATCTGTTTGAGGCACACGAGATTCGCTTCGACGGCGAACAGGACTACACCATCATTAACCAGTCCGACCTGCTGGACTCGCTGAACAGCATCACTGCGAACCTGACGATTTTCCTGGCGTTGATTGCAAGCACGTCGCTGCTGGTGGGTGGGATTGGCATTATGAACATCATGCTCGTTTCTGTCACGGAGCGCACCCGCGAGATTGGCATACGCAAAGCCATCGGTGCCAAACAGGCAGACATCCTGCTGCAATTCCTGATTGAAAGCGTGGTGCTGTCACTGTTGGGCGGCTTTTTGGGAATTGCCCTGGGGGTATCGTTTGCCTTTTTGGGCACGGCGCTCGTGGATACGCTCAACCTGTCTGTACAAATGGACTCGATCATTTTAGCAACGGGGGTCAGTGCCACGATTGGCATCATCTTTGGCCTGTACCCAGCATGGCAGGCTGCCCGTAAAAACCCTATAGACGCCCTACGCACGGAATAGTCCACGAGGATAAGTGCTATGTCTTACCTGTTTGGCAGCAACGTCGAAACCCTGCGTATGGCTGTGAACAACATCGTTTCCAATCGTTTGCGGGCCTTCCTCACAATGATTGGGATCACTATTGGCGTCTCTTCCGTCGTGCTGCTGCTTTCGGTGGGGCGGGCGTTTGAGAACTACGTCGTGGGCGAGTTCACTGCCATTGGCACCAACCTTGTAGCCGTGTTCGGCGCAGAAGACGACCGGGGCGGCTTTGAAGACCTGACGCAAAGCGACCTGGACGCGCTCAACGATCCGCTGCGTGTGCCGGATGCGGATTTCGTAACAGCCTTCGTGGATGTGAGCGGCCCAACTGTCAACTATGAAGAGCGCACGACAGACCCCAGTATCTACGGCATCACTCAGGATTACATTCGCGTGGAGCGGCGCGACGTGGTGGCTGGCCGCTATATTGACGAAACCGACAACGAAGGCGTGGCCCGTGTGGCTGTGTTGGGCGCGTCCACTGTCGAAAACATCTTCCCGCCGGGGGTCTTTCCGGTAGGGCAGTCCATCCGCATTGACGGCATCCCATTTCGCGTGATCGGCGTGATGGACCGTCAGGGTGGGTTGGGCTTTGCGGACCTGGACAACGCGATTTTTGTGCCCATGCGAACTGCCCAATCCCGGTTAGCCAGCAACCGCAGCGTGACGGGCGAAGGCGTCGTAACGCAAATCCTGTTGGGGGCGCGCAGCGACGACGCGATTGAGCCGATGGTTGAGCAAATCACAGAGGTGCTGCGCGAAGAACGCGACATCGACTTCGCTGGTGAAGATACCTTTACCATCTCCACGCAGGATGACCTGCTGGACACTTTCGGCGGCATTTTAAGCACCCTGACGTACTTCCTGGCGACCATTTCCGGCATTTCGCTGATCGTGGGCGGCATTGGTATCATGAATATCATGCTGGTGACGGTTACAGAGCGCACCAAAGAAATTGGCCTGCGTAAAGCTGTTGGTGCCCCTAAAGGCATAATCTTATTTCAGTTCGTCACAGAGGCGGTCATGTTGTCGCTGATGGGTGGCGGGGCGGGCATTCTCATCGCAGGGTTGGGCAGTGCAGCCGTGTCGTCACTCATTCCGGCCTTCGATGTCGGGTTGAATGTCGTGAGTGTTTTGCTGGCGGTGGGCCTGTCTACAATCATTGGTGTTTCGTCGGGATTATACCCGGCATGGCGGGCTGCTAACCTGAACCCGATTGATGCCTTGCGCTACGAATGAGCGACACGCTTGTTGCATTGCTATATGAACCTGATACAATTCTAACGTGAGTAGTATAAAGCACTTGACGACCTGCCCCCTCAATGACAAGCATATCGCAGCAAGCGGTCGTGACGAAAACCCATGTTTTTAATCTGAGGTAATGCAGTCATGTCCGATTCGCTACCCCCACAAACCGACCCAACCCTGAAAGCCGTCCACGATGACCTGCTCGATGGCCTGGGCCAGCTTTCAGATTACTTTGGCTTTAGCAAAGTGATGGGGCAGCTCTACACCACCGTTTTGCTCAGTCCAGAGCCGCTGAGCCTGGATGATTTTGCTGACCGGCTGGATATTTCCAAAGCCAGTGTAAGCACAAACCTGCGAACGCTGGAACACCTGGGGATGGTGCGGCGGGTGTGGGCACCCAACCGCAGCGACCGCCGCAAATACTACGAAGCCGAAACCGACTTCTGGCAGATCATCAGCAATGTGTTGAGTGGGCGTGAGATGCGCGATGTGGAGCGAGCTATTACCTCTCTGGACGAAAACGCTGCGCTCATCCGGGAGCGGTTGAACAAAATGGAGCGTGAAGACCGCGAGTTGGCCGAACTGTACCTGGAGCGCATCGAGCAAATCGAGGCGTTGTTCCGCTTCGCCCAACTGATGCTCAAGACGATACTCGCGCAAGTTAACAAGACCACTAACGTTGGCGATATATCAGAAATTAACCTCAAATAAATCACCCCTTGAGTGGCATTATCCCCTTGCCTATAATTAAGCGTCAGCGATGTGGGGAAGTGGCGGAATTGGCAGACGCGCATGACTTAGGATCATGTCTCTTACGAGGTGAGGGTTCGAGTCCCTCCTTCCTCACTTTACACCCACACAAGGGCGCTCGTAGCGCCTTTTGTTTATTCTAGCCTTCTGCTAGCTTACGCAGATAAAGTCGATTGGTAAGGACGGACATCCCTTGAATGTTCAGACAGAAAAACTTGAAAACCACGTTGCTCGCCTCAAGGTAGAAATTGAGCCAAAGCGCCTGGAAGACGCGAAAAAGGCCGCTGCAAAGCGCATCGCCAAGCAGGTCAACATCCCTGGCTTCCGCAAGGGCAAAGCGCCTTATCGCATCCTCGTGAACTATGTAGGTGAAGGCCCTATTCTCGAAGAGGCCATTGAGGAACTAGGCAACGACATCTACCAGCAGGCCCTGGATGAGTCTGAAGTTGAACCGTACACCAGCGGTCAGCTTGAAGACTTTCAGCTAGACCCGGCCCCAACCTTTGTGTTCACGGTGCCTTTGCAACCCACCGTTGAAATGGGCGACTACCGCAGCGTTCGCGTAGACTTCGCGCCGCCAGAAGTCGAAGATAAGGACGTGGACGACGCGCTGCGCCGCCTGCAAGAAGAACACGCCCTGGTCGAAGAAAGTCAGCATCCCGCCAAAATGGGGGATCGTATTGCAGGTGATGTTCACGGCTTTATCCTGCTGGCTGATGATGACGAGGCTGAGGCCAAAGACGAAGACGGAGACGAGGCCGAAGCGGCAGCCACCGCTGAGGGAGCTGAGGATGCAAACACGGACGGCGACGAAGATGCGCATGACTTTTCGAATGCGGACATCCACGAACACGACACAAAAATCTACCTGGACCCGAAGCGCGAACCTGTTGCCGGCTTTGCCGATGCACTCGTCGGCGTAGAAGCCGGTGAAGACCGTGAGTTCGTTATCACCTATCCAGATGAAGAACAATACGGTTCGGTTGCTGGGCGTCAGGTTCGCTTTGTGGTTGAGGTCGATATTGTGGAGAACGTCACGCTGCCGGAACTCAACGATGCCTTTGCAGCGCGTGTGACGGAGGAGGAAGACGAACCGCTGACACTGCTGGAACTGCGGGCACGCATTCGTGAGAACATTACCACCCAGGTCACAGAGGGTTACAAAGGTAAATACGTCGAGAAGGTTATCAATCAACTCGTGGAAAAGGGCACGTTTGCCTTTCCGAAAGAGATGGTCATCAACCGCATTGAAGACATGGTGGAAAGCATCGCCCAGCAGCTTGGCCTGGCCGCAGACGACTACCTGCGCCTGCTGCAAAAGTCACGGGAAGACCTTGCCGAAGACGAAACCTACCGTGACAGCGCAGAAGCCTACATCAAACGATCACTCGTCATGCGTGGTATCCTAGAGGCAGAGCAGTTGACTGTTGATGACAGCGCTATTGAGGCAGAGATAAGCCAGACGCTGGCACAGTTCGGTGAACAGGCTGACACCTACAGCGACCTGTTCGACACGCCCAATATGCGGGCCAACATCAGCAACAACTTGCTCGAAAAGCTAATTACCGACCGCATTGTCGAAATTGGACGGGGCATCACGCCAGACACAACCGCTCAGCAGGACGACATCACCGAAGCAGCGGCAGATGCCGAGGACGTAATACCAGACGCCGAGCCAGAAGCAGACACGGCACCGGCAGCAGAAGCAGACGCTGAAACGTCTGTAACTGACGCAGACTCCAAAAACGAACCCGAACAATTCTAATCCAAGAGGAGAAACTCAGGATGGACATCCGCAACATTGTTCCGATGGTCATCGAACAGGGCAGCCGAGGCGAACGTGCCTACGACATCTACTCCCTGCTGTTGAAAGAACGTATTGTGTTTATGGGCATGGGCATTAACGACCAGGTTGCCAACCTGATTGTGGCTCAACTGCTGTTCCTGGATCGTGAAGACCCCGACCGCCAAATTCAGATGTACATCAACTCACCCGGCGGCGTAGTGTACTCTGGCATGGCTATTTATGACACCATGCAGCAAATTTCAGCCCCGGTGAGTACCGTTGCCGTTGGCATCACCGCTAGCTTTGGCACTGTGCTGCTGGCTGCCGGTTCTGGCGGCCTGCGCTACGCCCTGCCCAATGCAACCATCCATATGCACCAACCGCTCGGCGGTGCCCAGGGTCAGGCATCCGATATTGTTATCCAGGCCAACGAGATCATGCGCCTGAAAGAACGCCTGAACCAGATTTTTGTCAATCACACCGGCCAGCCCGTCGAGAAGATTGAACACGACCTGGACCGTGACATCTACCTCAATGCCCATGAAGCCGCTGAATATGGCCTCATTGACTCTGTGTTGGAAGTCCCGGAGAAAGCCGCAACCTCATGACCTCGACCGATACCCAACAACGCTGTTCTTTTTGTGGCCGCGACTACAACGAAGTCAACCGCATGATCGCTGGCCCCAACGGGGTGTTTATCTGCGATAATTGTGTGGGCATCTGCCATCGCATTTTGTTTGAGGACGAAATGGAAGGCACGCCAGAGGTTACCGACTTCCAAACGGATCAGTTGCTGGCCCCCAAAGACATCATGACGCACCTGGATGACTATGTGGTGGGCCAGGAACATGCTAAACGTGTGCTGAGTGTGGCGGTGTACAACCATTACAAGCGTATCAAAACACGCGATACGCTCGTCACTGATGTTGAGCTGGAAAAGAGCAACATTTTGATGATTGGGCCAACAGGCAGCGGTAAAACGCTGCTGGCCCAAACCCTGGCCCGCCTGCTGGACGTACCGTTCTGTATTGCGGACGCAACAGCCCTGACCGAAGCGGGTTATGTGGGTGAGGACGTGGAAAACATCCTGCTGCGCTTGATTCAGGCAGCAGATGGTGACATAGCACGGGCTGAGCGGGGCATCATCTACATTGACGAAATCGACAAGATCGCCCGCAAGACCAATGGCAACCCATCCATCACCCGCGATGTGAGCGGCGAAGGGGTGCAGCAGGCCCTACTCAAGATTATTGAAGGCACAATGGCCAATGTTCCGCCCCAGGGCGGGCGTAAGCACCCCCACCAGGATTTCCTCCAAATAGACACGACAAACATCCTGTTCATTTGTGGGGGTATGTTCGATGGCATTGAGGAGGAAATCGGGCGGCGCATTGGCATGAAGGGTCAAATTGGTTTCGGCTCGTCATCCAAGCGCAATGCCTTCGACCAGGCGTCGCTGCTGCGCCAGATTAGCCCGGAAGATGTGATGGCCTTTGGCCTCATCCCAGAGTTGATTGGGCGTCTGCCTGTGCTGGTGAGTGTAGAACCGCTGGATCATGAATCGCTCATTCGCATCCTGACGGAGCCGAAGAACTCGCTGATTAAGCAGTACAAGAAGCTGCTGTCCCTGGACAATGTTGAGTTGGACTTTGAGGACTCCGCATTAGAGGCCGCCGCTGACCTGGCCATGAAGCGCGGCACGGGCGCACGCGGCCTGCGAAGCATCATCGAAAGCAGCCTGCTAGACGTGATGTTCGAAACGCCGGGCCGCAGCGAAATCAGCCGGATTGTGGTCAATGCGGCCACTATCAAAGGCGAAGAGAAACCGCGCATCTATACCGAGGACGAAACCCGTCTTGAATGGGGTGACGACGGCTCTTTGCATCCGGCAGCCTAACCCAAACAGCCACACACGCCCCTCGGTGAACTGATCCGAGGGGCGTTTTACGTTTGCCCCCTTTGCCCCAATGTAAAGATTCAATTGAATTCTCCCCGCAGGTGCTTGTGCGATAGTGTAACAAACTTTATACTCTTGGTATGGGCCATATAGTTTACGACCCGTGTAACAATAACCACCCCCACTCGATAATCCAGAGAGGTGATACGATACTATGGCGGATCGTCCCGCGAACTCAACAACCAAGCTGCGACAGCTTCGGCGCACTGGCAGCCTAGACAAGCCAGGAACCTCCCCACTTGCCGAATCAGAGGCCACTGGGTCTGAGGCGTGGGCACCTATCCCACTGAACAGCATTGAAGATACGGGCCTGAACCTGCTGCAACTGGCTGATCTGGTGCTAAAAATCTTGTATTACAATGGTATTATGACAGGGGCAGAAATTGCCGAAGCCATTCGCTTGCCCTACCAGAACGTCCTTGATGATGTGATGGAGTTTTTGAAGCGTGAGAAATACGTCGAGATTCGCGGCGGGGGTGAACTCGGTTCAGCGTCCTACCGTTACATGATCGGTGAGAAGGGGGGTGGCAAAGCCCGCGAAGCCATGGAGCGCTCACAGTACGCTGGCCCAGCTCCAGTGCCGATTGGCACCTACGTCAAAGCCATGCACCAGCAAAATGACCGCAATAAACGGATCAACCAACGCCTGCTGCGCCGCGTGATGGAAAACCTGGTCGTTGGTGATGACATGCTGAGCAAAATTGGCCCGGCCATCAACTCTAAGCGATCCATCTTCCTGTATGGCCCCCCTGGCAACGGCAAAACCACACTGTCCGAAAAGATTGGGCGCTTGGTGTTGGGCGATGACATCTACATCCCCAACGCGGTAGACGTGGACGGCCAGATAGTGCAGGTGTTTGACAGCATCAATCATGAACTCTCTGAAGATCAGACCGTCAAGAAAGTCGGCACGGGCCTCATAAATGACCCGCGCTGGGTTCGCATCAAGCGCCCGATGATTATGGTCGGTGGTGAGCTAACGTTGGCCGGGCTTGACCTTGTTTACGATGACATCAACAAATACTACGAAGCGCCTTTTCAGATGAAGGCCAACGGCGGCATGTTCCTCATTGACGACTTTGGCCGCCAGCAGGTGCGCCCGGTTGACCTGCTGAACCGCTGGATTGTGCCCCTGGAAAAGGGTGTGGACTTCCTCACGTTGGCGAACGGGCGCAAAATCGAAATGCCGTTTTACGTGATGATCGTCTTCTCTACCAACCTTGACCCGAAAGACCTGGTAGACGAAGCCTTCCTGCGGCGTATCCGCTACAAAATCGAAGTGGGTAACCCGACGTTGCAGCAGTTCCATGACGTGTTCAAGATTATGTGTAAAATCATGAAGGTGCCCTACGACGAACAGGGCTTTAAGTATCTGGTCAATGAGTGGTACGTGCGGCGTGACCGCGACCTGCGCTTTGTGCATCCGCGTGACATCCTGTCACAGTTGATTGACATTTCCGGGTATCGTGAAGAACCGCCACAGCTTACACCAGAACTGATTGACGCTGCCTGCGACTCGTATTTCGTAGAGTTGTAACCCCAGCGTCGGCCATACCCCGCAGCCTGCCTGTTGAACGCGGGCGGGCTGTAAACCCTTGTTATTCGCTGTCTATTGCCTGGAAAGCCACATTGAGCCAGCCGCTTATTCCACGTCATTACGTTTTTGTGCTGCAAAACGGTGCTTACGTCGTCAGGTTGCCCAATGCCCGCCTTTTTGATGTTGTTACGGGCGACGAAAGCGCCTACGACCGTCGTGAGTTCGGGCACGCCATTACCGATGGCGAGTTACAGCACCTTAAAACCGACGGGCACATACGCGCATACAGCACGAGTTGGGTTCAAATTACACGCAACCTGCCCGCCACCGTGTCAGATTCGCACCGGGTGAAGGGATGCTACATCGCTACAACACTGCCGACCAAGCAGTTGCACAGTGCCCGCGATGTAGTCGCCCAACTTAGAACGTCACGATTGATCTTCGCTGATGTGCGCGGCGATACCGTTGTTATACTTGGCCCTAACGCAACCCCCTTTACAGACTTGAATGATGCTGAAATCGTCTTACAGCAGTTACGGGCTATCGCCCCCAATCTGTTTGCATCAGCCTTTGTGGCAGTCTATGAAGTTGCCCTGTCCACTTCATCTCATGACGATGAACAGGCTATTGCAGATCAGGTAACAACGCTATTCCCAGGTGATGTCGAAATTGTGGGGCGCAAAGTGTTCGTTGTTGGCCTACAGGAAGACCATCAAGCGGTTGAGCGGCTGCTGCGTGAAGAAATGCTAATGGACGTGAAAATCTTCGAAAACGGGGCCAGCGCCCTCATGTCGTTCGAGGTCGAGGAGGTGGCAATTGCCGTCGTTGACCTTGCGCTGCCGGATATTCACGGTTGGGCGTTTATTCAAAAGCTGCGCGAACGTCCTGAAGCAGCAAACCTCTCTGTGATCGTCGTGTCAGACAATACCGATGACATGATTACGGCCCTCAAAATTGCCCGCGTTAGCGGCTTTTTGCCCCGCCCGCTAGACCTGGCCAAACTGCGTAACAAAATCTGGATGGCGCTCCAGGTGAGTGCATCTGAACAGTAGCATTGAACCCGGCGCGGTTCATTGGTACATTACTGTTCTACTGTTCGGAAGTCGCCACCCCTATGACGCTTTTATTGATAGTTATCGTCGGCATCGGCTTTGCGCTTCTCGCGGCGATGGGCGAACGCCCAGTTGGTTGGGCCAACCGTTTAAAGCGCGTGCGGGCCGGGTCGCGTAACTCGGAGTGGATCGCGCCAGAAGATGTCCTCAAGCGCGTTCGAGATGACTATATGGAAGCGGTTCACTGGCTGCAAGACACGGCCATCACCGCCAAAGCGCGTGAACGGGCTGGCGAATACCTGTGCGGTGAAATGCTCAGCCAGTTTTCCGAGCAGATTGCCTACCGCCGCGAAAGCCCGCCCCTGTTTGAGGGGGTGCTGCGGGCCGGGCACGCTGTCCAGGTGCATCGCTTTACCGAAACAGGCGAGGTGTGCCTCGTCGTTGACCGCCAAACCGAGCAGCGACTGGCAACCTACAACACCACCTCATACGAGCGGCTGCACACACAGGACATGGGCCGGGCAACGCTGGTGTATCAGATGGTGTATGACCGCCGGGACGAGCGCTGGAAGATTGCCAACTTTGTGCAGAAGTTACCCGGGTCCTGGCCGCCGCCAAACGGTGCCAAGCCAACCTGGATTGAGATTCACAGCGACCTACATCAAACCGCTGGCCGTGATGCCTGACCCCACAAGCAACCTTTAGCAAGCGGGGGTTACATTTGGACGCTAGCCTAGAAAAAGCAGATGCTATGCAATTCGATGAAGCAAAAATTTATATCAGAAGTGGTGACGGCGGCGACGGTATGATGGCCTTCCGCCGGGAAAAGTACGTGCCGAAGGGCGGCCCCAACGGCGGCGACGGCGGGCGCGGTGGGCACGTTCTTTTGCGTGTGAACCCGAAAACCAACACCCTGCTGCGCTTTCACAAAAACGTTCACTTTAAGGCCAAGCACGGCAAAGGCGGCGGCAGCAGCAACAAAACGGGCGCTAGCGGCGACGACATGATTATCGAGGTACCGCCCGGCACCGTTGTGCGCGATGCTGACACCGAGCAGGTCATAGCGGACCTTGTGCGGGTTGAGGACGAATTTATGGTTGCAAAAGGGGGGCGCGGCGGGCGCGGTAACGCTCGCTTCGCTTCCTCAGCCAATCAGGCACCACGCATGGCCGAAAAGGGCGCACCCGGCACTGAGCGCTGGCTTAAACTGGAACTCAAGCTGATTGCAGATGTGGGGCTGGTCGGCGTGCCCAATGCGGGCAAGTCCACGTTGCTGTCGGTGATTAGCAATGCCAAGCCCAAGATTGCGGCGTACCCATTCACCACGATTGAGCCAAACCTGGGTGTGGTCATCTACGATAATCAGGATGTGGTTGTGGCCGACATCCCCGGCCTCATCGAGGGGGCGCACATGGGGGTGGGCCTGGGCCATGCGTTTTTGCGGCATGTGCAGCGCACCCGCCTGCTCATCCACCTGATTGACGGAGCCAGCACCGACCCCATTGCAGACTATAACCAGATCAACGTGGAACTTTCCTTATACGATGAAGACCTGGAAAGCCGCCCGCAGATTGTTGTCTTCACGAAAATGGACCTGCCCGAAGCCCAGGCACAGTGGGCCTCCGTGCGCGAGAAGTTGATTGACCTGGGGATAAACAACCCGATGGCCATTTCATCGGCCACACAAAGCAACGTTCAGGCGCTCATCGGGCGGCTTTTTGAGGAAGTGGCCCGTCTACCGGAGCAAACTGTGCCCGTCATGGAGGACATGACGGTTTACGAACTGCCAGAGGATGACCTGGACTTCGAGATTGCCCGTGAATCCAATGGCGGGTATCGTGTGATTGGGGCGCGTATTGAACGAGCGGCGTCTATGACTTACTGGGGAAACGAAGAGGCAGTTATGCGATTTCAGCGGATATTGGAAGCGACGGGCGTTACGCGGGCGCTGGTTGAGGCGGGCGTGAAGGCAGGCAATACTGTTTACATCGGGGACTATGAACTGGAGTGGACAGATTGACCTCGGTACAGAACGGTCGCATTGGAATCTTTGGCGGTTCCTTCAACCCGCTGCATCACGGCCACCTCATCGCTGCCGAATTTGCCGCAGAGACTATCGGCCTGCAACTGGTGCTGTTTGCCCCTATGGTTCACCCACCACACCGCGACGGCAAAGCCCTGGCGTCCATTGAACACCGGCTGGCCATGATCGAAATGGCCATCGCCGACAACGACCGCTTTCAACTCACCCTGGTTGATGTAGAGCGGCCCGGCCCGCATTACTCTGTCGATACAGTGGAAATCCTCGAACAGCAGTACCCGAACAGCGAGCTATACTTCGTGATGGGTGGCGACTCGTTTAAGAGTTTCCCTAAGTGGCATCGCCCAAACGAAATCGTGCAGCACTGCCGTTTGGCCGTCATGCGCCGCCCGTCCACGCGGCCCGTGCAGCCCGATATGCACGAGGACGTGATGCCAGGGCTGCAACACCGTGTCGATATGGTTGAAGCGCCACCCATCGGTATTTCAGCCACTCGCGTCCGCGAGCAGCTATCCATCGGTAAAAGTGTGCGCTATCTGGTGCCTAACCCCGTGCTCGACTACGTTCACGATAACAACCTCTATCGCCGTTAATGCAGGTAAATCTCATGAGAAGACTTTTCCCATTTGTAGGGGCATTGCTGCTGCTCGTGTTCCTGTTACCCTGGCCGCTGCTGGCCCAAGACGCGCCCGCCGTGCCCACACTTGTGCCACCCACGCCGCTGCCACCCAGCAACCAAGCTGTTCAGGACGCGCTTATCACTGAATCGACCGCAACCCAGATTCAAAACAACGGGCAGGTGCGGGTTGGCATCCTGTACAGCGAGCCGCCCTTCGGTGAGTTGAACATTCGCGGAGACGTGGTGGGCTATGATGCGGCAGTTGGGCGGCAGTTGGCCGAGGCGTGGGGTGTTAACCCCGTATTTGTTCAAGTTACGCGGCAAACGGCCCAGGACATGCTGCTGGTGGGTCAGGTGGATATGCTGATTGCATCACAGGTACATCGCCGCGAGTTGGACGACACTTTTGAGTTCAGCCTGCCGTATTACCGGGGCGATCAGGCGATGATTCTGCGCTTCGATGACCCTGCTCAATCACTGGCGGATATGGCGAACCGGCGTGTGGGTGTGGTGATGGGCACGGACAGCGAGCAAGCGCTGGGCTTCTGGCAGCGGCGCGATGGGGTTGCCACCCGTGTGCAGTCTTACCTCACGCTCGACCAGGCAATGGTGGCCCTGGTCAACAATGAGGTAGATGGGGTGGTTTCTAAGCGCTACCGTCTGCGTGATCGCGTTGAACCCGATGTCACGCGCATCCTTGAAGACAGCGTGCAGCCAGAACCCTACGCCGTTATGATGCGTCGTCAGGACATCAACATGCGGAATCTGGTTGACCACACGCTGCAATACCTGGCCAGTAACGGCACCCTGGCCGACGTTTACAGCGAATACTTCCCCTCGCGCCCCTTCCCTGCGGACATGATCCCGGTTTGGGCCAATGTAGGCGATGCAGCCCCAACCCCGGCACAGTACGCGGGCGATGTGAGCTACCCGCAGCAGTACGCCATCCCGCGTATTCAGGCCAACGACACGGTGAGGATTGCTGGAATCGCTGTACCGGGTGATGATGCCCCGTTAGCCGAGAAACGCCTTTACAACGCAAATGTCCGTCTCATCGAGGCAATTGCCGGGCGTTGGGGCGTCAAGGCAGAGCTTATGCCTAACAGCGTGTCAGACCCCATCGGCTTTGTGGAGCGCGGCGAGGCAGACATGGCGTTGGGCGTCCCGCCGGACTGGGCGCAGGCCAACCGCGTCGATTTCACCAGTACCTATCTGGTGCGCGGCAAACGGATGCTCGTCACGCAGCGCGACGATTACACCAGCTTTGGGCAGTTGCGCGGCAAGTGGGTAGGTGTTTTTGCTGATGAAGCCGACTCTGAACCGCTCATCAACGAATTGGCCATCAGCGCGAACGTCCGTCAAATTAATATCTTCTCCATCACCCGCGAGCAGGACGCTGCCTACGAGATGCTGGTAGAAAACAACATTGATGTGATCTTCGGAGATAGCATCCGCCTGCTGCCGCACCTGGAAGCCAACCCGGACACGCTGAAGATTTCCACACGCTGCCAGGCGTGCGACCCCTGGTACACCCGGCAGTATCTCGGTGTCGCTGTGCCACGCAACGACATCGACTTCCGCTTACTAGTGGAATATACGCTGCAAGAGCTGTGGCTGGACGGCACGTTAGATACAGCAATGGCCGCTGTTACAGTGCCGGGTGAGCAGATTAGCTTTGAGGTGTACCCTGGGGCCAGCGACTATGCTGGCTTCAATTTGGGGCAGTCCTAGCCGGGCAACATGCTTAGCACCCTATTAGAATTGGTAGGAGCGTTTACGTTTTAATAACTCTGCTGCGTTATCTTGTGTGTTGAATGGGCGAAGCAACGCCTCGCCAGCAGACACGCAGATTTGTAATTGCAGACGCCATTTCTCATCCCCAAGGAGGATTACGCATGGCCTTTACACTACCCGAACTCCCTTACGCCAAAGACGCTCTCGAGCCAACCATCGACGCGCAAACGATGGAACTGCATCACGGCAAGCACCACAATGGCTACACCACCAAGCTGAACGCTGCCATTGAGGGCACCGAATGGGATGGCAAGACAATTGAAGACATCCTGGCTAACCTGGATAAGCTCCCCGACGGCAAGCGCCGCGTCGTCCGTAACAACGGCGGCGGCTACGCCAACCATACCCTCTTTTGGGAGGTTATGGCCCCCAACGCTGGCGGCACCCCATCCGGCGACCTTGCTGACGCTATCAACAGTGCCTTTGACAGCTTCGATGCGTTCAAAGAAAAGTTTGAAACGGTTGCCAAGGGCCGCTTTGGTTCTGGTTGGGCCTGGCTGTACGTTGAAAGCGACGGCACCCTGGCAGTGACCTCCACGCCAAACCAGGACACCCCGCTTATGGAAGGCAAAACGCCGATTTTGGGCCTGGATGTGTGGGAACACGCCTACTACCTGAACTACCAGAATCGCCGTCCAGAATACGTGTCCGCCTTCTGGAATGTGGTGAACTGGGACAAGGTCGCGGAGAAGTTCGCTGCTGCCAAGTAAGCCCTGAGTTGTAAAGCAACTCCCCGCAACTTGTGAAAGGCGCTACAATCAGTAGTGCCTTTTTTATTGGATGACACACCTTTTACACAAGGAGGCCCCTACATGACTACCCCTGAATACCGTGTTGAAATCGACTCCATTGGCGAGGTTCGCGTTCCTAAGAATGCTTACTACGCTGCCCAAACGCAGCGTGCCGTTGAAAACTTCCCCGTCAGCGGGCTAAAGCCATACCCCGCGTTCATCTGGAGCATGGCCACAATCAAGCGAGCCGCCGCCGAAGTTCACAAAGACCTGGGCCTGCTAGACGAAAAGCTGGCTGATGCGATCATCCAGGCCGGTGACGAAATCCGCGATGGCCAGCACTGGGATCACTTCGTCGTAGACCCGTTCCAGGCCGGGGCTGGTACCAGCCACAACATGAACACCAATGAGGTGATGGCCAACCGTGCTAACGAAATCCTGGGCTATGCGTTAGACGACAACGACAAGCCCGTCCACCCCAACAATCACGTCAACATGGCCCAAAGCACTAACGACACCATCCCGACGGCGATTCGCCTGGGCGTGCTGTGGAAGCTGGACGACCTGCTAACTGTGTTGCAAGCGTCTGCTGACGCCTTCAACGAAAAAGCCCGCGAGTGGGATGATGTTGTTAAGAGTGGGCGCACCCACCTGCAAGACGCGGTACCCGTGCGCCTGGGCCAGGAGTTCAGCGGCTACGCCAAAGCGATTGAGCGCGACATCGAAAAGGTCAAAATGGCCGCAGAGGGTGTTCGCCGTCTGGGTATTGGCGGCACGGCAGCGGGTACGGGCCTCAACGCGCATCCAGAATATCATGGGCGTATGGTGAAGAAGCTGAGTGAGCTAACTGGCTTCGACCTGTACGAATCAGATAATCTATTTGAGTCGATGCAGTCGATGCAGGACGCCGTGTTCTTCTCCGGGGCGCTGCGGACGGTAGCTCAGGACTACACGCGCATTGCCAACGACCTGCGCCTACTCAGCAGCGGCCCCACCACCGGCCTGGCCGAAATCACCATGCCGACGGTGCAGCCGGGGTCGTCCATCATGCCGGGCAAGGTGAACCCGGTGATGGCTGAGATGCTCAATCAGGCCATGTTCCATGTAATGGGCAACGACCACGCCGTCACCATGAGCGCCCAGGCCGGGCAGCTTGAACTCAATGTGATGATGCCGATCATCTCGCACAATCTCAACGAGATGATGATTGTTATGACGGGGTCTGTACGTGCTTTTACCGATAAGGCGGTTAAGGGTCTGGTCCTCAACCGAGAGCGGGCTGAAGGCTGGCTGGCCAATAACCCAATCCTTGTCACCGCACTTAACCCCATCATTGGCTACAACAACGGCGCTCAGGTTGCCAAAAAAGCGCTGGCTGAGGGTAAAAGTGTGCGTCAGGTTGTGTTAGAAATGGGCCTGATGGAAGAAGCCGACCTGGACAGAGCGTTGGATGCCCACAGCATGACCGAAGGCGGCATCGTGACGAAATAGCGTCACTTGCAGGGGGTGTTGAATGCTTCAACGCTCCCTCACCTCAATAGACGGGGCCAGGGCTTTTGCAAAGTTGCATGGCTGATCGTTGGGCGCTGCCCAAACCCGTCACTTTTTGAAAAAAGTGAACAAAAACTTGCCTTTTCGGACACTTTGCGTCCGAAAACATGGGTTCAAAGGGTTCACACCCTTTGCAGGGGTGCGGGGACAGCGTCCCCGCGATGTGAAAACTTGACTTTGCAATAGCCCTATAGACGGGGCGAAGCGTTGTTGAGTGCATCCATTTGTTGGGGTATACTTCACTGTTGATTTATTTTGCGTTGGCACAAGGTTTAATTCCCTTTGGCACACAGGCTTGGTAAATACGAAGTACACGAGCGCCTCGGACGCGGTGGTATGGCGGAAGTCTATCGGGCTTATCACGCCAACCTGGATCGCTACGTGGCCATTAAAGTGCTGCACGCCTTTTTAGCTGAGGATCACGAGTTTCGGGGACGCTTTGAAAAAGAGGCACGCAACATTGCCAAGCTCAAGCACCCCAACATCGTGCAGGTCTATGATTTCGACTACGCATCAGAGCCAGACAGTTACTATATGGTTATGGAGCTTATCGAAGGGGACACGCTCAAGGATCGGTTGTACAAACTAGCCGAGCAGGGCAAACGGCAACCCCTCAAGGAAACGCTTCGTATCGTGCGAGAGGCAGCCGGTGCCCTGGCCTACGCACACAGTATGGGCATGATTCACCGCGACGTGAAACCGGCCAACCTGATGCTGGATGAGCAAGACCGGGTGGTACTGACGGACTTCGGCATTGCAAAAATGCTGGATTCCAAACAGCTTACCGTTAGCGGCGGCATGATTGGCACACCTGCCTACATGTCCCCGGAGCAGGGACTGGGCGAGCCGGGCGACGAGCGCTCGGATATTTACTCGCTGGGGGTGATCTTGTATCAACTGCTGGTGGGCACACTGCCCTACGACGCCGAAACCGCGCTTGGCGTTATCCTGATGCACGTCAATGACCCGGTGCCCGATGTGCGAATGCTGGTCCCGGATATTCCCCGCAGCGTGCAGCGGCTTGTTGAGCAGGCGATGGCTAAAGACCCGGAGCAGCGCTACCAAACTGCCGAAGCGCTCATTGAGGACATCGAAGCCCTTGAGGCCAGCGGCGATAACGAAAAGCCCATCCCAACCGATACGTCGCTCATTCGCAAACAAGCTATCAAAGAGATTGACCTGGGGCAGTTGGAAAGAGCCGTTACCGGTAATACCCCCCTGCGCGACCAGATTCAGCAGCAGCAAAAGGCAGACGAAAGCAATCGCCGCTTTAACTGGCGTGCCCTGCTGCTGCTGCTGTTGATTGCCGCTGGTGTTGGCGGGGCATTGGTGTTTATTGGGCCGTCAGATGTACGCTCCTGGGTTTTTGCCCTACAGGCCACCCAGGCCCCGACAAGCACATTAACCCCTACAGCCACCCTTGTGACGGATACACCGACCGCCACGCCCACACATACGGTCACCCCGTCTGAAACGCCGAACCTGCTGGGGAGTGCAACCGCTGCCGCAGCGCTAGCCGTGTCTCAATCTACGACGGAAGCGCCTACGTCAACGCCAACTGTAACCCAGACTGACACACCCATACCGACGGATACCCCCACAGCCACGCTCACCCCAACGCCAACCGAGGAACCCTCTGCAACATCAACGCCGACCGAGGTGCCCAACCTGACGCAGACGACCGCCGCCGAGCAAACCGCGACCATTGCCGTGTGTGAGTTCGATTATGCGATTGTAGTACAGGTGCCGCAGGATGGTGCCGACGGCGCGTTCTTCGAGATCAACGAACCGTATACGCGGGAAATTACGCTGTTGAACACGGGTACCTGCGAGTGGGGCGAAAACACATCGCTCACGTTTACGAGTGGCGAGGACTTCAACGCCGGGCCACGCATCTTCATTCGTGAGTCTGTGCAGGTGGGGGAAGAATATACGCTGCTGTTTGAGGGCATCCTGCCCCCACGCGGCGACGAAGACCCAATTAGCGGGACATGGCAGTTACGCACACGCGGCCAGAAGCAAATCGGCAGCCCGCTGGAAATCAGTGTGCGCGTGTTCGACCCCGGTTCGTAGCATAACATTATTAAAAGGGATTTAGATATGAACAGAGAACAAGCCTGGTCACTGGTCACAGAGTACACAGAAAGTGACTCGCTGCGGCGGCACATGTTGTCCGTTGAATCGGCAATGCGGGCTTATGCAGGTAAGCTGGGCGGTGACGCCAACCTGTGGGGCGTGGTTGGCCTGCTGCACGACTTCGACTATGAGCGTTACCCGGACATGGGCGACGAAGATGGCCACCCCCTCAAAGGCGCTGCCATCTTGCGCGAGAAGGGCGTGTCTGAAGAAATCGTGCAAGCCGTCCTGGCGCACGCAGAAGAAATCACGGGCGTCAAACCGGAAACGCCCATGCAAAAAGCCCTCGTTGCCGTAGACGAACTGACCGGGTTCATCGTTGCGGTGACGCTGGTAAGACCGTCAAAAAGCATTCTGGATGTAAAGCCAAAGTCAATCCGCAAAAAGTGGAAGGACAAAGCCTTCGCAGCCCCCGTCAACCGTGAGGAAATCGAACACGCGGCGGCAAACCTCGGCGTTTCGCTGGATGACCACATCACAACTGTACTAGAAGCAATGAAGGCCGATGCGGATAAGCTCGGCTTGCGTGGCGAGGCGTAGCCCCGAATCACAGGGGCTGCCTGCAAACAGCCCCGCTCAGTTGCAGCGCTACGCCTGCACCGTGACCGGCGTGCCAATAACAGCAAAATCGTAGAACCACTTTGCGTCAATGTTCGTCAGGTTAACGCAGCCGTGGCTCATCGGCTGGCCGAAGTTGTTGTGCCAGTAGGCCCCGTGCAGCGCATACCCTTGATAGAAGTACATCACCCACTCCACATTGGGCAGCCAGTAGCCGGGGCCGCTCATCGTTTGCGACCGGACTTTGCTTTGCACAGTAAAGCGCCCAACCACCGTTGGGGTGGCAGGCAACCCATTGGATGACACCGCCTCGTACAACATGATGCCATTATCGTAGGCATACACACGAGAGTTGCTCAGGTCTACCACAATCTCGCGGCCCTCACCGATTTGCGGGCTGGGTGGCGCATAGAGCAGCGCCTGCGTTTCGGCAGCAGTCAGCCCCGTCGGGATGGCCAGTTCCTGGCCCACATTCACCTGATTGGGGTCGGTAATGTCGTTAGCGGCAATAATCATATCGTTGGTCACGCCATAGCGCCGCGCAATAGACGACAGGTATTCGCCCGCCTGCACCGTGTGCCGGGTCATCTCTCCACCGCCAGATTCGGAAACAACATTTGCATCCGTGTTCGCTTCTGTAGCTTCGATGGCGGTTGCCTCTACTGTTTCGGGGATTGGCTCGTTGCGAACAAGAAGCTGCTGCCCCGCCAGGATGCGGTTCGGGTTGGCGATGCTGTTTAGTTCGATCAGTTCGGCCTCGGTGGTGCCGTTCGCCTGAGCGATACCGCGCAGGTTTTCACCCCGTTGCACAGTGTGATAGACCGGGCGCGTTTCCTGCGTGGCGGTGGCCTCGGTTTGTGGGGCGGCCTCCACCCCTTCGACCTCAGTCGTCTCGGTGGTAGACGCTGAGGCTGTTTGTGCCGCTGCTTCGATGGCCGCTGCGTCGCTGCCTTCCTCTACAATGATGACCTGGGGAGCTGTTTCGTCGGTTACGGATGCCGCTGCCGCGACGGGTTCAGCGGCTTCAACCACCACGGTCTCAGGCGCGGCGGCCTCAACCTCTGTCGCCGGGACTGTTAATGTTTGGCCCGCGTAGACCAGCGTCGGGTCGGTGATGCCGTTGGCAGCGGCGAGTTCGTCAGTTGTGAGATTATAACTTAGCGCAATGCGGAACAGGTTCTCGCCCGGTTGTACGACGTGGGTGGTCGCAGGCGCGGCTGCATCCTGCGCAGAGGCATAAAGCGGCAAACTGAGTAGGGCGGCAGTCAGGCAAAGGCTGGTAAAGCGTGAAGATAGTAGGCGCAGCATTAAATTTGCTCCGTATATAGGACATGGCAACACTGCCTCCATTTATAGCATGAAATTACGATTTGAACGAAACGATTTTGCAGCCACAGGGCGATTGCGTTCTAGGTAAATCCCCCACACCCCGGCGCTAACGCGCCGCCCCTCGCCCACTTCCTGCCGCTGCGCGGCTGGGCAGAGAGAGACCGAGAGACAACATAGGGAGAATGCGCTTGCCCTGCCGCAGCCGGGGTGTGGGTTGGCGCGGGCCAGTGCTTCATGCTATTTTAAGGTCAATCTCCAGATCGGTAGAATCAGAGAATCATTGATGCTACTAAGACTGTATCGCGTTACGGATAAATTTGGGACGGCACTCCTCAAAAGCGCCGCTGCCCTGACCGATGTCTTCGTTGATGGGCTTCACATTGCTGTTGGCGGCTTTCGGGGTGGAGTTGTGGGTATCGTGGCGGCCCTGTGGGCGGCCCTTCGCGTGCTGCTGCGCTGGACGTGGCGGGCGTTGCGCTTCGGCCTGCGGATGCTGAGCCTTGTTGTCGGTTTTGCTGGACGGCTTGCCGGTTTCGGGGTGCGTTCCGTCGGCGGGGTAACGAAAGTAGCACGGGGTCGGTCGTCAGCACGCCAGCGTTCGATGGCCCGTCCAGCGGCAACCCCAGCCCAACCCCCTGGGCCAGTCGTTGATGTCAAAATGGCGGAAGACCCGCTGCGCGTGCAAAACCGTGCCCTGAGTATAACCGTGGTCATGTTGGGCTTTTTGTTGCTGGGGGCGATTGTCTGGTTTACCTCGCAGCCGCAGCGCACCCCTCCCGGCGTCATAGCCGCAGCCAATCCCCCCGGCGGTGGAGAGTCCATTAGCTTTGCCCCAGATGTTGAGACAACCCCGACCGTCGCATCTATCGTCAACACACCCGTTCCGACGGTAACGTCTATCCCGGCAGTGTTGGAGGTGCGTGGTAGCATGGTCTACACCGCACGCGAGTTTGGGCAAACAGACATCTGGGTTGCAGAGGTTGGCAGCGCGGCTCCTATCCGCCTGACCAACAGCCCGGAAGACGAGCGTGACCCTGCATGGTCGCCAGACGGGCGCAAGCTGGCTTATGCGTCTCGTGAAGACGGCAACTGGGAAATTTACGTGTATGATATGGCCGCCGATCAAACCTTACGCCTGACATATGACCTGGCTTTTCAGGCGAACCCGTCGTGGTCACCCGATGGCGCGTTCATCGTGTACGAGAGCTACCAGGGCAGTAACCTGGATTTGTACGTCGTGCCCGTTGACGGCTCCGAACTGCCCATCCGCCTGACAGATAACCCCGCCCCGGATTTCTCGCCGGATTGGTCGCCAGATGGTCGCCGGATTGCCTTCACATCGTGGCGCGATGGCAACCAGGACATTTACACTCTCTCCCTGGATGACCCGCGAGACATTGCCGCTGTCAACATCACCAATACACCCACGCGCAACGAGGACTATCCGGCGTGGTCACCTGAAGGCGACGAACTGATTGCCTTCAGTGCCCTGGATGAAGGCATCGAGAAAGTATTCGTTAAACGGGCCGACCAGCCCAACACCACCGCGCAGGTCCTGGAACGTGGGCGAACCCCGGCATGGTCGCCAGACGGGGCAAGTGTGGTGTTCGCGGTGGATTCCATCAACAGCACGCACCTTGTCGCCAGCCCGTTCACCCAGACGGGCGTTGCCACAGAGATTATTCCCGTGCTGCGCGGGTCATCCAGCCCGGACTGGACATCGGAGCCGTTGCCAGCCACGCTGGTTAACAGTGGGGGTGTTGGCCCAGCCGTTGCAGGGCCGCTGTTCGATGAGCAGTTCGTGGAGTTTGAAGCCGACCCGCCCTACCGCCTGGATACCCTGGTCAACGTGGAAGCGCCCAACCCGGTCATGAATGACCGCGTGAACGACTCGTTCAACGCCCTGCGCGAACACACCAATGATGTGATTGGGGCGGACTTCCTGGGCGAACTCGAAGACGCCTTCTGGCGCATTGACCGCCCGCCGCAGCCCGGTGAGGAACGCCGCAACTGGCACATGACCGGACGCGCCTTCGCCATTAACCGCAACCTGATCGCGGGCTTCCCGCCGCCGATTGAGGTTGTGCGCGAGGACATCAGCGTGAGCACCTACTGGCGTGTGTACGTGCGCGTGGCAGACGACGCCCAAAACGGTCAGCTTGGTGAACCGCTCCGCCGGATGCCCTGGGACTTTGCCAGTCGCGGTCAGGGCGACGTGGAAGCCTACGACGAGGGCGGTCGCCTGCGCGACGAAATGCCCGAAGGCTACTATATCGACCTGACGCAGCTTGTCGCCGACTTTGGCTGGGAGCGTATGCCAGCAGGCCGTGACTGGCGGGCGAATTTCAACAGCATCAACTTCTGGATGTTCCGCAAATCGGGCCAGCTAAGCTGGTATGAGGCCATGCGCGAAATCTATACAGAGCCGCAGCTCGGTGGCTTTGCACCCACCGCCACGCCGCTCCCGGCGGCCCCAGCCACTGAACAGGCAGGGAGCTAACCCATGCGTCGATCAACCGGGGCAGGGTGCTTATCGGGGCTGCTGGGCGTGCTGATTATTGCGGCGTTTAGCGGGATGTTGTGGTGGAATGGCGACCGGGCACCCGAACTCGTTGTGATTGTGCCAACGCAATTGCCACCGACGAACGACCCGAACGCATGGCAGACCTTCCTGCGGGAGGGCTTCGGCAGCAACAGCACCCCGCTTCCGACTGTGGCAATCCCAACACGGCGCTTTGAGGCCCCCACACTGCCCCCGACTGAACCCGATGACAGCGATGTGGTGCCGCTGCAACCGGCAACCGTCGGCGTGCGCCCCACCGAGCGCTTCAGCCTGGGGGTGACGCCTACCCCGGCCCCAAGTGAAACCGGGGGCGCGGTTACCGCTCCCATTACATCCACGCCCGGCGGGGACGGCCCGGAGGCAATCGAACTGGAAGCGCCCGCTGTGTTCACAGAGCAGTCCATTGTGCAGGCAACGAAAGTCTGGCAGCCGCCGCCGCTCATCCCGCCGCTTTCACGGGACCCGCTGGGGCGGGATCACTACTGGCTGTCACGCCCGGTGGATTCCAACGCAACCAACTTTGGCCTGTTCTACTACCCTTACGGCTCTAACGGCCCCAACGATGATAACCCCTGGCGCGTGCATCACGGGATCGACATGCCCAACCCCATTGGCGAAAGCGTCCGCGCTGCCGGGTCGGGTACGATCATCTGGGCGGCGGATACAGTCATTGAGAACATTGAGGATGTGCCATCTTTCCAGAACTCACCCGCCTACGGTAATGTCGTCATGATCGAACACGACTTCGGCTACCGGGGCCAGCCCATCTACACGTTGTATGCGCACCTATCTGCCGTGTTGGTGCGGAAGGGGCAGTTGGTCGATTCTGGTGATGTGATCGGCCTGATCGGCAATACCGGGCGTGTGAGCGGGCCGCATGTTCACTTTGAAGTACGTGTAGGCGGTGATCGCTACGGCGATACCGTTAACCCTAACCTGTGGATGGTCCCCTATGTTGGTCATGGGGTGATTGCCGGGCGCGTCGTCAACAACGAGGGCCGCGAACTTATGGATAAACCCATTACACTGCGAAACTGGGGCACCGGCCTGACGGAAGACACAACCACCACATACATCTATCAAAACACACTGTCAGATATTAATGCAGACCCGGCCTGGCAGGAGAATTTCGTCTTCGGCGATGTGCCTGAAGGCCGTTACGAACTCATCGTCACGATTGACAGCGAGCGCATCTCACGGATTGTGGATGTGCGCGAAGGCACCACGACCTTTGTGGAACTCAAACCCAAAGAACCGTCTACGCCGCTGCCATCAGACACGCCCTCGCCCACCCTGGAAGCGGTCATCTCAACCCCGTTGGCGATGGGCGGCGGGTAGGCATCACCACAAGGGGGCATTTAGCCCCCTTACCCCCGTAATAACATTCCTTACCTATCTTGGGTGACTCGATGATCCGCGCAAGGCACGTGGTGTACGCTACACATTGGTAGATGTGCTGAGCTTGCTGATCTTGGCGAAATGAGGCGGGGAAGACCAGATGAAAGGCATGGCGGAATGGATCCGCTTGCGAGAGGGTAGCTTGCTCAAGCTGTTGGACATGTCGTATTCCCCTGCCCGAAACCTATGCGCAAACCGTTGACCATGTACTGGGGCGCACGGAATATTGCTATTTAACCGCCAGTTCCCAACTTAACGAGTACCAGGATTGGCCCCATTTGTGACAAGTGTTTCGCCTTCAGCGGGTGGTTCACCATTACCAGACGGGCAAACTCACCTATGAGGTGCTTTGGGGTATCACCAGCCCGACAACCGATCAAATCACCCCCGATAAGCTGTTGCAGCATGTTCGGCAACATTGGCACATCGAAAATCGCCTGCACTATGTTCGGGATGTCACCTTTCGGGAAGACGCTTGTACGATTCGCCACACCAAACGCCAGCGGTTTTTGGCAAGCATCAATAATCTGGTGATTGGCTTGCTACGGCAGACGGATTTCCGTTATCTGCCCGAAGCTCGGCGCTATTTTTCTGTCAACTAGCACCAAGCCCTTCAACTTTTGCTTTAGCGACTTTACAAAAGCCCTGATGCAATATCGTGGGCCGTTGTGAGGGGTGAGGGCCTGTGCTATAGTTCGCTCCGAAAGATGTGGAAGAAAATAACGTGTGAAGAGGGCCTTATGCGGGGTCGTTCAATTGGTTTTATTGCAATAAATGTGGTAGTCAGTGCAGGGGTTGCCCTGGGATTGCTCCAGGTGTTGCCCTCCGGTGACAATAGCACGAGCATTCAGATAGCAACCGTTGAGATTCGGGTGACCACAACGCCTGACCCCGACGGGGACTCCACACGTATTGCCTCCGCTGTTGATGGCACGGTCTCTGCACAGTTAGCGACGTTCGAGGCGACGGGCGCAGCTCAGGTAGACCTGCCGCCCGGCTTGTTGGATGATGATGAAAATACGGGGTCAGCCAGTGCTGATGTGGCTAATGCACAGGTCGCAAATGAAGACGTGAACCTGCAAAGTACGGCCAGTGCCCTGCCCGATGGCTGTGTGCTGCACGTCATCGAAGAAGGCGATGCCCCCTTCATTGTTGCTGAGGAATACGGTGCCAATGGGTTTACACTCATGGCGATTAACGGTCTGACGGAGGAAGACGCTGTAAATCTACAAATCGGAGATGTTATCATCGTACCGTTGGCAAACTGCCCGGTTGAGGAATTCCTTGATCCAACCGAAACGCCCTCTACAACACCAACCGCCACTCAAACACCAAGCGACACACCTGAAGTCAGCCCAACACTGACATCTACCCGCACAGTAACGCCAACTGAAACGAGCGAAGCGACCGACGAAGCGACCGAAACCGAGACGCCAGAGGTGACTGAAACACCGACGCTGACGGCCACTGTGACGGACGAACCCACTGCAACACCCACTCGCACCCCCGTGCTGGCCCCCACGGCCATTACCGCTCAAGTCGAAATTGTCGAGGTTATCAGCGTAGGTGACATCACAGCGGAAGGTATCCGCATTATCAATAACGGGGCTGTTGTAGACATCACGGGCTGGACGCTGACGGATGCTCAGGGCAATGAATTTGTTATGCCAGAGCAGCGCCTGTTTACCAATGGTAGCATTACCATTTTTACACGAGCAGGGGATAACACCCCGATTCAACTGTTTTGGGGACGTAGTACACCCGTCTGGGGTGAGCCTGACGATGTGGCGACACTCACCGACGCCGATGGCAATGTGCAGTCATCCGTGAGAATCGGTGCTGAATAGATCACAGCTAGCAAAGGCTTTGCCGATGTCCTATCTGTCTCCTGTGGAACATGCCATTCGTCAGGCAATGAAAGATGGCTTGTTCGATAACTTGCCGGGTGAGGGAAAACCCCTGAACCTGGGCGGGGATCACGACCCGAACACACCGGAGGATCAGCGCATGGCATACAAAATCATGAAGGACAACGATATTGCGCCTGATTGGATGATGCTGCGTGCCTTCCTTGACGAGCAGCAGGTTCGCATCCGGCGCGAGCTTGCACGGGGTCTCAAAGCATATCAGAACACCCTGCATGAAGCTGACCGTCATGGAGACATCGGTAAGCGCAGTCGTGCCAACCGTACCTGGGAACGGTTGCTGAGAATGTTTGAGGACGCTATTCACCAGTACAACAACCAAGTGATGCTATATAACCTTAAGGTGCCACCAGGGATGCCGCACTTATCAACTATGTCCCTTTCAAGTGAACTCGCAAACATTAAGAAATGACGAGTTGTAGGATCGAGTGTTGACGTTTGGTGTGCTGGAATCTATTCTTACCATATCAAAAACGCCCCCATCGTCTAGCGGTCCAGGACGCCGCCCTTTCAAGGCGGAAACACGGGTTCGAGTCCCGTTGGGGGCACA
>DAOTTY010000129.1:0-2783 GCA_034437575.1 Anaerolineae bacterium | reverse complement strand
ACATATTTCGCTCCTTGTGAAATGAAATGAGATTTGGTGTGTGTCTATTATATACCAAATCCCGGATTTGCGCCTATTGCCAGCGGGAGAACTTATACAAGATCATCCATTACTTATCTGTGGCGTTTTGTGAAACCTTATGGCCGCTCGGCCGCCCTGGGTTTGCTGCTGCTGGCGCTCGTCGTCGCCGTGGACCTGACCCTGCCGCGCCTGGTGCAGGAGTTGATCAACACCGGCATTCGGCAGCGCGACATGGGCGCTGTCATCAATATCGCATTGCTTATGGTCGGCCTCACCCTGGTCAACGCCGCCGGCACGGTCGGCAGTATGCTCTTTGCGGTACGGGTGTCGCAGATGGCTGCGGCAGACTTGCGCCGCGAGCTTTTTGCTCACATTCAGTCCTTCTCCTTCGCCAACCTCGACCGCCTGCCGACGGGTCAGCTCGTAACGCGCCTGACCAGCGATATCTCCCAGGTGGCGCAGTTCATCTGGATGACCATGCGCTCCTTCGTGCGTGCGCCGCTGATGATCGTGGGCAGCCTGATCCTGGTGTTCCTGACCAACTGGCAGCTAGGTTTGCTGATGTTGGTGCTGATGCCCGTTACCATCCTGATCTTTATGTTGTATGCCAACAAAGCACAGCCGCTGTTCGTGCAGGTGCTGCGCAAACTCGAACGTTTGAACACCATCTTGCAGGAGAACCTGGCTGGGATCAGCTTGGTGAAGGCCTTTGTGCGCACTGACCACGAGAACAGCCGCTTTAGTGCGGCCAACGTCGACCTGGCAGAACGCACAATTCGGGTGGAGCGCATGCTGGCTGTCCTGGCGCCCACGTTGCGCTTGGTGATCAATCTGGGCCTGGTCGCCGTGGTATGGTTCGGCGGCGTCCAAGTCGTGGAGGGGAATCTCAACGTGGGCCAGATCGTCGCCCTGAGCAACTACGTGTGGTGGGTGATGATGCCGCTGGTCATGTTGAGTCTGAGCGTAGGGTTCATCTCCTCGGCCAGCGCATCGACCCAGCGCATTGTCGAGGTGCTGGACAGCCAACCGGAGGTGGTGGACGATCCGCGCGCTGAGGCGCTCCCGGCGGCTAACGGCCGGGTGACTTTCGAGAACGTCGCCTTCAGCTACGGCGGCCGCGACGAGGAACCCGTGCTTGCGGGCATCAACCTCGTGGTGGAGCCGGGGGAGACGGTGGCCCTGGTGGGCGCCACCGGCGCCGGCAAGAGCACCCTGGTTAACCTCGTCCCGCGTTTCTACGACGTGAGCGAGGGGCGCGTGATGCTGGATGGGGTCGACGTGCGCGACGTCACGCTGGACTCGTTGCGCGCCCAGGTGGGCGCCGTTCTCCAGGAGACGGTGCTGTTCAGCGGGACGATAGGCGATAACATCCGCTATGGACGTCCCGACGCCGCGGATAAACTGCATCCGAGCGACGAGGATGTCGTAGCTGCCGCCCAAGCGGCCCAGGCGCACGACTTTATCACCAGTTTTCCTGCTGGCTACGAGACCCTGATCGGGCAGCGGGGCGTGAACCTCTCGGGTGGGCAGAAACAGCGCATCGCCATCGCCCGCGCCCTGCTGACCCGATCCCGTGTGCTCATCATGGACGACAGCACCAGCTCGGTGGACGTGGAAACGGAGAGCAAGATCCTGTCAGCGCTGGACCGCTTTATGGATGGCCATACACGCTTGGTCGTGGCCCAGCGGATCAGCACCATCATGAACGCCGACAAGATCGTGGTGCTTGATCGAGGCCGGATCGCAGCGAGCGGGACGCATCACGAGTTGCTGGCCTCCAGTCCTATCTACCGTGAAATCTATCAGTCACAACTTGGCAATCAGGAAGGAGGCGTACCCCATGAAGCGTAAACAAGGCAACAGCGACGGCCTGACCGGGCGGGTCATGGGCGCCCCAACGCCGCCCATGACCGCGGATAAGCCCGGAAAGGGGCAATCCCCCGGTATGAGGCGCGGGCCCGGCATGATGAAAGGGCCGGGCGGAGCTGTCGAAAAAGCGCGTGACCCGCGGGCAGCCCTCAGCCGACTTGCCGCTTACCTGCGCCCTCATGCACTAAACCTGAGCGTGGTGATCGTTCTGGTGGTTCTGAACACGGGATTGGAATTGCTAGGCCCCTATCTGTTGGGCGTGGCCATCGATCGCTTCATCGGCCCCCGCGACCTCGACGGCCTGATGCGTCTCAGCCTGCTCCTGCTGGGCAGCTACGCCGCGGCCTGGTTTACGCAGTTCGGGCAGACTTATACCATCGTGGCAGTCACCCAGAACGTGTTGCGCGCGTTGCGGCGCGATCTGTTCGAGCACCTGCAAACGTTGTCGCTCCGTTTCTTCAACCGGCGCCCCACCGGCGATCTGATGAGCCGCCTGACCAACGACATCGACGCCATCAACCGCGTGCTTTCGCAGAGCATCATCGATTTGGTGGCCAGCTTGCTCACCCTGGTAGGTATCACCATCATTATGTTGACCCTGAATGTGTGGCTGGCTTTGGGGGCCCTCGTTATTCTTCCCATCATGTTGTGGCTCACGGCCCGTTTTGGCAAAGGCATCCGGCGCGGATTTCGGCAGGTGCAGGCCAACCTGGGCAAGCTGAATACGGTGATGGAGGAGAACATCAGCGGCGCGCGCGTCGTGCAGGCCTTCAGACGCCAGGGCCCTGGGTGAATATTTTACAACAAGCCGAAGTTGGGGTATTATTTGGGCGACACAAAACCGATAATCTAAGGAGGAGACATGAAGAGAGCTGCTCATCGCCCACGTCGAA
>DAOTTY010000128.1:0-2918 GCA_034437575.1 Anaerolineae bacterium | reverse complement strand
GGCGTGTACCACCGTGCCCGCAAATACACCTGCTCCGCCGAATGCAGTTCCCCGGTGAAGCCGAACGGCGCGCTCAACGTACCCTGCGGCGTGCCCCACGGATCGTACTGCGTGGTGGCGAGCACCGCACCCGCGTCATCCAGCGTTTGCCGCACGCTGCCCAACGCATCGCCGACATACCAGGGGCCACCCAGCGCACGCAGGCGGTCGTGGCCGTAGCCGTAGTTGGCGGTCCCATCGGTGAAGACGTGAGAGCAACAGAATTCCGCTTATCCTGCTGTGGACATAACCGATCTTATGCCGTCACTATCATTCATTGCAGCGTGAGCTTCATAGATGGCCTCCGTCGCTGCCGTGAATGGATCGGCGTCGAGCGCGAAGTAGACCGCATGCGTAGCTCGTGCTTGTGCAAAGGCGTGAATATAAGCATCGTTCTTGGCGTGCTCGGCATCGACGGCATCCTGCATGTCCCATTGCTTCTGATCTAGCCGTTCTACCAGGAAACCGAGCCGCTCGCGTAAGGAGACACCACCGTCCTGTCCCGTTTTCAATGCTTCCATTGCCGCAGCGATGACCGGATCACGCACGCCGGTTCGTTCAAGCGCGAGGTTGCACACGGTAGCGGTAATATGCCGCAATTGTCGCGCAGATAGGTGTTGCAGCATGGCGGATAATTCAGGATCTATGAGGTCCAAGCGCTGACCAAGCATATATGGGTTCCGTTTAGTGTGGGGTCAATAGGAACATCCGCATCTGTCCCTGAAACGTGCCCCAGCCAATTAGTGTGGGGTCAATAGGAACATCCGCATCTGTCCCTGAAACGTGCCCCAGCCAACAATTTGTCCTGCATCATTGATTGCGACGGCTTTCCGCAGCACCCACTGCGGATCCCCGATCACAGCGGTAAGATCAATCAGACGCCGTTTGCGCCACAGCAGGGCCCGCGCGTCCACGCTGTCACGGATCCGATACCAGGCATACCCCACGATATCAGCGTGATTATTGATGGACAGAGCGATACTGAACCAGTTGTTCAGGGTGCCCAGGTCGTGCATGTCCTGCCCGTCATACAAAAAGGCGTGCCTGGGGCCCCGGCGTTGTCCCGCTAATCCGACGATGTGCCCGTGATCGTTAATCCCCCACGCGGAACTCCCTTGTTGCGTTCCAGTACCGAAATCAAGTGCCCCTACCTGGTGGATGTCCTGCCCATCCGTGATAAAGGCAAACCCACTACTAGTGCCCTGTCCGGCTCGAGCAGACCACCCCACCACCTGCCCGGCCGTGTTGATAGCGTGTGCCTGAATGCGATAATTCGCGGAAGCCCCTAGTGGCTGCATATGTTCTCCAGTTACGCGAAAGGCATGGAACCCGCCACATTGAATGACTATCTGCCCCTGGGCATTAATCGCCGATGCGTAACTATTCCGGCGCTGTAACGGGTCAAACGTCGCAAGCGTGCTCCCATCAAACCGAAAGGCAATATGACCAGTGCTATCTGCACTAAGGATAATTTCACCGACAATCTGTCCAGCCGTATTGATATCATAGGCACGCGCAGTGGAACCGCCAAATGTGCCCAAATACTGCGTCTGGCGACCATCGTACCGAAAAACGCCGGTGTTCATCGGCGTTTGTGACCACCCGACTACGTGGCCGTAGGTGTTGATACTGAGCGCTGTATTTGATTCGTCAAACACCGTGTGTCCCATTGGTTCCAGTGGGCTGATAGTATAGGTATGGCTCATACGCCCTGTCTTCTGATCATCCATCGTCCATTCACTTCAGTGTAACAAGCCAAAAGAAGCGCGCAATACGCGCTCCTGAAACACACGGGTTTGGGATGGCATGGGTACCATTATCGGCGACGGCGAGGTCTGCCAGGAAACATCGTTACGAGATCACCTTGTGGCGAGAGAATGATGGTAAATTCTGATGTTGGTCCACCATATGTTTTACCGATAATTGACAGATCGAACGTTTCAGCTATCCAAACCCAGTTACCCGTATCTTGCTGCTGGTACGGCACAACTTCGCGAGCCGCATCAAACATGTCCAGGTACGCTTGATCGGTCAGGTCATCGTAGAAGTAGCTCTTATCATCCGTTCGATAGCGACCACTTTCGGAATGCTTATCCCGTATCCATTGCAAATCTGGATCTGTTGGCAAGTTCGGCGCTTGTGCCATCCAGACCAGCGGCGCGTCCACCTGCTCGCCGGGTGCGCCCGTGGTCAACGGCCAGAGATACGCCTGCCGGGACGGTCCCGGCCAGACCACACAAACCTCCTCCGGTCCGGTGCGCGGGCTGCGCACCGTGAGATCCTCAAGCGAGGGGTACTGGAGCGATGGACCGGCATACCCCACCGGGTCCGGTGGGCCGGGGTCCAGCGGTGGGGTGCGCTGCGGCGTCGTGATGTCCGGAAGCGTCGTCGCAGCCGTGTCGATGGCAACTGCGCCCGCGAATGCCACTGCTCCCACATAGACACCATACCCAACCAGGCACACCACGGAAACAACCTCGCCTACCGGCAGGGGGCCATCGGCGACCGCAGGAACCAGACAGGCCAGCGGATTTTCCCCACTCGGATCCGTCCACACCACCGGATTGCTGTACGCATACTGATACGCATGCAGGCTGTACGGCATCTCCGGGAAGCCCGCAAACGGGTCTTCACGAACAAACCGCCCCTGCCCCGGCGCGTACCAGCGCGCCCGCAGGTAGACCTGCCCCTGGTGATGCAGTTCCCCCGTAAACCCGAACGGCTGCGGCGTGCCCGCGGTCGGCACACCCCACGGGTCGTAGTTCGTCGTGGCGAGCACCCCACCCGCATCATCGAGGGTCTGCCGCACGCTGCCCAGGGCGTCGCCGACGTACCAGGGGCCACCCAGGGCGCGCAGGCGGTCGTGGCCGTACACATAG
>DAOTTY010000127.1:0-2262 GCA_034437575.1 Anaerolineae bacterium | reverse complement strand
TACATGAGTTCCTCGCCCGGCACGACCAGGTACACGTCCACTTTGTTCCCTGGCTGCAACAACGCGGCCAAGGGTCTGTCCAGCGTGAAGCCGTAGGCGTTGGTGCCTTCGGGCAGTACGCTGCCGTTGTCGAACACAAAGCGGTCTGGGGGGAGCTGCGGGGTCACGTCCGAGGGCACCACCAACCCCTCACCGGTCACCCGTCTTGTCGTATAGTTGCCGACGACCTGGGCAGCATCCGCCATGACCGGGAAGTCTCGCTTCTGAGACACCTGGACGACCTTTACGTCACCCTTTTCCACCTGTGTGTTGGGGGGGAGAGGGCGCGCCCAAGCCAGTGCCGGCTCCGTCTGCGCGGTCTGATACCACAGTGTCAGAAACGTCGCAAACACACCGGTGGCGATGACGATTAAGATAATTCGTACTGATTTACGCATAATTGGTTCCTCCTGCTTTTAGTGTTATGAGTTAGTTTATAGCTCGTGCCGCTTCCATCATTCTCTTGGTGGCCAAGGTGGCAAGGTCGGAAACGGAATCTTTGTCGGTTTGGGTACGGGTGTGCGCGTCGGCGTGCTTGTCGGCACGCGCGTGCGCGTCGGCTCAACAGTTCCTATTAACGTTGGAAGCGGCCTGGGTGTGTTCGTTGGATCCGGCCTGGGCGTGTTTGTTGGTGTCTTTGTCGGCACGCGCGTCCGCGTTGGCCAGGGTGTCCGCGTCGGCACGGGCGTCCGCGTTGGACTGGGTGTGTTCGTTGGCTTGGGTGTGTTCGTGACCGTGGGTTCAAAAGTCACGACCTCGGTCCGTACAGGCGGCAAGTTTGTCGCCGGGGGAGCCTCAGCCGGATCACCGATCCCGGCAACGGCCACCGTGCTCAAATCGAAGGACACGTCACCCCAAATTCCCAACAGGGACTTGATGGTGACGTTCGTCTGCAAGCGCACCGCAGGCCGATAAAGGCACCGCCCATCTCCTGGGAAAGAAGAACAAGACCCATTCGAGGGATTAAGGACTTCCACTGACAGGGTTGCTTCGTCGGCCTTTAGCCAACCCGACACCTGCCCAATGCCCACCTCGAACACTTCCCGCGCCGCGTCTGTGGCCTTGCTCTGCTTTAGCAAAAGCGCACCTTCGTCCCCGCCTGCCGTTAGTACGCCAGCCCGTGCCGAGTCTCGCAGCACGTCCTGGGCGTTGGACAGAGCCATAAGCAGACCTGACAGGCTGATGACCAGGGCAAAGATGAGCACCACGACCCCTATGCCCGCAGCGGCCAGGATCACCGTTTGACCACTTTGTTGTCTGCGCAGTCTATGTAGCATGTTCAGCATGATCATTCCTTTCCGCCGCTAAGGCGTGCTGGCCCGCCAGGCGCTTGCTAGGTGCGTAGGTTCCAGGTCCACATTTCCAAACCACGTATCTACCGTTACCGACACCCGCACCTCTATCCAGTCGCCGTATTCAGCACGACAAGAGACATTGGCGGAGGGATGGTTGGCAGAACAACGTATGTTGGAGAATGTGCGGTCAAACACCATGAGCCGCACCTGATCGACCTCTCCCAACGTACCGCCAAAGTCGCCTATCTGCTTCGAGGTATAGGCCCATACTTCGGCGGTCGGCGCGCCGACCGACCCTGCCATTTCGGCGGTCTCACGGGCGATACGGTCCGCCCCGGTCTTGGCCAGGAACAGCCGTCCGCCCTCGATGGTCGCCAGCAACAGGATCACCAGCACCGGCAGCACAATGGCGAACTCGACCATCGCCTGTCCCTTTTGCTTCTTGTTGTCTTTCATGCCTTATCCTTTCCCTCTACTCGGAGAGGAAAACAACGCACTCTAATAAAGCTGTTTCCCCGTCCTGACCCGGCTTGATCTCCCACTGTCCACACTCTTGCCCGTTGGACGCGACACGGCAAGTGACGACCTGGTTAGGCGGGATCAAGATTGGGAAGATGGCGGCGCCTTCCGGCTGGGCGTTCTTTATCGCCGGCGCGCCCTCTCTCACCATCACCCCGTCGCAACGCACTTCTACCGGCACCTCTACCGTGACCCCACTCAAAGCCACCTGGATACGCCCCATGTAGGGCAGGTCGCCAGGATAGCCTGCAGGCCCTGTGATTTCTAGGGAAGCCATTGATTGCTGTGGTGTGACCGTTGGATAGGGCGTTGGTATTTGCACTGCTTCAGTCGTGAATGACCACGTATCCCCCTCGACTTGCAAGAGGGCCTCAGCCTGCGCGCCGCTCTCATTGTGGCGGGTTACAAC
>DAOTTY010000126.1:0-9453 GCA_034437575.1 Anaerolineae bacterium | reverse complement strand
CCTCATTGATAATAAATTAAACGATTGACCTTTCATTGATTTAACTGGATTTTGGGCCGCAGCGCAAGCACCCTGGCCCGCTCACCGCGTCCGCGCTATGATGCGCGTTCGTTTTCATCTGATGATGCCAATAGCGAAGGGCACCCCCCATGACGACTGACATCTATGCCGACCTGCACATGCACACCACCGCTTCCGATGGCAACTTCACCCCGCAGGAACTTATCAACCTGGTAAACGAACGCAACCTCAAAATCATCGCCATTACCGACCACGACACCACCGACGGCATTGGGCCAGCCCAGGCCGCCGCCGCCTCACACGGCATCACGGTCATCCCGGCAGTGGAACTGAGCGCAGAAACGCCCGACGACGGCGACGTTCACATCCTGGGTTACTTCGTAGACGTGAACAACACCGCCTTTCAAGAACGTCTGGCCGCATTCCGCGAGAATCGCTATCACCGGGGCCGCGCTATTGTGCGTAAGCTGCACGAACTCGGCGTGCCGCTGGACTGGGAGAACGTCGCCGCTATTGCCGGGGATGCGCCCATCGCCCGCCCGCACATCGCCCGTGCGATGGTTCAGGCCGGGTATGTGAGCGACCTGCAAGCGGCCTTCGATAAGTACCTCGCTGACGACGCCCCGGCCCACGTCGCCCGCCAGCGCATGTCCCCGGAAGAAGCGGTAGACCTGATCCACAGCGCAGGTGGCGCGGCGGTGCTGGCCCATCCAGGGCTGGTAGAGCGCTACGAGGCGATTCTGACGCGGCTCATCGCGCACGGCATTGACGGCGTGGAGGTGTTCCACCCCAAAAACCCGCCGCAGGTCACACAGCGCGTGCAGCAGATGGCCGCTGACGGCAACCTGATTAGCACCGGCGGCAGCGACTTCCACCGGCCCGAACACAGCGACGGCTCGCTCATGCTGGGTAAGGTCAACCCCCCTGCTGACGCGGTGGCGCGTTTGCGCGAAAAAACCGGGCAGGGTGGCACCTAAATTCTCAACCCCGATTTGGCACACAATCTTCGAGACCGATCTGCTAGACTTCTTCAGGAATCCCGGTGCGTATCCCCACGCCGTTCGCACATGGATGTTCGACTATCGGGAAGAAGAGAATGCATAGGAAAACCATGATGACAGACGCCTACCTGATTCCCACCAAGATGCTTTTGGCCCTGTATACGCAGCAGATGACACTTCAGGCGCAACTTATTGATGCACAACGCGAAATCATTGCCCTCCAAGAAAAGATCATACAAAGCAAACCGGAAACGCCGCCAGATGATGAGGTTTTTTGGCACCTTGCATCCGATGGCGTTTTATCCACAGAAGCAGCACAGTCTGATGATGTAGATGTCGTGAAAAAACTCATGGAGTGGAACTACTCGCTTGCCGAGAAGCACGTAAAGCCACATGTTGACCCCAAGGTGTATATTGAGGTCGTCAATCAGATGACACGGGGCCTGTCGAATCGTGTATCAGCGCTACAAACCACCCAAGAAGCGCAGCCGCAATCAGTGACTTCAGAAACGCCTCAGACTGATAAACGCATGATTCAGTTAGCGCTGATAAAAGACGCCTGAACACCACCTAGCTGAACAGATCACGGGTTGCATCACGTTGTAGGGGCACGGTGCCCCTAAACCTCTCAACACATTCCACACATCACGCCCCCCGCGTTTTGTAAAATCTGCGTTGTAAAGTAGAACTTTTGAGCGGTTTTTATTTCACGCTCGCCCCATTCTGTGGTATTCTAATCATGGGTAGATGTGCATTGTTTGTACTGGCATTTCCACTTGCTACAACCCGGCACAATCCCCCATACCGTAAGCGTATTCAGGTGTGAACCTACATGGTCAACGACAACGACGATCTCGAGTACGAAGACCTTGACGACGAAGATCACGAAGATGATGATGACCTGGACGACGATCTGGACAGTCGCCTGGGCAGTTCGCGCAGCCCCTTCAGCAGCGGGGACTCGCCCTTTGGCAGCCGCTCTGGGAGCAGTCCGTTTGGCTCGCGCACGGGCAGCGGCTCCCCGTTTGATCGCACAGGCAGCGGACGCCCGCTAGGTGCCCGCCCCACAGACGATGATGACGAGGATGACGACGACGAGCCATCAAGCAGCCGCTCGCCCTTTGGGTCGCGGCCCAGTGGTGGCAGTGTGTTCAGTTCGCGCCCGTCGGGCAGTTCGCCCTTCCAACGGACAAGCAGCGGCAGTTCGTCGCGCCTACCGGGCAGCGTGGGCCGTCGCCCCGCCAGTGATGACGACAACGACGACGCGGACGACGACAAAAGCGGCAGCTCTGGCCGCACGCCGTTTAGCAGTCGCAGCGGCAGTTCGCCCTTCCAACAACGGACGAGCAGCGGCAGTTCGTCACGTCTACCGGGCAGCGTGGGCCGTCGCCCCGCCAGTGATGACGACGACGACGACAAAAGCGGCAGCTCTGGCCGCACGCCGTTTAGCAGTCGCAGCGGCAGTTCGCCCTTCCAACGGACAAGCAGCGGCAGTTCGTCACGCCTACCGGGCAGTGTGGGCCGTCGCCCCGCCAGTGATGACGACGACGACGACGACGCGGACGACGACAAAAGCGGCAGCTCTGGCCACACGCCGTTTAGCAGTCGCAGCGGCAGTTCGCCCTTTCAACGGACAAGCAGCAGCAGCAGCCCCACAGATCGCTCACGGACAGGTACCGGGCCACTGCGCTCGACCTCTGGCAGCAGCAGCCCCACAGATCGCTCACGGACGGGTACCGGGCCGCTGCGCTCGACCTCTGGCAGCAGCAGCCCCATAGATCGCTCACGGACGGGTACCGGGCCGCTGCGCTCGTCGCCGGACACCGCCAAACCAGAAGAAAAAGAAGACGACGCCAAGAAATCAACCAATTATCTGAGTACGCTGCGCTCACGGTTCCCGTTGGGGGGCAAGGGCGATGACGAAAACGGCGACCAAGACAAGGCCAAAGCGGACACATCCGGCAAGAAAGACGATGCGGGCGGCGGGGGCCTCGGTGCGATTGGCGGGGCACTGGGCAGCATTCGCTCCCGGATTCCACTTGGCGGTGGGGCATCCGATGACGACGACAAAGCAGACGCCGCCCAAAAAGACGCCAAGAGCGGCAGCCTTGCCAAACCTGCCGGGCAGCGTCCGTTCGGTGGCCTGCGCTCACAGCCGTCAGGTAATGCTGAGGTTGCCCCGGCAGTTAAAGAAGAAGCCAAGAAGCCATTGCCCCGGTTTGGGGCACGCGGCAAGCCTGCCGCTGCCGACCCCAAAGCAGAACCCGCGAAAGACACGGACGACGCGGGCGGCGGTGGCCTGAACCTGGGCGGGCGCGTGGCGGCGCTTTCCGCATCGCTGCCCTTTGGCGGCGGCAAAGTGGAAAAACCCGCTTCCAAGACGGTGCGCCAGCGCAACAAAACGCCCAAAGTCGAAAAAGGCGAGGGCCTGTCCCTCGACCGCAAGCTGGACATCCTGGGCGTGGGTATGGTGGTCGTGTCGATTGCCATCATGCTCAGCGGCATTTCGCCCAACCAGGGCCAGTTAACCGCCGCCATCAACACCTTCTTTGGCAGTGCGTTGGGCTGGGGCGCGTGGGCCGTCCCGGTGGCCATGTTCGTCGCGGGTGGCTGGCTGATTGTGCGCCACTTCGGTGAGGAACCGCCCACCGTCGATACCGAACGCCTTATCGGGCTGGCGATTATCTACCTGTCTGCCCTGGTGCTTTTCCAGTTCATCAAAGCGCTGGACTATACCCAGATTTTCTCGTTCGAGCAGTTGGCGTTTGAAACCAGCCTCACCTGGCGCGACCCCACGCAAATTCCGTCGGGGGGCGGCTGGGTTGGTGGCAACCTGTACCTGCTGATGGTGCAGTTTTTGGGTGAGGTGCTGGCCTTCTCGGTGGTGATCTTCACCGTGATTGTGGGCACTATGATGTTCCTCGACCTGAGTGTGTCGGAAATCGCCATCGTCACGATTGGCCTGTGGCGCAGCTTCCGCGCTGCCCAAAAGCGTTCTGGCCAGCGCAAGCAGGTGCGCCGGGCAGAGCGCATCGCCAAGCGCCAGGAACAACTGGCCGCGATTAACACCCAGCCGCAAATCGAAGTCACCACCCCCCAGGCCGACCAACTGCCTGCCGGGGCCAGCGGCAACCGTGCCCTGCCCGCCCCCGGCACCGACCGGGCCATCCCGATTACGATGGGGGGCCGCACGGTAACAACGTCTATGCGTGGGCAGCAGCAGGTCGCCGTTGAAGCACCGCCCGCCCCACCGCCGCAGTCGGCCCCATCCAACCAGAGCGGCAAGAGCAGCGGCGGCGGTTTGCTCGGTGGCCTGTTCGGGCGCGGCAGCAGCAGCAACAGCGACAATCAGCCGCGAGCGCAGGCCGCTGCCCCGGCCCAATTGCCCACGCTGCCGGGCCAGGACAGCACCAACGGCAGCAGCGATAGCAACGGCGGTAACAGTGGTAACACAGCGGCGGCGGCAGCGGGCGGCACCGTCCTGGGTGGGCTGATGAACCGCCTGCCCTTCAGCGGTGACAGCAGCAGCGATGAGGGGGCCAACGGTCAAAACGGGGGGGATACCGCCCCGCCAACGGCTCACGGGCAAGGGCCAGCGCAGCAGCACAACGCCAACCTGACGCCGTCGGCGCACGCGGCCAACCTCACACCGGGGGGCAGCCCCGCGCCCACCACGCCAGCCGCAGCGGGCAGTGACCACAACCCGTTTGCCCGCCCGGCAGCGGGCCAGCCTGCCATGCCGCCACAGCCACAAACGGAGAAATCATCGCCGTTTGTTTCGTCACCGATGGGCCAACCGGCACCGCAGCCTAAGCTGGAGAGCAGCCGCGTTGACGAAAACACCGTCGGCGGCAAACGCATCAGCCAGTTGATGCAGGCCGTCAAGCCGGACGCCGCCGCCGAAAGCAGCGACACGCCAGCCGCTAACGGGGACAATAGCGCCCCGGCCAACGGCGATAGCCCCGCTGACCGCACCAACCGCCTGAACGCCATCCGGCAGGGGCAAACCGGGCACCCGTCCGCGCAGCAGGCCGCCCCGGCTAACGGCGCACCCGCCCCGGCGACACCGCCCTCCCAGGGGAACGGAAGCGCCGCGCCGTCACAACCCACCGACGCCTACGGCAACCGGCCAACGACTGCGCCCTCGTCTGGCCGTCCTGACCAGATGAAACCCGCACCGTCACTGTTGGAAAATGACCCGGTGCGTAACCCCAGCTTGCGCGACTGGACGCTGCCGGACGTGGGCGAACTGCTCAACGCGGGCAGCGAACAGGACTTCGACCGCCAGTTCCTGGTGGAGCAGGCCCGCATCATTGAGGACACGCTCAAGAGCTTTGGTGCGCCGGGGCGCGTGGTGGAAATCAACACCGGCCCGGTGATTACGCAGTATGGCGTGGAACCGGACTACCTGCAAAGCCGCTCTGGTAAGCGCAGCCGCGTCAAGGTGAGTGCCATTGCCCAGCTTGACCGCGACTTGCAGTTGGCCCTCGGTGCCCGCTCCATTCGTATTGAAGCGCCCGTACCCGGTAAAGGCTACGTCGGGATTGAAATCCCGAATGCGGAAAACGCGCTCGTCAGCCTCAAAGACGTGATGGAAGCCGAGCAGTTCCAGAAGTTGCTCAAAAAGTCCCCGCTGGCGATTGCCCTGGGCCAGTCGGTAGATGGCACGCCCGTCTCGGCAGACCTCGCGTCCATGCCGCACTGCCTGATTGCCGGTACGACGGGTTCGGGTAAGTCGGTGTGTATCAACGCCATCATCTGTTCGCTGCTGGCCAACAACACCCCTGAGCAGTTGAAGCTCATCATGGTAGACCCCAAGCGCGTCGAGTTAACCGGCTACAACGGCATTCCCCATCTGGTAGCGCCGGTGGTGGTGGAACTGGAACGCATTGTGGGGGTGCTCAAGTGGGTCACCCGTGAGATGGACGAGCGTTACAAGCGCTTCAGTTCGGCGGGGGCGCGTAACATCGTGGACTTTAACAAGCACCTGCCCGCTGGCGAAGAGCGTATGCCCTACATCGTCGTGATTATTGACGAGTTGGCCGACCTGATGATGCTGGCACCCGAAGAAACCGAGCGCACCATCACCCGTATCGCGGCCCTGGCGCGTGCGACGGGTATTCACCTTGTGATTGCCACGCAGCGCCCATCTGTTGACGTGGTGACGGGTCTGATTAAGGCCAACTTCCCGGCCCGAATCGCCTTTGCGGTGGCCGGTAGTGTAGACAGCCGCGTGATCCTCGACCAGCCCGGTGCCGAGCGCCTGCTGGGCCGGGGCGACATGCTCTACCTCAGTGGCGACTCGCCCGCGCCGCGCCGTATGCAGGGCGTGTTCGTGTCTGACGATGAAATCGACAACATCACCCGCTACTGGAGGACGCAGGCGGCGGGGGCCAAACCGGCCCCGGTCAAAGGCATGGCCCCGCTCTCGCTGGACCCGGCCACCGCGCCCAGGCAGGTTGCCCCGGCCACCATGCCCGGTAACGCGCCCAAGCCGATTGCCAACCAGCCGGAACTGCCCATGCAGTCCGGGTTGTTTGAGGGTGGCTTTCATAGTGACGGCGGCGGCGACGACAACGACGAGCCGGACGACGAGATGTACAACGAGGCCGTTGACCTGGTGCGGCGGCTGAACAAGGCGTCGGTGTCGCTGTTGCAGCGGCGGCTTCGCATCGGCTACACGCGGGCCTCGCGCCTCATCGACATGATGGAGGAGCAGGGCGTGGTTGGCCCGCAAGAAAGCGGCAGCAAGCCGCGTGAGGTGCTGCCTGAATGAGCGCGACACCGTTAATGGCCTCACGTTGGATGGGGGTGTTGGCGGTTGCGCTGTTTGCCGGGGCCGTCGTCGCGCTGGAAGCCGTGTGGCCGGGGGTAGGGCCAGATTACTTTTTTCACTACCGGGCCGCCCCCGCTGACTTCTTTGCCGGGCAAACCGCCCTGTACGACGGCAACACGGTGCGCTACCGGCTGCTACCGTGGTCCGTCTTCTTGCTTGGGCCAACGCTGCTGCTGCCCGTCACCTATGGGCAGGCGGTGGTGTCGGTTTTGTCATTGATCGGCATCACCTGGCTGACGCTCACGGTAGTCAACGAACCCTGCGAGGCGTCGCTCCCGTTGTGGGGGCTGCTTTTAAGCGTGGTCACGCTGCACACCGTTGACCTGCTGGTGCGCGGCAACTACGAGGGCTTTTTAGCGTTGGGCATTGCCCTGGCCTGGTTTGCCTACAAGCGTGACAACCCACTGCTGGTGGGGGTTGGCATTGCCATCTTCGTGACCAAACCTATCAACATGGTGCTGGTTGGCGTCTTCTTTGCGGTGGCCTCTTTGCGCAAGGGCTGGCGCTTCGCGGCGCTCGCCGCTGCCCCTACGCTGGTCTGTCTTCTGGTGTCGTTCGTGCTGTTTGGCCCGGATTGGATGGCACGCTACGTCGGTTATGCTACGGGTGCCGACCAGTTCTACAATGACGTGCCCGACCTAAACGATGCCCTCTACCTGCAAACATCCCTGTGGCGATTCTTCCAGGACGTGGGTCTGTCGCCCGTGTGGGGCTATACCGCCTCTGGTGTGGGGTTGGCAGCCACGGCAGTGTTCATCGTGATGGCCAAATCTACGCGGGCATCGCTGGCGCTGGTGCTGGCCGCAAGCCTGTTCTTTTCGTTTTACATCCTTGGCAACCACTACGTTTTGTTGGCACCCGTGCTGGCCCTACTCATCACGTATGACCGGCGTTTTGCGCTGTTATGGTTGCTCACGTTAACGCCGCTGCTGCGCCTATCTTGGGGGTTTAACTACGTGTGGCTAGATAACGGTTATGCCCTGGCCTTGCTGTTGGGCATGGTCTACAGCGTCTTTCGGCAGCGTGATGGCCTATTGACGCGCCCGCTAGCCGCCCGTAAGCGGCACCGCCGCGATGTTAAATCGTAAATAACGAATCATGGCAGATATGACCCTGAAAAACATGAAAAACCTCGGCGCGAAAAGCGCAGCCCTGTTGCATCAGGCGGGCGTCACCACGCCGCAGCAGTTAAGCGCGTTGGGCGCGGTGGAGGTCTTCTGTATGGTGCGGCAAATCGACCCGAACGCGACCATTGTGCTGCTGTACGCGCTGCAAGGTGCCCTGCTTGATATTCACTGGAACGCGCTGCCAGAGGCTATGAAACAAGACTTGCGCCGGCGGGCGAATATCGAATAACGGCGGGGTGGCGCGGGGGCCTACCCCATCGGATTGCAATGGTACAAAGGCATTTACCGTGTTGGATCAACTTGTGCGTGTAGCCAAAGATAAAGTCATGAACCCGCTGATTGAACGGGCCGCACCGCTTCACCCAACGGCGATTGCGATAGCCGGGTTCGGCTTTGGGATAGCGGCGGCGGGGCTGGCTTGGCACGGCTGGCTGTGGGCGGGGCTGGCCTGCTGGCTACTTAACCGGATTGGCGATGGGCTGGATGGCGGCGTGGCCCGCCTGACGAACCGCGTGAACGACATCGGCTCACACATTGACGTGATGCTGGACGGCGCGGCCATCGGGCTGATTGTGGTGGGTCATACACTGGGGATAGACACGACAGCGGGCTATGTGGCGGGGGTGTTTTTGCTGCTGGCCTTCCGCCTGAATGCAACATCGTGGGGGCACCTGGGCGCGATACTGGAAAAGCAGGGGCGCGGCGCAAAGGCGACGGGCAAGGTCACGTCGGTTGCGCTGCCGTCAGGACTGATCGAGGGGACAGAGGTGTTTGTGTTCATCTGCCTGATGTACCTGCTGCCGGGGTGGCGCACGGTAATCTTTTGGGTGCTGGCGGCGCTGCTGCTGGTGACGGTAGGGCAGCGCTTTGTGTGGGCCGCCCACAACCTGGATCACACTACGACGTGATGTGCGGTACGGCTGCCTGTGCAGGGACGCCGCCCGGCCCCGTTCGGGCTTTTGCTACGCCTCCGACCCCAACAGCCGGAACGTCAGCACCCACACCACCTCATCCAACGCGCCTAAGCCGTACATCGCTTCCCAAATCGCCAGGAAATCGTCCACCGTTGCGTAGCCCTCCGCGATGGCGTCCGCTTCCGTGATGGTCGCAACGGGTTCCCGGTCAATTTGCGTCAGTTGAATGCGACCCACAGCCGCCTCATTGCGCCCCGGCTGCACAGCATACGAACTGCCCACCGCATACTTCACGCGCCCGTTGTGCGTCACGGCGGTGATGTAGTCGTAATCGTCCACGACCGCCGCGTCCCCCTCACAAATGCGGCGGCGCGTCTGGTTTTTTTCCCCACGTAGCACTTGCTCATAGGTGTACTGGAAGATCATGGTCATGTGTCCCCTTATGCGCTTTACCAGCTTGATTATCCCCCAACACGCTCACAGGCGCGACTCCCGCACACTTGGCCTGGGGTGTTTTTCAATATTTTGGCAGGGACCGTGCATCCCCCTGGCCT
>DAOTTY010000125.1:0-9858 GCA_034437575.1 Anaerolineae bacterium | reverse complement strand
ACCCACATCTAACGCATACAACGCTCTCATCACAAACGCGCCAGTGCTGTTCGGGCTGCTGGCCGTCAGTTGGTTCTTCAGTGGATTCATGTTCGGCGGGCGTGGGTTTCTGTATGCAGATGACTGGCTGTCGATTGCGAACAGCGCCACAGGCATGTACCCATACTGCACAGGCGTCGATAACTGGGTTAATCCCTGGCGTCCGTTCTATCCACCGCCGGTTTGCCTAATACAGACTGTTTTCGGCCCCAATACATGGGTCTTTAACGGTACCACCTTTGCGATTTATGCGCTGACGGCGTTTGCATGGTTCGGCATAGTTCGGAATGTATTCAAGCTATCGTCATGGATTGCCTTTGTTGTGGCTGTTCTTTATATTGCCGTACCTGATGATGAGGCCTGGTTAGCCTCTGTGGGGGGATTCCGGCTGATTGGCCCGATGCTTACGCTGTATGGCAGTTGGCTGGTGCTCAGCTTTTGGGATTATCCTGGGCAGCATTGGCGTTTGATCGTTGGCTGTGTGCTGGCCGCGTATAGTTTCCTTGTTTACGAGATATTGTTCGCACTGTGGACGCTGGGTGTGCCGCTGGCCCTGTTTTACAAATCGCGCCGCATCAGTTTGCGATTGGTTGTCGTTACAGGGTTGATCGGGTTGGTGAGTGTGACAAACCTGCTGTGGCGCTTTGTTTATTTGCCCACAACTTATGATGGCACGAATGCGATCCTGGGTGCTCATGGTGTTACGCTTGACTGGGCAAATGTGCTGCGGCAGGTCGCCAGCAGCTTGATATTGCCGCTTTACCGCTGGGTTGACGCGGTGCTGTGGATCATGGAAGGGCGGGCGTTAGGCGCGGGCGGTTTCGGGTATGATTTGTATGTGCTGGGGGTCGCTGGGGTTGCCGCTGGCCTGACTGCACTGCTGTTGGTTAGGTTGCGGCGTGTGTCAGGCGAATCACAGGCGGTGCCACCGACGACAGGCCGCAATATGTTCGTGTTTGCATTGCTGATTGTGCCGTTGGCTGCGCTGCCCTACTATGTGATTTATCAGGATGTGGTATTCACGGCCTATCGCAGCCTGGGCACGTCATTGACAACCTCACTGCTTTTAGTGGCCCTCTTCGTGACGCCTGTCCCACGCCGGACGGTGCGGCGCTTGAGTGTGCTGGCAGTCGTCGTCGTGATGTTCAAAACAGCAGTCAGCGGCTACCACACCGAAAGCTGGCAGTACCGCACCAGCATCATTTGTGACTTTCATCTGGAGTTGGCTTCGCACATTGAACAGCTACCCCAGGGTATCTATGTTGCGGTAACATCCGATGATAAGCGGCTGTATGAACGCGAGCCGCTGTCTTACTTTTGGGACAGTCTGCTGACAAGTTCAGTGGCGATGATGCTCTATCATCCTGGGCCGTATACGCCAGAAAGCTATGAACTGAGTGTGATGGGCCACAGCGGTTATCTGGTGTCGTTGGCGCTTGAAGTCGAGCCAGTGGACGGCGGCGCAGTGATCGAATTCCCGCCGGAAGTGCAGAACATCATGCACGGCTTCCGCCCGCTGCCGGATGTGTTCCCCGAAGACGATCTCATCGTGATTGACTACACCCCGTTTGAGCGCTTCGACATCGTTGCTGCACCACAGCGTGACGACCTCGTTCTCTACCCGGACGGTGACGCACGCGGACGCGCCTACCAGACGATGAGCGGCTACTGCGACTGGTACACCCCACAGTGATTCGTGCAGCCTGGCGCAACCTGCAAACCAACACACAGCTTGCTATCGTGCTGGTGCGCCGCTGGTGGGGATGGGCGCTGCGGGCAGCGGTCGTGATGGCAGTGTTGGTGTCGCTGCGTCCAGCGGAGCCGCGTGCGCTGCTCGGTGAGCCGCAAACCGTTGTGAGTGAGGCCCCGCATTTGTGCGTCCACACCCGCCTGATTGACGAGGTGGAAACGTGGAAGATACAACAGTCTTTGCGGATGGTACGCGAGATGGGGGCCGACCACATCGTTGAGTTCTTCCCCTGGGCGTATGTAGAAAGCCAGCGCGGTGTATACGATTGGGGGTCGGTAGACCGCATCATGCGCCACGCGGAAAATCAGGGCATTCGCGTGATTGCACGCATGGGCTTTGTGCCCGGTTGGGCACGCGGTGATGCCCCCAACTCCACGCTGAACACACTCACACCGGATGCCTACCCGGATTTTGCCAACTTTGTCACCGCCTTCGCGGAGCGCTACGCAGGTGTCTCCGACGAAATTATCATCTGGAATGAGCCGAACCTGTCGTTTGAGTGGGGCTATCAAAATGTAGACCCGGCAGGTTACGTTGACCTGCTGCGGACGGTATACAATCTGGCGCACGCCGCCAACCCGGACGTGACGATACTGGTGGCCGGGCTGGCCCCCACGCTGGAACGCCCCGGCAGTTCCAGCGGCCTGGATGACATCCTGTATCTGGAAGCAGTGTATGAAGCAGGCGGCGCGGCCTACTTTGATGCAGTCAGTATGCATACCTACGGCTTCACCCTGCCCGCTGCTGACGCCCCCGCGCCTGACAAGCTCAACTTTCGGCGGGCAGAACTGCTGCACGACATCATGACGCGCTATGGTGACGGCGACAAGCCGGTTTACATCACAGAAACAGGCTGGAATGATGACCCGCAGTGGGCACTGGCGGTGCGCCCGTCGCAGCGGGCCATCTACACTCTGGAGGCGCTTGACATCGCAGCCAATTGGCCCTGGCTCGACCAGATGTGCCTGTGGATGCTGCGTACACCGACACGGGCCAACAGCCACCAGGACGGCTACACGATGATTACACCGGAGTTCCAGTTGAAGGCGATTTACTACGCTGTGCAAAGCTACGCTGCGGGTCGCAGCCGGGGTGAACCATTATGGCTTCCGCCGCCATCCGGCTCGTAAAGCACCCGAAAGCGTGGCTGGCCCTCACGGTGATGCTGCTGGCTGCGGTGACGATGAGGCCGTATGTGGCTGGCCTGTTCATGGAAGATGACACCGCCGCCGCTGGGGCGTTCCATGTGGGGGTGCTGCGCGTTGGCCTGGACCCGTCCCGCCCGCCGTTTGCTTTCTTCGCAGATGATGACTTCGTGGGGTTGGAGGTTGAGCTAGGGCACGCGCTGGCCGATGAAATCGGCGTGCCAGTGCAGTTTGTGGGGCTGGGCTTTGATGGTTTGTACGACGCGCTGCGAACCGACCGCGTAGACGTGGTGATTGCCGGGTTGCAGCCCGTCTATCACATGGATGGCAATGTGGCCGTCTACTCGCGGCATTATTTTGATGCGGGTTTGGTGCTGGTGAGTGAAGCGGGCTACGAGGATATGCGCGACCTGCCCGGTAACTCGTTGGCCTACGAGTTCGGTTCCCCGGCAGATGCCGAAGCCCATCGCTGGCTGCGCCGCGTGCGCCCCTACGACCTGCGCCCGTATGAACTGCCTGAATATGCCCTGGATGCACTGCGCCTGGGCGAAGCAGATGCCGCGCTAGTGGATCGTGTGACGGTGCGGCAGTACCTTCGGGATTACCCGGACATGACCGTAACGTATGAAACAATCACCCATGCGTGGTATACCGTCACCATCCGCGAAGACCGCCCTGATGCGCTGGCCGTTATCAACAGTGCCTTGCAGCAGCTTGATGACAGCGGTAGGCTTGACGCCATTATTGACGAGTGGTTGTAAGTAGGCCCAATAATGCACATTCGCAGCACGCAAACCGTACCCGCATTTGCCAACCCCAATGGCGAAACCATTCACGAACTGGTGGGTGCCCGCATCGGAGGGGTAGACAGTCACAGCGTTGCCAAAATCACGCTGGCACCGGGCAGGGCATCGCTCAAGCACTATCACCCGATTGCCGAAGAAAGCTACTATATTTTGGCCGGGCAGGGCCGAGTGGAACTGGACGGCGAAACCCAGGCCGTCAAAGCAGGGGATACGGTTTACATCCCGGCGGGGGCCGTGCATCAAATCTGGAATCCCATGCCGGAGTCGCTCGTGTTCCTGGCGGTGTGCGCCCCCGCCTGGACGCCCGATAACAGTGTCTACGTGGACTGACCCCACACGCCCGCCGCTATGCGAATTGGAATCGACGCCAGACTGACCTACTACCGAACCGGTGGCATCAGCACCTATATCCGCCATCTGATCTCGGAACTTGAACAGCAGGACACCACCAACCGTTACATTGTATACCACAGCCGCAAGGCGACCGAAACGCTGCCCACACGCTTCCAGCGGGCTAACCTGTGGACGCCCAGCCATCACCGCATTGAGCGCACCGCCCTGAGTGTGGAACTGGCCCCACATAACCTGGACATCTTCCACAGCCCGGACTTTATCCCACCGCGTTGGGGCGGTCACCGTCACGTCATCAGCATTATGGATTTGAGCTTCTTGCATTACCCGCAGTTCATGACGGCAGAAAGCCGCCGCTACTACAACGACCAGATTGAAGCCGCTGTCGCCCGCGCCGATCACATCCTGGCTATCAGTCACGCCACCCGCCAGGACATCATCGACATGCTGGACGTGCCGCCGGAAAAGGTCACGGTGCATTTGCTGGCAGCGGATGACATCTTTACCCCACAGCCGCCACCGGCAATCACGGCAATGCGCCAGCAGCTTGACCTGCCCGCCGAGTACATCCTGTTTGTGGGCACGTTCGAGCCGCGCAAGAACATCCCCGGCTTGCTGAAGGGCTACCAAACACTGCTCAGTGACCTGCCAGACGCGCCGCCGCTGGTGCTGGCCGGTAACCGGGGCTGGCTGTTCGATGAGGCCATGCGCGAAATCGAAAGTATGGGATTGGGTGACTGTGTGTTGTGGCGCGAACGCATCCCGCAGGAGCTGCTGCCCGCGCTGTACAGCGGAGCGCTGGTGCATGTGCTGCCGTCGTTCTATGAGGGGTTTGGCCTGCCCGCGCTCGAAGCGATGGCCTGCGGTACGGTGTCCATCGTCAGCAACCGCTCATCTATGCCGGAAGTCGTCGGGGATGTCGGGCTACAAATCGACCCGGCTGCCCCGGCTACCATCGCAGCGGCCCTCTACAAAGCGCTCACTGACACCGCATGGCGGCAGCAGCAGCAAGCGCTGGCCTTACAGCAGGCATCCCGCTTTACCTGGGCTGAAACAGGGCGCGTGGCCCTCGCGGCATATCAGAAAGTAAGGGGCTAGGTCATGTACATCTTAATGGTTACAGCCAGTTTACCCTATCCGCCGCATCAGGGCGGGGCTATTCGTGCCTACGGGATACTGCATGGGCTGTATCACAACGGTCATACGGTCACGCTGCTCAGCTTTGATAGCCCGGCACGCCCCACAATTGTTGAAGGTACGCCACTGGCCGAATACTGTGAGCGGGTCATCACGGTGCCCACGCCCGAACGCAGCACCCGCGCCCGCCTGCGTGATCTGCTGTTGTCGTCACGGGCGGATATTGCCTGCCGTTTGGAAAGCGATGACATGCACCGCGAACTGAGCGGCCTGCTAGACAGCGGCGCGTTTGATCTGATGCAGTTCGAGGGCATCGAGGTAGCGGGCTATCTGTTGGCAGCGCGGCAGCATTACCCTAACTTGCCGTTGATTTACGATGCTTTCAACGCGGAGGCGTCCCTACAGCAGACCATCGCCACTATTGACCGCCAGGACATCCGGCGGCTGCCAAGTGCGGTCTACTCGCAGATGCAGGCCGGGCGCGTGAAAGAATGGGAGCGACACATTTGCCAGGCGGCGACGGCTGTGATCGCTGTATCTGATGAAGACGCGGCGATTTTGCGTGATTTGCGCGGTGATGTTGGGGTGTATATGGTGCCAAGTGGGGTGTTTGCAGCGGACTACACCCCCCCGGATGCCGCGCTCAGCCTGAAGCCGAACGCGCTTGTGTTCACGGGTAAGATGGACTATCGCCCGAATGTGGACGCGATGCTGTGGTTTGGCGATGAAGTGCTCCCGCAAATCACCCAGTATATTGACGCAACACTGTACATCGTTGGGCAAAAGCCGCACCGCCGCCTGGATGTGCTGCGTAGCAACCCGCATATTGAAATCACCGGATGGGTGCCAGAAGTGCAGCCGTATTTGCGGGCTGCTGATGTATATGTGGCCCCCCTGCGGATGGGCAGCGGCACCCGGCTTAAAATCCTGGAGGCGATGGCCGCCGGGTGTGCGCTGGTCGCCACACCTACCGCCGCAGCCGGGCTGGTGTCGGCGGCAAAGGAACATATGCTGCTGCCCGAAACGGCACCCCAAATGGCCACGATGACCCGCGACTTGCTGCAACATCCGTCGAAGCGCGTTACGCTAGGGGTCGGCGCTCGTGAGTTCATCCGGCAACACTACGATTGGTCGGTGCTGATCCCGCGCTTATTGGATGTTTACAGGAAACTCGGTCTTGAAAAATCTGAATCGGTCGATTGAAAAGCCCCTTGAAGAACTGCTTAAAGACCGGGAAGCCCTGGCGATCCGCAACAGAACGCTTGCAGAAGCCTATCATCAAAAACCGTTTCGCCATCAGGTGCGGCGGTTGCTGCTGTCCTCGCTGGCCTCTGCTTATGTGCCCCGGTCCAGGCGCAGCGAAAAAACCGACCGCATTCTGCTTATCCGCCCCGACCATCTGGGGGATTTGCTGCTGTCTACCCCGGCGATTCGCGCCCTGAAGGCCGCGTATCCCAACACGCAAATTCACGCGCTGGTTGGCCCCTGGGCCGCTGATGTGCTGGCCAACTTCGATGAAGTGGATGTGGTGCTGACGCTGCCCTTCCCAGGCTTCACACGCAGTGACAAGACCGATTGGCGCTCACCCTATCAATTTGCCTTCCAAACAGCACGGCGCTTACGGCGCATTGGTTACGCAAAGGCGGTCATCCTGCGGCCAGATCACTGGTGGGGGGCGTGGCTGGCGCAGTTGGTGGGCATCCCCCAGCGATATGGCTACGATGATGAGGACACACGCCTCTTCCTAACGGATGCGATACCACGCCAGCACGAGCACGCTGTTATGCAAAATATGCGCCTTATTGAACAGGTTATGGGAAAGGCAGGCCCCAAAGCACCCGACCTGGCCTTCCCCACAACCCAGATGGATCACGCTTACGTTAAGGGCTACCTCAGCGAGTGGGGTGTACACGAAACCGACCGTATTTTTTGCATTCATCCGGGGGCAGGCACGCTCGTCAAGCAGTGGGACGCCACCCAATGGGCACAGGCCGCTGACGTGCTAATGGAACAACTTGATGCGCGGGTTGTCTTTACCGGTACAGACAACGAACTGCCACTTATCCGTGAGATTATAGGGCAGATGGCAGGTGGGGCGATTGTCGTGGCTGGAGATACAAAGATTGGCCAGTTGGGGGCGCTGTACAAGCGTTCGATGCTGGTTCTTGGGCCAGATAGTGGGCCAGTGCATCTGGCGGCAGCGGTGGGTGTGCCCACTGTTGCCCTTTTTGGCCCAGCAGACCCGGTCGAGTTTGGTACCTGGGGCGACCCGAAAAAGCACATTGTTCTTACGTCAGGCATTTCGTGCCGCCCGTGCCGTGTGTTGGATTGGAGCGGAGATGATATGCGTTATCACCCCTGCGTCCGGGATATTACTGTAACGCAGGTGTTGGGTGCCGCCCGTGCTGCGGCCTATGAGGGCAACAAAGATTAACCTTGAGCCGTAGATTCGTGTTCGGTTTCGGCGGCTTCGTTGGCGTACCCAATATGCCGCTCTGTCAAGCGCTGCTGCATTTTCTCTGTGCGGGGGCGCACCTGTACCGGCCCCGCACGCTCTGGAAAGCGGGCGGTGGCCTTGCTGTAGAACTCGCGCAGGCCGTCCATGTCCGCTTCGATGTCCCCGGACGGATACAGGGCATCAGTCAGGTGAATCTTTTTCGTGGGATAGTCCATGTAGCCGGGCACCACAGGCAGCCCGGCCCCCAGTGCGATGTAGTAAAATCCACTGCCCCAGTATTGCACTTTGCGAAGGCGGCCCTCGGGCGCAATCATCAGAACGCACTTGTCTACCGTGTTCATGTAATCAATAACTTGCTGAACCGTGTTGCTGTTGGGGTTGTTGCGATCAATCTGGATGCCGTTTGCCCATACCGATAGCTTATTCAGCGGAAAGCTCAGATCATTTGCCACCAGGTAGTTGACACGAATGCCCAGCTTCCAGGCCATCATGACCATCAAAAACACATCCAGGTTGGAAGTGTGAGGGGCCCCAATCATCACCATTTTAGGCACGTCTGGCGGGCGTCCTTCAAATCGCCAGCCCATCGCCCAGATAGCAAACGTTGCAAACCATCGCAGGACAGGGTTAACCTTGGGAATATTACGAAATTCGTTATGCATAGTTCATCCACTTAACGGGTGCCAGTAGTTACCCCACTACAACACCAATTCTCATGGAGCGATGCGCTCACGGGAAGATAACGCTTGAATCCAGTCACAGATCGAGTATTATTATACATATGGCCTCGTAGCTCAATGGCAGAGCATCGGACTTTTAATCCGCTGGTTGTAGGTTCGAGTCCTACCGGGGTCACTCCGTTTGATCTGAAGCGAACCAGCACCTAAGCTGGTTCTTTTCGTTTCAGGCGAAGGCCCGTCACCTCGTCCACCGTGCGGACTATCACCCTTTGCGAGTGTGTCCAGGTAGTTAAACGGTGGCTTCAGCTCTATGCGGATGATCCTACCCTCCGGGTTGATGACAACCCGCTTGACCATCTGCTTCAGTATATCACGTTGTCGCGCTGGTGTGTGTTCCGCATAACGATCCGCAATCTCCGAAATGACCGTTAGCGCGGCATCCAAGTTATCGACCACGTCGCCCTGCTCCTGGTGGATCAGGTCAATGGCGGCGGTGATGCGCTGGCGTTCGTCCTCGTATTCACGCGACAACTTCTCGAAAACCTGCGGACGCATCCCGTGTTCGGTGAATCCACGCCACAGATTGAGTTCTTTCTCCCCTAACTTCTTGATTGCGCGTTGCAGTTCTTCGATCTCGCGGCTGCGATTGCTGGTGAAGCGTCCCATGTCTGCCAGATATGCCTTACGGATGTCGGGGATCAGCGCCGGATCAACCTGGATAGCGCGGAGATGCGCTGGAATCTGCTCATCGACCTTCCAACACAGATAATTCTGGTCGCTGGAGTCGATGCAGTAGTAGGCGACACCACCTCGCGCACGGTTGGCATTTGGCGTGCTGCACCGCAGCTTTCGCACCTTGCCGTTTCCTTGATCGAGATAGAGCATGCCCTGCAACAGATAGAAATGCCGCTTATTCGGCGAGGGCATATGGCTGCGCTTCGCTAGTATCGCCAACCCGCGCTCGAATTCCTCGGTAGTGACGACCGGCTCCCACTCGGCGCGGACGGTTTTGGGCGGAATCTGCGCCCAATCGTTTTCCAGCACCACCCATCCCGCATAATGCCAGTTGTGGAACACCCGCGACACCTGCTGGATGTAGGGCTTGCGCTCACCATTGGCGTTGACCTTGACGAACGGGCGACCATCGCGCATCCGGTAGCCGCGCTCGTAGAGCTTCTCGCAGATTTGCGCCAGCGTGTACTGGTCGGTGAGCAGTAAGTCCCAGGCATAGCGCCAGACTTTCGCCTGCTCCGAGTCGATCTCCACCCAGCGTTTGTACTTGGCGTGTTTGTGGCGGTCTTCAGTGCCGCTTTCGCCCAGTTCGGACAGGCGCACTTCCTTATTGAGATAGCCATCCGGCGCACGCCAGGGCCAGCCGCCATTGAGCAGCTTCGACAACATGCCGTTGGTGCTGCGCTTGGCGATGACTGCCGCTTCACGCTTCGCCATCCCAAACAGAATGTTGAGGTACAGCCGGTCGTCCATGTCTGCT
>DAOTTY010000124.1:0-4242 GCA_034437575.1 Anaerolineae bacterium | reverse complement strand
AACGCGCCCAACGGAGTTCTAACTGCATTTGGGGAACCCACAAACGCCAATCAACGACAATAGATGTAGAAGCTCACCCAAAAACGATTGATAGCCAGGGGAACATTATGTCAGGAATCCGTCATTTCATCATTGCGCTTGTTGTGGCGTTGCTAGTCGGGCCAGTTGCCGCGCAGGGCGACGGGCGCATCAACCCGCAAGTGATCGACATTGCTATTTACTGCGCCGACGGCGGTATTGTCATCTACAACATTGACCGTGAGGGCGCGGGCAGCCAGGCGTTGTTTGCCACCCGTGAGCAAATCGCGCAGGGGTTCAGCAACGCCAAAGCCAGCGGTCAGGCGGTGACAGTGGCCACAGGCAGCTTTGACACAGCCTTGATTGCCCTGCCGTCGCTGCAACTGCGGGCCAGCCAACGCCTCGATGACCGCCCGCCGTATGACTACGACTTCAACGGGGATACCTGCGCCTCGCTAGAGAACCTGCCGCCCCCCAGCAGTGCCCCCATTCAAAACGCAGCCGCGCCCGCCGATGACGCCGCCACTACTGCTGAAACGGTCACCACAGATGCAGCGGCCACCACCGCCGATACCGCGCCCGCCGCCACAACAGACGTGACCTACACCATCCAGCCGGGAGACACACTCAATAAGATTGCCCAGGAATACGGCGTCAGCGTGGCGGACCTGATCGCGGCCAACAACTTCGCTAACCCCAACGCCATCTTCCCCGGCACGCAAATTGTGATTCCGAACCAGGCCCCGCCTGAACCTACGGCTGTACCGGAAGCCCCCGCCGAAACCGCGCCGCAGCCGCAAATTGTGCAGGGCGGCGGCAACCTGCTCCGTGACGGTTCGTTTGAGGGCGTGTTCACCGGGCGCGGCAGCTACGACTTTAACATCCCCGGTGAATGGGACATTCAGGTGATACGCGGTGGCGCGGAGTGGCAAAACCTGACGCCTACTGCCTTCCCGCACCGGGCGTGGGTCATTCGTGACGGGGCGCAGTCGCTCAATATGAACAAGGGCTTTGCCACCTACACGGTGTATCTGTTGCAGCGGGTGGCCGTGCCGGAAGGCGCTAGCCTCAACGGGACAGTGTGGGGCTGGTATCACACATGTGATGCGGGCAGCCAGAATTGCAGCAACAGCAGCAACCCGGTGATTCGGGTGGGCATCGCCCCAGACGGCGGCACTGACCCTAACGCAGCCAATGTGGTGTGGGGCGGCAATTTGTCTCCGCAGGGCAGTTGGGGGCTGGCTGGCGCGACGGCCACAGCGGAAGGTGGCGTGGTGACGATGTTCATCTACGCCGCGCAGGATACACCCCGCACGATCAACGAGTTGTATCTGGACGAGGCATCTTTGGTCGCATCGTCATAGCGCAGGCTCGCGGGGGGGGCCGTCATGGCAGGGCGGCCCTCACGCTTCTGGCTCGTCCCACTGAACTTTGCGGTAGACATCCGCGAGGGCCAGCGTTACGCCCAGCGGCGGAACCGTGATTTGCCCCTCCAACGCCGTCTCAAGTTGATACAGCCACTCTCCCGACGGCTGACGCAGGTAGCGTTCTGCCTTAACTTCATCCTGTGCGACGAGGATATATGCCTGCAACGATGGCCGTTGCGTATATTCCTTCAGCTTTTCACCATAATCCAGCGCCGCCGAAGACGGCGAGACGACCTCCACCAGCAGCACGGGATGGGTCAGGGTATCTGTGCGGCCTTCGACGTAGCCCGCCTGGCCACAGAACACAGTCACATCTGGGTAGCGATAGGCGTTTTCGGCCACTTGCACTCGTGCGTCGGAGGACGTGACGGTGCAGTCACTCTCATCCAGACTATTACCAAGATGGCGATTTATACTGGATGTAATAATTGCATGGCGTATAGTGCCGCCCGCCATCGAATAGACATAGCCGCCTTTATACTCGTACTTGATCTCTTGTTCTTCCGCGAAAGCAAAATACTCCTCCACCGTCATTGGGATGGGGTCGCCCTCGCCGTCATGTCGCATTGCAACCATCAGGTATCGTCCTGGCATATCATCTGACCAACGTAACTCATTGTACAACTTAAACACGTTGCGCGGACGATCAGAAGCCATTTGAGAAGTCTGTGAGGGCAGCGCCGGAAAAGCGCGGGTCAAAGGATGCTAATCCCTTGTGGGGGATGGAGTGAACCCCCATGCTCTTGCTTTTCAAATGGCCGCTCACGGTTTGAGCCGCCAGGGCAGCCCCGCCACAAACAGCAGCACCTCATCGGCGGCGGCGGCCAACACCTGATTCGCCCGCCCCAGCGCGTCCCGGTAGAAGCGGCCTAACCGTGACGGCGGCACCACACCCATGCCCACCTCATTGCTGACGACGAGCCACTGCCCGCCTGTGCGCCGATAGGCCGCCAGCAGCGCCTCGGCCTCGGCTGTGACGGCGGCTGTGGCCTGTGATTGGGGGGCATCCTGGGGCAGGCGCAGCAGCGCATTCGACGCCAACAGCGTCATGCAGTCCACGACAACGACGGTATACGACGCGGTTGCGAATGCGTCTTCAATGGCCTTCCCTGTGTGAAGCGGTGCTTCTAACGTCGCCCACTTCACCGGACGCGAGGCCCGGTGCGCGGCAATGCGCTCGCGCATTTCGTCGTCAAAGGCTTGCGCCGTGGCTACGAACAGCACGTCGCCTGCCTGCTCAGTCGCCCAACCTTCCGCGTAGCTGCTTTTGCCGCTGCGGGCACCGCCCAACAGCAGCGTGAATCTGTTTGTGTTCATTGATGTCGTCCGCTCCGTCGGCAAATCGTTTGCCGCACTGCCTGCCAGAACCGCCCAAAGCGGCTATACTCATTATCATGAACGAAGCGGACACAGAAAGCGAGTTCAACCCATGCAAACACGCACCCTCATGATTATGCTGCTGGCGGTGCTGTGCCTGACGGCGCTGCCCACGCCGGATGCCCACGCCCAGGACTTTTTCGGGGACGGCTGGACAGTAGACTATTACGATAACGCGAACCTATCCGGGTCGCCCGTCTTTTCGGATACGCTGGACCGTGTGAACCTGACCTTTGGGGCGGGCAGCGGCGGGGCGGGCGTGCCCGCAGACAACTTCTCAGCAGTGTTTACCACCAACGAAATCTTCCAGAGCGACACGACCTACGAGTTTGTGGCCACCGCCGATGATGGAGTGCGCGTGATTGTAGGCGGGCAGACGGTCATAGATGCGTTTGGGGGGCCAGCAGGCACCTACTCCGGCACGATTGCCACCGTTGGCGACCAGACGATCCGCGTGGAGTACCGTGAACTGACGGGCGAGGCCAACATCAGCGTGTTCTGGCGGATTGCCGCGCCGTCGGCCCAGGTCTTCCCACCGGGGGCCATCACCGCAACCGTGATTAATGCAACAGCGCTCGTCGTGCGCGAACAGCCTTTCCTCGGTGGCACACGCATCGGCACTATCCAGCGCGGCCAAACGTTCCTCGTGGTGGGCCGTGACGCCGACGCCCGCTGGTTCCTGCTGGATTTGGGCAACGGGCGGCGCGGTTGGGCGTGGGGCTTTTACCTGTTTATTGACGCCAACGAGTTCAACGCGCCCGTTGTGAATCCGTTCACACTGGCTGGCATTGATAACACGCAGTTCGTGGTGCAAAGCATTAGCGGGCCGCGCCTGCGGGCAGAACCCAACACGATTTCCCCGCAAATAGGCCGCATTGACTACGGCGTGCTGCTGCCCGTGATTGGCCGCAGTGAGGTGGGCGAGTGGTATCTGGTAACGTTCAAAGACACGCAGGGTTGGGTGTTTGGGCCGCTCACGCGCCCGGTACAGGGAGACATCAACAACGTGCCGTTTGTGCCGGGGAGCGGGGCGCTGGTCAATCGGACGGAACCCGCCGCCAACCCAAACTACGACATCAGCGTGCCGTAAGGGTGGGGGGTTGTTGTTGATTCGTTCGGAATGGCGAAAGATACCGGGCAGCCGCCGCAGAATGGGGTAAACTGAAAAACGTAACAATGACTCAGCTTGCCCCCTAACCCGACGGCTTCGCCGTCACTCATTTTGGGGGATGTTGAAGCGAGTAGTTACAAAACGCTGAGGCTAGAGGGGAGAACCCACCATGACCCACCTGCCCGTCCGTGAGATGGTGCTGTACAAACACGGTGTCGGCTATTTTGTGCGCGGCGGCACCACCGATGAAACCACTGTCGCGCTCACCTTCCGCAGTGATGAAATCAACGACGTGCTGAAAAGCCTGGC
>DAOTTY010000123.1:0-29017 GCA_034437575.1 Anaerolineae bacterium | reverse complement strand
TACTCCATCTCGGCGGCACGGGAGCGGGTCATAACGACCTGCGGCAGCAGCCCTTCCAGCGCCGCGTAGATTTCGCCCTGCAAGGACAGGTCATCCAGTGTTTGCTCAATGCGGCGCACAAAGGTCGTCAGCCGCTTTTGCTCATCGTCGGTCAGGTTGACGGCCTCGGCGCGGGCCTGTATCCCCAGGATGCCAATGAGTGTGGGCTGGCCGTCCTCACTCGTCAGGCGGCGGCTGAACAGTGGCGCAATCCAGTAACCGTGCCAGGAACGCACCGGCACAGTGTCAATGATGGTGATGTACGTCAGCATCTCCACGATTTCGTCGCGCTTTTCGGCCAACATCGCGGATGAGGGGCGGCTCGGCCCCACTGCTTCCACGATGTCGATGTCTTGCCGCTCGAACGAAACGACGAACGCCGTGGTGACCTGCACATAGTCGCACAAGGCACGCAGGGTGCCATTCATGAGTTGCAGCAGGTCGGAGCGGGACATGAGGCGGTCGCTCAGGTCTCGCAGCTTGTTGAGCTGCTCACTGTCCTCGTCGCCATAGATCAGCACGGATTCCAGGGTCGGTTTGGCGATAGCCACGATCCACTGCCACATCAGCACCACGGCCACAACCGCAAAGGGCATAAAGCGGTCGCTATCCATGCCAAAAAAGCGCGATGTTTGCGCCAGCAGCACAATCGTCGCCAGCACCAGCAGCCCGGTTGACGGCCCACGCAGGAACATGCTCAATAACTCAGACTTCACGACGCGATCAGGCACGCGGGAGCCGAAAAACGACAGCGGATAGGATAGAAAGATCAGCATAAGGATGATGATCGCGTTGGCGATGTTTACCAGAATGAGCGTGGGTGGGGTGAACTCGCTGCCTATGCCCAGCAGTACCGAGTACGGAAAGATGCCTACAGCGGGCGTCACCAGGGCAAGCTGTAAATAGCCCATGCGCCGCCGGGTAGAGCGGGTGATACAGCGCTTGCGGGCGCGGTTTACGTTGTTTAGGGCCAGCCCGGTTGCAGACAGATAATAGGCCATATAGACGGGGAACAGCGGGCCGGGGCGCATACTGGCGGCGTTGCCGTCAAACTGGGCCAGTGGCACCACTTTAATCAGCAAGTCGCTAAAGGTCGCCAGCGATAAAAAGACCGAACTCACAATATAGAGGATGCGTATCCCCAGGCGGCGGCGTCCGCGTGAGGGTAGGCCCGTGGTAGCCAGCAGCGCGTCAGATAGGTGAAACAGGGCACTAGGCAGCACAGCCAGCCCAATCCACTGCAAGCGCAGCCCGATTTCGTAGCTTTGCAGGCTGGGGTTCAGGGAGATGTAGGCATCGGCGGCATAGGCCACCGTGACGCACAGCAGCACCACCCCCGATGTGCGCGATACCCGATCACGCGAGTTGCGCCACAGGTTGTACAACAGCATCGAAAAAGCGACGATGACAATGGCAGAGGTGAGGATTTCGTTGCTTAGGGTAAGTGCGGCGGCAACCATAACAACCAGATCAAACCTTTCAACGGAGAGATAGGCAAAAGAATACGGCAATATCCTGGTTTGTGAAGTATTGATCGTTGTAGCCACAGAAGATAAACCCTGCCCGCTGGCACAGCCCGATGCCGGGGTGATTCTTCGTTTGGGTGATGGCCGTGATGCGCTTGAGGTCGCGCTCGCGTGCCCAGTGTTGGGCAATTGCCAGCATTCGCAACCCCAACCCACGCCGCCGGTATGCGGGCGTGACGACGACATCGCGCACGGTGGCGGTGCTGTGGGTGGCGTCTACCAGCATGATGAGGTAACCCAACAGGTCGTCGTCGTGGTCTGTCGCAACCAGAAAGCACTGCTCTTTGGCAAGTGCCTGGCTTAACCGTGCTTCATTGCTAGGGTAGGTAACGTCCATGCTGCGGGGGAGGCGTGTTTCCCTGAAGGTAATGGTACGCTCACCTACATCGTCGCGCAGGTGTACCTGCAAAACCGTGTCGGTGTCGTAGTTGTGATCCAGTTGCAGGCAGCGCGGCACGTCCCCCGGCACGCCGTCACGGATTTTGAGGCGGCGTTTATCGGTCATGGGCTACGTCAGGTAGGCGTCGCCGAATGTGCCCCTGATGCGGATGTCGATCAGCGGGGCTTCGGGGTCAGTGTCGAGGCTGACGTACAGCCCCGGCTCAACCAGCGTGTAGCGGCGTCGGTCCATGTGAATACCAAACGTGCGCGGCCCACTCACACGCACGCGAGATTTTACCCCCAGCGGCGTCAACAGCACGATGTTGCCCATTGTGGATTGAATATTCAGTGGGGACAGTGTTTCGGCAGGGGTGGTGACGCGCACATCCCCGATGCCGGTGGCCAACACGCCACCCTCCACAATCACTTCAGATAGGTCAAGGTCGAGGGCACCCACGCTGCTGCTGATGAGCAACTGCCAGGGCAGGCCCCGCGCCAGGCCCAACGTCCACCTATTGAAAGAAAGCCAGGGGGTAACGGCACGGTCCAGGCGCAGGTGCGCGTAGATTTCATCCACAGTCAGGTCGGGGCGGGCGTCAGCGGCATAGGTGCCGCTAATCAAACGCCCTTCGCGGGTGGTATCGGTCACTCTCACGTCAATATCGCCCGCGTTGACCTCCAACAGGGCCGATTCTACACTGCCCCGTGTAATGCCAAAGGTGCGTTCGCTGTCGTCTAGCACAAAGTCGCCACGCAGCAAAATCACGGCCCCCGCCACCACCAATAGCAGCGGCCACAGTGCCGTAACGTTGAATGAGCCTAGCAGCAGGAAGTTATCTAAGAGCAAAATGACCCCGATGATCGCAATCAACAGGGGCCACACAACAGGCCCGCGCGAGCGCTTTGCTTGCACGGTTTACTCCTCGAAAAGGTAGTCTCGCAAAATCACATGCGCCGATGACTGACGCAGACGGTTGAGCGCCTGGGCTTCTAACTGGCGCACGCGCTCACGGGTCACGCCGATGGTCTGGCCGACCTCTTCCAGGGTGTACACGCGCCCATCTTCCAGGCCATAGCGCAGGCGCAAAATCTGCGCTTCACGCGGTGGCAAGCGATCCAGCGCGCTTTCTAGTTGTTCCTGCAACAGCGTGGAGGCCACTTCGTCCGCTGGCGCGGGGCTGTTGGCGTCTTCCACAAAGTCCCCGAAGGTGCTGTCGCCCTCATCATCAATGGGGGTTTCCAGGCTGACCGGGCGACGGGCAATTTCCAGCAGGTTTTCCACCTTATCCGGCGTGGTTTCCATGCCTTCGGCCATCTCGCTAATGGTCGGCTCGCGGCCCAACTCCTGCAACAGCCGCAACTGTACGCGGCGCATCCGGTTGAGCTGGTCGCCCATGTGGACGGGCACACGAATCGTGCGGCCCTGGTCGGCAACAGCACGGCTCACAGCCTGGCGAATCCACCAAGTGGCATAGGTGCTAAATTTGTGCCCGCGCTGGTACTCGAACTTGTTGGTGGCGCGGATGAGGCCGATGTTGCCCTCCTGAATCAAGTCCAGGAACGGCACGCCGCGCCCGATGTACTTCTTGGCCACGCTAATCACGAGGCGGGCGTTGGCGCGGATCAGGTGTTCCTGCGCCAGTTCGCCATCTATGATGACTTCCTTGAGCGCGTACACGTCATCCATTGGCAGGTCGTCGCCATACATTTCCAGGTGATGCACGGCGATTTCGGCCTTTTCCATGCGCTTGGCCAGGTTAACCTCTTCACTGGCCGTCAGCAGGGGCACGCGCCCTGCTTCCTTGAGGTAAAGGCCCACCACGTCGTCGGTTTCCATGGCCTGCTGGTAGCCCGCATCAGCGCTCAGGTCTTCATCACGCCAGGTGCGGTTGTCGGCCACATCGTCGTCAGCAATATCTTCGGCTACACTGTCAATGTCACCGTTGATAGCGTCGTCGTTGTCGTCGTCACTGCTGCTGATGCTGTCGCTGTCGTCATCGTCTTCGGCGTCTTCCAGTGATGCCACCACTTCGACATTGGCTTCTTGCAGGCGTTCCAGCAGCTCATCAATCAACGCCACGTTCTTTTCGGCGTTCGGCACCTGCTCAAGGATGTCGTCGTAGGTCAGCACGTCGTTTTTGCGTGCGCGTTGGAGCAGGCTGTTGTAAATCTCATCTCTGTTGATGGTTGGTAGTGCTTCTTTAGTTTTAGTCATGTGCGTATTGCAAAGTCCGTATTGTTATACAGTGAAGCCTTGCTAAAAGCTGTAGCAAGGCGCGACCCATCCCTATTCTTGTGTAACCCAGGCGAATTTTGTATGGAGTGTTTTATCAATCGTGAGAGCATCACACCATACCATGCTTCGCCAGCGTACACAATAGCGTATCGCGCAGTTATTCACTTGTCAAGTTGACTGGCGGATGCCTCAATTGTAGGCGTAGGAACTCAACTGCACGCGGCTCGACCAGATAGACCGTCTCACGTTCATCCACAACCGTGTAGAACGCATCCTCGTTGGGCGTCAGACCGCCGAAAAACAGGGCATGGGTCGTACCGTCCACCAGCAAAATTTCTACCGTAACAGCGCGGGGATTCTGCCGCACGAAGCCGAATTGTGCAAGTTCTTCTTCTGGCGGTAGTGGGAAGGTGTCGAAAAAGGGCAGCAGCACCATTGTGCGGGCAATGAGGGTCGCGGTTTCCGCGTCCAGGTCGCCGTCGCTTTCGGGTGCTTCCCAGGTGCCTTCCGCTGTGCGAGAGATAAGCAGGCTGTCGCCGGTGTTGGGGCTGCCAATGCGAACGGCCTGAATATCCAGCACGGTGAAGTCTGTCAACACACGCGGCATCCCGCTGAACGGGTCTGTAGTGGGGGTAGGGGCACCAGAAACAAGCCGGGTAACGCGCCCCGCGTCTATACCTGTGCCCTGCAAGATGACAACCAGCAGCAGCAGCGCAAACGCCCCGCCCAAAATGAGCAGTGTCCGGCGGTTTTTCATGCAAACGTCCTCCGATACCACACAATCAGCCCGGTAAACAGCACGCTCAGCGGCACTAGCGCGATCACAACAATGCCGATCAGGTCTAATTGCTGGCCGCTGACGAAAATCGTGGGGATGGCGCTGGGGTTGGCTACAAACCCGAAATCGAGTCCTTCCTGGGTGCCGCTGAGCCATGCCACGCTTTCCAGGAACAGCAGCGCATTGCCCGCCGCGCCGCTGTCGATGTTGACGTTACGGGCGAAGTCGGCATCCCCGATCATCACGACTTTGGAGTCGTTCCCCTGCTCGTCCCAGGCCCACACAACCAGGTCAAGCGGCCCTTGAATGTCGGCGTCAGCGTCGAACTCGAATGTGTTGGTGGTGGCCAGCGCGTCAAGGTTGGCTTCTGCATAGCTCTGCGCGGATGAACTCATGATGCGCCCGTTGGCTACAGTGGCCGGTTTCTCCGTAGAGGCCCCTAGCGCACGGGCAATGCGGAAGTAGGTTTGAATGTCACCGCGCAGGGCTTCGCCAATCGGGTGTTCCAGGAAGGTTGCCGCACCGATGATTTCTAGCGGAGAGTTTACGGCCTGTGGGGGGTCTACTACCGCAGCATCACGAGCAATGAGGCCATAATTTTCCGCCAGATAGCTGTGAAAGACGGTACCTTCCTGTAAGAAATACTCACTTTCTTCTAATATGATGTCTGTTAACACCAACAGTCCACCGCCGCGCTGCAAGTAGGCGTCCACCACGTCAACTTCTGCCTGTGACAGTTGCAGCCGGGGCCGGGCAATAACGAGGACATTGGCCTCTGGTGGGATGGGGTCACCGTTGGCGGCAAGCTGGGCCAGATTGAGCGTGTTTGTGCGGATGCCGCTGGCCCGCATGGCGTTATCGAGCAGGGTGAGGCCCTGTTCGTTTTCCTCAAACACACTGAGCGAGGTCAGGTTTTCTGCAAAGCAAACGGTTAGCACGCGCTGGTTGAGCATCCGGGCGATGGCGTTGGTTACATCGCGTTCTTGCTTGTTTTCTCGTGGGACGTAAGTCAGCGTGTTAAAGTTCACCTCGCCGCTGTCAGCCAGCACAGCCACAAACAGGTCACCGCTGGCGCGATAGCCAAAACGCTGGGCAGTGGCCGGTTCTTCCTGCGGGTTGATGTATTCCACCTGCACGCGCCCGTCAGATTCGGTTTCGTACTGGCGCAGCCATTGGTCGTCAATCGAGCGGATTTGCAGGTCATCAGAGGTGTAAAAGCCGGTAATTTGCAGGGTTTGCCCCTGCGGGATGCGGTCAAGCACCTCAAAGGTTGTATCACTCAGGGAGAAGCTGCGGGCGGCGGTTACATCAATGGCAATGTTAGCCCGTGCGACAATGATGTATACCAGCGTGACAATGCCCAGCAGCAGCAGCGCTGCAAAGGTCGCCGCTGTGCTGTAGCGGGCCTGCCTGCCCGTCATCGTAGCGACGAACTCTTTGGGGGCGATGGCTGCCCACGCCACCAGCCCCACCAGGCCGACGGCCAGCGCGACAACGACAGTCACAGAAAAGCGCAGGTACCACGCAAACGCCACCACCGCAATCAGCAGGCCGACGATGCCTACAAAGCCGAACGTGGTGCCCAGCGTGGCCCGCTGAATCGAGATGCTATCGCTCTTCTTGTTGGGGGCGGGTTTGGCCTGCGTCATCAGCTCATCCTCTGCGCTTCGATGGCGCGGGTGCTGATGAACAGCGTAAAGGCTATCACACCCGCAAAATACACAATATCTTCCAGGCGGATGACACCAACGGCGAACGTTGTGGAGTAGTGCCCCTGGAACGACAGCACGCGCAGCACGTTCGCCAGTTCGATGCTGGGCACGATCTCACCGACGATGGTGCCCAAATAGAAGATAATCAGCACAGACGAACTGAGAAACGCGGCCACGATCTGGTTTTCCGTCATGGCGCTAAACATGATGCCAATGGCCAGTGCGGCCCCGCCATACAACCAGATGCCCAGGTAGGCGGCACTGGCGTGGCCCAGGTCGGGTTGTTGGCGCAAAAACACCAGCACATATTGATACACCAGCGTCACCAGCAGCAGCAGCGTGTAGTACGTCCACGCACTGAGGAACTTACCCAGCACAATCGCGGTGTCCGTCACAGGCGCAGTGAGCATGAGTTCCATTGTGCCTTCGCGCTTTTCCTCGGCCAGTGCCCGCATGGTTATCATGGGTGCGAAGAATACCAGCGCCAACGCAAGGAAGGTGGGGACTGCGCTGGGGTTTGTTGAGCGCAGCGTGACGCTCAGCGTCAGGTCGGAGTAGTAGCTGATGCCCGTCAGGAACAGGAACGCCGCCGCCACGATATACGGGATGAGCGACGTAAAGTAACGGGCCATTTCTCGGCGGTAAATCGTCCAGATCATACTCATGACGCGGCCTGCTCCCCGGTCAGGTTCAAAAAAATGTCTTCGAGGGTCATCGAGACGGCTCGCATCTCCAGTAGTTTTGCATCTGATGCACTTACACGGTCAAACACGATTTCCCGCACTGTGTCCTGTTCCACTTGCAGCCGGAAGCCCGCGCCGTCGGGCTGCACGTCCAGTACGCCAGGCACAGACGCAAGCAGAGCGGCAGCCTGTGGCCCGCGCTGGTTCAGTTCTACGTACAGGCCCGCGCTGCTTTGCAACTGCGCCCGGAGTGCATCGGGCGTGCCTTCAGCCACAATGCGCCCCTGGTTGATAATCAGCAAGCGGTCACACACCTGCTCGGCTTCGGTGAGGATGTGCGTGCTAAACATGACGCAGTGCTTTTCGCCCAGGCCGCGCACCGTTTCGCGCACTTCAATGACCTGACGCGGGTCAATGCCGATGGTCGGTTCATCCAGAATGATAACGTCCGGGTCATGCACAAGCGCTTGCGCGAGGCCGAGTCGCTGGCGCATCCCTTTACTCAAGCTGCGGACGAGCTTGTTGCGCTTGTAGGTGAGCTGCACGCGCTCAATCACCTCGTCCACGCGGGCAAGGCGCTGTTTGCGATTATGCAGGCCGCGCAGTTCGGCCCAATAGCCCACATACTCGCGCACCGTCATATCAGGATAGATGGGGATGCGCTCCGGTAGGTAGCCAACGCGGGCTTTGGCATCCAGCGGGTCAACCGTGATGTCAAACCCGGCAATAACCGCTGTGCCGCTGGTGGGTGGGCTGTAGCCGGTGAGCATCCGCATGATGGTTGTTTTGCCAGCGCCGTTTGGCCCCAACAGGCCAACCACCTCGCCCTGTTCCGCGCTGAAGGTGGCGGCTCGCACGGCGGTGAAGTTGCCGTAGTTCTTGGTGAGTTGCTTTGCTTCGATCATAAACGCTATGCTAACCAGCCGCCGCGTGTGGCGTCAACGTGCGGGGGCATATCGGCACACTGCTCTAACAGTGCCGATTGCCCGGTCAGGGCTTTTGCAAAGTTGCCTGGCTGATGATTGGGCGCTGCTCAAACCTGTCACTTTCTGAAAAAAGTGAACAAAAATTTGCCTTTTCGGACGCTTTGCGTCCGAAAACACGGGTTCAAAGGGCTTTGCAGGGGTGCGGGGACAGCGTCCCCGCGATATGAAACCTTGACTTTGCCATAGCCCTATGGGTGGCAGCCTGATTACATGCCACTAATCTGAGGTGTGCTACAGTAGCGCAAATTCACTCCCCCTCATCCTGACCCAGATACGCCTCGATCACAACCGGGTTGCGCTTAACCTCATCTGGCGTGCCGTGCGCGATAATCTGGCCGAAGTTGAGTACATACAGCACATCGCACACCTGCCCGATGAGTTCCATGTCGTGTTCAATCACCAGCACCGTCAGCTTTTCCTCACGCAGCCGGATAATCTGCTCGCCCAATTCCCGCGTCTCACGCGGGTTCATGCCCGCTGTCGGCTCGTCCAGCAGCACCAGGGATGGGTTTATGGCCAGTGCCCGCGCCATTTCCAGCCGCCGCTGGTCGCCATAGGGCAGGTTGCTTGATCGCTGGTCGGCCACATCCGCCAGATGGAAGCGCTCTAGCAGGGTTGTGGCGGTATCATGAAAGCGGCGTTGTTCCTTGCGATAGCCGGGAGTAAACAGCAGCGACCCCAAATAGGTTGATGCGCCCTCACCGTGCTGGCCGATAAGCAAGTTCTCGCGGGCGGTCATGTCCCCAAACAGGCGGATGTTCTGGTAGGTGCGGGCGATGCCGTGCCGGGTGATTTCGTGGGGTTGGGCGTTGTGGATGGGGTGGCCGCAAAACGTGATCGTGCCGTCAGTGGGGTGATCTAGGCCGCTGATGTTGTTGATGAGCGTGGTTTTTCCGGCACCGTTGGGGCCAATCAACCCGGTCACCTGGCCCTCGGCTACAAACATATTGACCCCGCTAAGGGCCATCAGGCCGCCGAAGCGCCGCGACACATTGGTAAGCTCTAGCATAAAAAATCCGCTGACTGTTATATTCTGGTAACCCGTTAGCAGATTATAGACGATGCGCCCGCAGGCGCAAAGCATTAGCCAGGGCTTTTGCAAAGTTGCATGGCCAATCATTGGGCGCTGCCCAAACCCGTCACTTTTTGAAAAAAGTGAACAAAACCTTGACTTTGCCATAGCCCGACTTGCATAACCGGCTGGTGTTGGCATAATCATGATTGTAAGCTAACTTTAAGTGTAACGACTCAGGGACTCGCTTAAATACCCCCTTGCCCCCCCAAATGAGGGAAGGATGACGGCGAAGCCGTCGGGGTGGGGGCCAAGCTGAGTAGCCAACATTAACTGGCAATGTATCCACGCAAAAAGGGGCCTTTTTAATGACTGCCCAACTACGACGACTGCTGTTCCAGCCGATTAGCATCATGCCGCTGGTGTTCTTTCGGGTCGCCTTTGGCGGGGTGATGATCTGGGAGGTGTGGCGCTACTTCCGCTATAACCGCATTGAGCGCTACTACATGGACCCGATCTTCAACTTTCACTACTACGGTTTCCACTGGGTGAAGCCGTTCCCCGGCGACGGCATGAACATCGTGTTTTTGGCGTTGGCGTTTTTAGCAGGTGCGGTGATCGTCGGCTTTGCCTACCGCGTGAGTACCACCGTGGTGTGGCTGCTGGTCACGTACATCTTTTTGCTAGATGAAACGCAGTACCTCAACCACTTCTACCTGATGAGCCTCATCAGCTTTTTGATGATCTTTGTTCCGGCGCATCGCTTCCTATCTGTGGATAGTTGGCTGCGCCCGTCTATCCACACGCCGGCGGTGCCGGGGTGGTCTTTGTGGCTGCTGCGCGGGCAGATGACCGTCGTTTACGTCTACGGGGGTCTCGCCAAAATCAACACGGACTGGCTGCGCGGCGAGCCGATGCGCGGCTGGCTGGCCAACCGCACCGACTTCCCGGCAATCGGGCACTTGTTCACCGAGGAGTGGATGGTGTTCGCGTTCAGTTATGGTGGCCTGCTGTTTGACCTGTTCATTGTGCCGCTGCTGCTGTGGCGCTGGACGCGCATCCCGGCGTTACTTATAGCGGCGGGTTTCCACTGGACGAACGACACCCTGTTTAATATCGGCGTGTTCCCGGTGTTTGCAATGGCCGCCACGCTGATCTTTTTGCCCGCCCACTGGTTTAAGCTGCGGCTGCGCCCGCCTGCGCGGTTGGCCAGCTTCGCCCCCCGCATGACCGCTGCGCGTTGGGCTGTTGCGGGCTTGATGGGTGTGTACGTCGCGGTGCAACTGCTGGTGCCGCTGCGTCATCACACCTACCCCGGCGTCACCGCCTGGACCGACCAGGGGCATAACCTATCCTGGCGGATGAAGCTGCGAAGCAAAACCGGCTATGTGTACGTCTATTACACCAACCCCACCACTGGCGTCACCACCCTATCACCCACATGGGAGGTGCTTAACGACCGGCAAACGCGCAAAATGAGCGACAATCCAGACATGCTGCTGCGCTACGCTCACTGGCTGGCAGCGGAATACGAAACAGACACCGACATGCCCGCCGACATCCGTTACTGGTCAATGATGGGGCTTAATAACCGCGCCCGGCAACTGCTGATTGACCCCACCGCCCCACTCAACCGTGAAGCCGACACGCTGCGCGGCGCGGATTGGATTTTGCCGTTGGTGCAGCCGCCCGCACCCCACCCCGGCTACCCGGCCCTGTTGATTTCGCGGCGGCAGGAAGGGGCCATGCTGTTGATTAACATGACGGAGTATGCTTTTCCGTTAGGCGATGTGACCCTGCACGACAGCGACACAGAATACACCTTCGCAGATTATAACCCCACCCTGGCGGTGCAGCACTGCGTCCTCATGTACGAACACGACGCGGCCCTGGTGCAAGCGGCCCCCATCTGCCAACTGAATTCGTGGACGCAAACCGAGCTGCCAGCGGGCACGTTTGATGTGGCGTTAGGGGGGGAGATCGTAACGACGTGCGACAGCCCGACGTGCGTGGTGGTTGACCAGCGCTATGCCGACCCGCCGGAACCTATCCTCAAGGCGTTTGCAGCGAACTAATCAGGCGGTGGCTGGCTGCTTCAATAAGTGGCCAGTCCGCTTGTGGGGCGACGGTGTATACGTTGATAGAAATGCCGCCGCCGTCGATGGTCTCAACAGCATCTTGCAGTTGGGTGCCAGGGTTCACCTGCGGGCGGGGCGGTTCCCCGATAGAGCCAGCCGTGACGAAAATCAACGCGCTGTCATCTGGAGAGACAAAAATAGCCCCCGGCGGCGCGTCTGCCGCTGACGTAATCACCCGCCAGCCCTCCGGGGGGGTCACCGTAAACGCTGCCGTCGTGAACACATCGCCTGCAATAACGACGGGCGGGCCGGGGGTGTAGTCCAGTTGGGGCGGGGTCGTGGCCGGGACGCAGGCCAGCAGTACACACGGCAGCCCCAGCAGCACAGGCCATAACAATCGCATAAGGGGGTTGGCGTAAATCGAACAGGTGAGACGTTAGGGAGCAGTGACCAGCGAACGGCTATTGAACTTATGGGGGGCACGGTGCCATGTGCAGGACAACGCAAGCGTTGTCCCTACAGGTTCACGATTGTCTGATTTGTTTGTAGGGGGGACGGACGAGGCTTGCCCCATCCGCCCAAACCCGACAACAGACACGGCCCCTTCTGATGCCAACCGCCGCTGTCGCCCACCCTGTTACGCCAGCAGTTCCACCTCACCCCCCTCAGCCTGGGCGCGGCGCAACTGCGCCACCACAGACCGGGTTTGCGCCAGCATCCGCTTGCGGCCCAGCAGCGTGAGCGCGGCCAACAGCGCCACCCCCGCTGCAATTCGCAGGCGCAGCGGCAGCTTTTGCCAGCGGGCAAACATGCCTTCAACATCCGGCTCGCCCGTCAGCTCTAACCGAAGCTGCTGCTTAAACGCCTTCGACGGCCCCCCGTCTTCATCGTCAAAGGCCGTGTTAATCTGCGTGACCAGGTCGGCCAAAGACTGCGCCTCCGCCGCTGGAATATCGTAACGAACTGCCAACCCCCAAAGGTCAGTCTCGCCGTCCAGTGTGTCATCGGTGAGCGCGTCGAGGAAGCCCTCTAAGCGCATCTCATGGGTGTCTTGTGAGGAGACCATGTACTGGGTTACTTTACCTTTCTCTCGGCGGGGTCTGCGGCTAAATCGGCGGATAAATCGTCGCGCAGGGCCGTCAGCGTGCGATGATATAATGATTTTACTGCGCCCTCGGTGCGCCCCATGATGTTGCCGATTTCTGCGTTAGACAGCCGATCCACAAATTTAAGGATTAATAATTGCTGGCGGTCTTCGGGTAATGATTTAATCGCAAGCATCAAGCGCTCGCGTTCTTCCATATGTTCAGCGGCACGTTCTGGCCCGTCCGCGTTGCTAAACAGGCCGTTCATCACATAATCGTCCAGGGGGATAATCTTGCGGCGGCCCCGGTCACGGTGATGGTTGGCCACCAGATTGTGCGCGATGCGGTACAGCCACGCCTGGAACGGCACGCCGCGATCTTCGTAGTTTTCGACGTGGGCCATCGCCCTGAAGAACACGCGGCTGGTCAGGTCTTCGGCATCGCTCTGGTTGCCCACGCGATAGTAGATGTACTTGTAAATTTTATCGACGTAGCGCTCGTAAATTTCGCCAAAAGCCTCTTTGTCCGTTTTGGCTCGTTCCACGAGGTCGGCGTCGGGCATGTTTTTCAGGTCAGTTGTTGGGTCTTGCTGGTTGAAGAAGCGCATCAGTCGCACTGGCTCGCATTGATTGCCTAGAGTATTGAACATCACCTGTTAAAACACAGTGAGGCGCGGGGCGTTACGGTAAAGGGGTGTAAATGATGTGTAAATGGGGTGTGCGGGCGCTACTGTATTGGCGGGCGGCCCACACAGGCCAGCGCCTATCCCGACGCGCTGGCCTCCTGGGTTTTCGTCTTCACGGACGGTTCGGTGGCATCTTCGCGCCAGGCGGGCAGCTTGACGCTGAACGTACTGCCCACCTTTTCCTCACTGTCGAACCACAGCTTGCCGTTCATCGCCTCTATCTCGTGCTTGCACAGGTACAGCGCCAGCCCATAGCCAAACTCACTGATGATTTGCGGTTGGCGTGCCCGCTGGAACGGCGCAAACACGCGCTCGCGTTCTTTTTCCCGGATGCCGTAGCCTTCATCTTTGACGCTGATTTGCACATAATCCCCGGTGCGGAAGGCTTTGATTTCGATGGGGGTGGCCATCATGCTGTACATGATGGCGTTCCGCAGCACATCGCGCAGCACCCGCGTTAGCAGCACCGGCGAGGCACTCAGGAACAGGTCATCGCCCAGGTTCGTTTGGATGCGTGAGCGGTAATCGTGGTCTTCGGTTTCCGGGTCTAGCAGGTCGGTTTGCTCCATCTCCTCGATGAAGTCCTCCAGCCAGTAATCAAAGTTGATTTTGCGGCGGTTTTTGCGGGCGATGTCGCGCAGGTCGCCCGTTCGCAGGTCTTCCATGCGTTCCATCTGGTCGATAAGTTCTTTCATGCGGAACATCTGCATATCAATGAGGCGGTTAAACCCCCCGATGCGCTTGGTCAGGTTTTCCACCGGGTCTTCCGGTTTAACGCGGGTCATGCTGTTGGTGATAATGTCAATGTGGCCGCGGGTGGCGGCGACAGTTTCTTTCACCTCTTTGCGGAAGGTGTCGATCAGGTCGGTCAAGGCCGACCAATCCGAGTTATCAATCACGAGCATGGTGTAAATCGCGCCTTTTTCCCCCGGCACGGCAGACGCCCAACACGGCACAAACTCCCCTTTAAGCAGCACCTGAAAGCGCACCGGCCTGCCAGACTGGATGGCCTCTTTGCGGATGACATTGAGCGGGCGCGGCTCTGTCGGCTTATCCGCGACGTTGTGGGGCCGCAGCAGCGTCTCAGCCGCCTTCCAGCCCTGGTCGCGCAGCAGCTTCCAGTCTGCGCCAAAGGCGGTAGTGGCAGCGCGGTTGTGCTGAACCAAGTTGCCATCGCTGCTGAAAACCAGCACCCCATGACCTAATCCATCCAGCACATCTTGTAATTTGAGCGCGTCTGATGCGGGCATCATCTTGAACAACTCCCGGTAAAGTGCATAACGGCGTTTAATGAATGAATGCAAATTAAGGTATCCATGAATTGTACGTGGTTTTGGCGGATTTCGCTAATTTCGCGTGTGTCACGGGCTGCAATTCACTTTGGGGGGACTTTGTAGCGTGTGCCCCCGTCAACTGCTTTGCGTTACAATCACCCATGACGACAGCGGGGCCACAGCCCCATCACACCAAAGGGAGGCACCATCACATGCACTGGCGCGAAGCAACCGACACACTGCTCAAAGAATTCGTATCCAAACGTCGTATGGGCGTCGTTTCTGACGTAGACGGCACCCTCAGCCCCATTGTGGACGACCCGGCAGCGGCCATTGTGCTGCCAGCAAGCAAGCAGCACCTCACCGCTATGCAGCCCAAACTGGAACTGCTGGCGTTCGTGAGTGGGCGCAGCGCGGCGGATATTCACGGGCGCGTGGGGATTGCTGACGCGGTTTATGTGGGCAATCACGGCATGGAAAAGCACCTGGGCGAGACGGTACAGATCAACAATGCTGTGGCCGCCTACCGCCCCAACCTGGAAGCCATCATGGACGCGGTACGCGAGGGCCTGCTGCCCGGCATGGCCCTTGAAGACAAGGGCGCGACGGCATCTGTTCACTACCGCCGCACCGAAAACCCACAGCAAACCGCCGCTACGTTCAAGCCGCAGCTTGAAAAGCTAGGCCAAAAGCACAACATCCACATTCACAGCGGCAAGATGGTTTTTGAACTGCGCCCACCCGTAGACGTTAACAAGGGCACGGCGTTTCGTGATTTGATTGCGGACTATCGCTTAGATGCGGCCATGTACCTGGGCGATGATGTTACCGACGCCGACGCAATGCGGGCGGCAGGTGAACTGCGGGCAGCAGGGGCATGTTTCGCGTTGGGGGTGGGTGTGCAGCACACAGGCGACACACCCGCCGTTGTTGAGCGTTACGCCGATGTCATGGCATCCTCAGTAGAAGATGTGGCGGCGCTGCTGGGCTGGCTGGAAAACGCATTAACTGCGTCTTGAACCTGATTGGCGAACCACTGGCGCACATCCGCCTTACGGACGTGCCCGCGCATCGCCTCGGCCCGTTCGCGGCGTTCGTTGGGGTTCATCGTGAGCGCCTGATGCAAGGCGCTGGCCGTGCCGTAGGTATCAAACGGGGACACGGTGAGCGAGTGGTCGCCTAGCTCGTAGTAGGCCCCGGCGCTCTCGCTAAGGACCAGCACCCCATCCCGGTTGTTGACGAGCACCCCCTCTTTCGCCACCAGGTTCATGCCGTCAGCAATCGGGTTCACCAGCAGCACATCATAAAGCTGCATCGCGGCCAGGGCGCGGGGGTAGTTGTTGCCCACCAGCATCCGCACCGGCTCCCAAAACTCCCGGCTGAAGTTGGCGTTAATCATGCCCGCCGTGGCCATGATGTCTTGCAAATAGTTGCTGTACTGCTCCACCTGCAAGCGAGACGGCACCAGCAGCATCATCATCTGCACGCTGCCGCGATGCTCCGGGTAGCGTTCCAGCAGGCCCCGGAAGGCTTCCAGGCCGCGCAGGATGTTCTTGCTTGGCTCCACGCGATCCACCCGCAAGATCATCTGCACATCGCCCACCATGCTGATGAGGTTGTTTTTTTGCAGGCGCGTTTGCGGGTCTTCCGCAATAGACGACACCTTATCCACGTCAATCGAGATGGGATAATCCGTCGCATAGATTTTGCGCCCGTCGTATTCTACTGAGTTACGGCTGCCGCGTGAGTGGGCACCTTCCACGTAGAAGCGCACCGTTTGCACAAAGTTGAAGGCGTCCTTGAGCGTCTGGAAGCCAATCCGGTCAGATTCCAACATGCTTTTCAGCAGCGTATCGCGCATCTGCCCCGGCAGCACGCGCCATGCATCTGGCCCCGGCCAGGGGATGTGCAGGAACGGTTGAATTTGCACGCGCTTGCCCAGCCGCTCTCGTAAAAACTTGGACATGATATACAGGTGGTAGTCCTGCGGCATGATGATGATGGGGCGATCTTCCGGCTCGCGCTCCACGATGTCAGCAACCGCGTCGGCAAAGTGCTGGTTGACGGCCAGGTAGCCGTGTTCCCAGGCGTCCCACACCGATTTGTTAATGCTGGGGTTGCGGGGGATGTCCCACATTTCGTGCTGGATAAACCACAGCAGCGGGTTGGCGATCACGTTGTAATACTGATTGTAGGCTTCTTCGGAGTGCTGCACCATCTTTAACACGATGCCGCCAACATCTTCGGGTTCTTCGTTGTGCTGCTGCGCCCAGCGGCGGTCGCCTTCGCCCAATGCAGACGCAACCCAAACCACTTCGTAGCGCTCTGCCAGCGCGGCCAGCGCCGTGACGAGGCCCCCCGCGCCGCGTTCTTCATTTAGCTCGCCCGTGGCGGGGTCTACCTTGAAGGCGTATGGCCCGCGATTGGAAGCAATGACGATAAGCGGTTCCGGCATATCCTTTGGCATTTGGATAAGGTCATTAGCACCCATGCTGCTGTTGTTGTCAGTCATATTCTTTTGTTTCGCCCTTTGGCTCTTTTCTCCCCCTCTATGTTAACACTATCAGCGTGAGCGTGGCAATTTATGAAGGTTATAGGGATGTCAATATTTTGGCAGAAACAGTTACCCTCACCCCAAACCCGGCTGTGGGTGCTTGTCAAAGCCTCCCCCTCGCCCAGCCGCGCAGCGGCGGGCACTAAATATACCCCGCCACAATCCCCACCAACTGACGCGCCCGGTGCCGGAACGTGTGTTCCTTCAGCACGCGCTCGTATGCCGCCTGCCCCATCGCCACCCGTGCCGGCTCGTTCCCCAGCAGATAGCGGTACGTCTCCACCGCCTCCGCCTCGCTCTCCACCACGAACAACTCTTTGTCCGGCTCAAACCACGTCTCAATGCCGATGTACGGGTTACACACCATACAGCTACGCATCGCCGCCAGCTCAAACGGGCGCGACGACGACGAACGCGGCGTGTTGGCGTGCGCCCCGCGTGTGATGACGAGGTTAACCCGGCTGCGGTTGACGTACTCGCGCAGCTTGCTAAAGCTGAGGTAGGGCAGCATTTCTGTGTTGCCGATGTCACCCAGTTGGGTGCCGCGCACCGCGAATTTCGCCTCTGGCATCTGCCTGGACGGCCCGGTGAGCATGGCATCCACCCACTCGGCGCGGTATTCGCGCCCATGCCCATAGAAAAACACGTCAAGGTCCGGCTGGGGCACAGCCAGCGGCGAGAATACGTCCGGGTCTACACCGTAATACAGCGTATGCACCGCCGTCGCCCCCAACTGCATCAGCGGCTCGCGCCCGCCGTCGCTGTTGCTGATAAACGCAGTGTATTCTGACGGGTCCGCGCCCTGGTAGATGCGAAAGCCCGTCGCAAAGCCGGTCATGTTGGGCAGGGACGCGGGCACATCACCATCATAGTAGAAGATGGGCTTATTGTGCTTACGGATGAGGTCCCCCGCCACGCCCACAAGGTGATTTAACGGCACGGTGAGGAAAATCACCGCGTCGATGTCCGGCTGCTGCGTCAGGGTGCGGTCAAGGTGGCCGTGCCACAGCGGGGCGATGGCCGTTTGCGCGGCCCGGCGCACCAGCACATCACTCACGGATTCGGTGCTGCTGGGCGGCTGGGCGGTATCACTGCCCAAGCGCCGCACGCCGTCGCGCAGGGCCTTGAAGGCATCGCCCTGTGCTTTGGCCGGGTTGGGCAGTGCCTGCCACCACAGCGATTCAATCGCTGGCCCCTGGTACGGCGTGGCCACAACCTCCACACCCACTTCATACAACCCCTTGAGCAACTGCCACCACGCAGGCGTCGCGCTAAACGGCTGCGTCAGGTCAAGTGAGGACACCACAAACAGCAATTTCATAGTCTAAAAATCCTTGCGATGGTTGATACAGCGATTGGCTCAAGCCTATACTGTAACCCGCACTTCGCGTGATGCATCAACAGGGCAGCGGTTTCTGCCAGAATAGTAACGGCTCATCTCCCGAACGGGCCGTTGGCCCTGGGAGGGGTGAGGGGGCAACAAACCAGTGTCTACGCTGTCGTGCGCCTATACCAGGCCCTAAAAGCAGGTAGTTTATCCCATTGACTTAACACTACGTCAATTGTATATTGTATGCTAGAATAGTTAAAATAGTGAGTGTTAAACGTAAAGTGGAAAAGGTTCTGCGCGTGCCAGCCAAGCCAGCCAATATCCTCATCGCCGACGACTTCGAGAACAGCGCAGCGCTGTTGGGTCGGCTTGTGGAGCAAATGGGACACATGGCAACCATAACCAACGACGGCCAGGACGTGCTAAACCTGATGGAAGGTAACCCCTACGACCTGATTATTATGGACGTGCGGATGCCGCAAATGTCTGGCTTTGACACGCTGGCCGCCATTCGTAAGCAGTATGACATGGAACAACTGCCCGTGATTTTGCTCAGCGCCCTTACAAGCAACAAAGACATTATCCGGGGGTTGGAGGGCGGCGCTAACGACTACGTGACCAAGCCATTCACGCTCAGCATCCTCAAAACGCGCATCAGCAGCCAGCTTCGGCTTAAACGCCTGGCTGACGAACGCCGCGAGATGCTGAACGCGCTGCAACACGCCAACGAGATGAAAACCCGCCTGATGCGCGTGGCCTCCCACGACCTGAAAAACCCGATTCATAACCTGGGCCTGATGCTGGCAGATATGGACGCGGACACGTCCCTACATAACCAGGAGCGGCTGCTGAGCGCCCAGCGCACCGTGGATTATATGCGGGGCATCGTAGAAGAGTTCTTGAGTTTGGAGTTTTTGCGCGAGGATGGCTTTGGGGCGAAGTCTGAGCCGGTTTTTCTGGATCATCTGGCCATGCAGGTTACTAAGGATTATGCCTACGCCGCTGAGCAGAAAGCCATCACCATTCACTCCGATGTGCAACAAATCCTGGTGATTGCTGACCCGCGCTTGATGTATCAGGCGCTTTCCAACCTGGTGAGCAACGCCGTCAAGTACACCCGGCCCAACACCACCATTCGCCTGGCCACAACCGTTGCGGGTAAGGCCGTGCGCCTGCACGTCCGTGACCAGGGCGACGGCATTCCTGTTGCCGAAGTGGACAAGCTCTACAAGCCGTTCAGCCGCTTGAGTACCCGCCCCACCGGTGGGGAAAGCAGCACCGGCCTGGGCCTGTGGATTGTCAAGCAGGCGATGGAAGCCCAGGGCGGCATGGTGGGCCTCAACCGTGACTACACAGACGGTGCCGACTTCTATGTGCAGTTGCCGCTGCTAGACGAAATCGCTGAGGCTATCAGCGCCTAGCACGGGTTTCCCTCACGGCGCACACTTGCGAGATGCCCGCACGGTGGGCACAATCCACACGCGATAACCCATGCGCGTTATCGCGTGATGCCAACCCATAAACCACCCCAACAGGAAACCCATGTCGCTACCCCTCGAACAACAGCAGCAAACACCCCCCCAACCGCAGGCACGCCCTATCATTCACAAACAATCCTTCACCGCCGAATCCATTTTGACGGGTGTGTTCGTGGCTGCCCTCGGCATTGTGGTCGTCGTCGCGCTGTACCTGCGCGTACAAACGCTTAACCTCATGCCCATCGACTGGGACGAGAACTACTACCTCAATATTGGCAGCCACTTCATTGAGCGCGGCGGCCTTACGCCGTATATGTGGCGTCTGGACGCAGACACCAACATCATCGCGGGCAGCGGCACGGGCTACGGCATTTACGCGCTGGTGTTGTGGCTCAAATACGCCGGGCTAACATTCGAGAGCGGGCGCTGGTTCATGTTTATTGTGAGTCTGCTCAATGGGGTGGCGATGTACGGCCTGGCGACGGCGTGGTGGGGCCGTCACGAGGCGGGCCTGGTGGCGGCGGCCTTCGCTGCCGCGCTTAGCAGCACCTTCCAAACGATCTACGTCCGCATGGACGCGCCCGGTGTGCTGGCGTATACGCTGGTGCTGTGGCTGTATATCGCGGCGGTGCGGCGGGATGTGTGGTGGCTGCACGTCGCCGTCGGGGTGGCGGCCATCGCTGCGGCAGAGGTTCACATTTTAGCCACGCTCTATGTTGCGGCCATTTCGCTCGTCTACGCGGCAGAAACCGTCGGCAAGCTGTGGGAAGACCGCCACTGGCGGGCGCTGTTCCCGGCGGTGTGGTTTGGGGTTGGGGCGCTGGTGGCGGGCCTGCTGTATATCGTCGTCCACATCCTGCCAAACCCGCAGGCGTATTTCATTATTCCCAGTGACTGCCCCAACTGTGCCCCGGCCAGCATCACCAAAGAGATCAGCCGGTACACCGAATACTGGAACACGTTCCCGGTTGAAACGGTGGTTGCGGCGGTGGTGCTGCGCTTTGCCCTGGCCCGCTTCCGTATCGCAGACCGGCGCTACCTGATGCTGGTCATCGGCTTTGTGCTGGCGATGGCCGTCGTTAGCCCGCCAACCCAGCCGCGTTACCTGCTGCACGGCTGGGCGCTGATTGCGTTAGGCGCAGGGGGGCTGCTGTCACTGCCAGAGGACCGATTGAACACGGGCTGGCGCTGGCTCACGCGGGAGGCGGCGCTGTTGGGGTTGGCGGCCCTGCTGGTCTTCCAGTGGATGCAGTTCGACGGTTACCGCAACCCGCGTTTCCAGTATACGCTGGGCGAGCAGCGCCGCGCCGCTGTCGAAATCGGCTTCCCGCGTGAGACGGTGATTATGGGCTATGCGCCGTACTACGCGGACTTTTTGGCGTATCCGAACTTCCTCGCCTACAGCCCCAGGGGCGGCGAGAACTACGGCATGGAACTACGCGGCGAAACCTACGCTGAGTTCATTGAGCGCGAACGGCCCGAAGTGATTGTCACCCATGCAGAGCGCAATGAGGTACTGGTGGACTACATGGAGCGCAACGGCTTCATCACAGTCATGGATCACTTCTTCGTCCACCCGGACTTGTGCGCCCAGGGCTACTGCACGATAGACTAACGGGGCGCATTTTGCCCGTACACAAACGCCCTGCACGCCACTATCCTACTGGGCTGATGCAAACCAAACCTGACAAGGACGACGATTCATGGCGCGTGACCGCCGTGTGACTGCAAGCCCACTGTGGTGGATGCTGGCGCTGTTTGCGCTGGTTTCCGCATTAGTGGTGCCCTACCTCGAATACGACGCGCTGAGCGGTGACGAACTGCGGACGATACTGGCGGCGGGCGGTGCCCATCACGGGCCGCTTAGCTTCCCGCTGGGCGTGATTGCAAACACCAACGAGCGCTCCCCCGATCAAGCGCTGGGCTTCCCGTTGGTGGCCAAACTGTGGGGCGACTACGCCGGGTGGACGGAGTTCCCGCTGCGTGTGTTTAGCTATTTAACCGGGCTGCTCGTCATCGCTATGACGTACCGCGTGGGCCAAGACCTGTTCGCGCCGTTTGTGGGCCTGGGTGCCGCCGTGATATTGGGCACGTCCGTCTTCTTCAACTTTTACATGCACAAGTTCCGGGTGTTTACGCTGGTGCCGCTGGCGGTGGCCATCACCATCTGGTGTTACTGGCGGCTCGTCCACGCGGAGGCAAAACCGGGCTGGCTGGCCGCTGTCGGGCTGGTAGTGGGCGGCGTGGGCCTGACGTATACCCACTACTTTGTAACGCCGTTCATCGGGGCGCTGGGGCTGTTCCATCTGCTGTTTGCCCGCCCCATCAACCGGCGCTGGTGGTACCCGGTGGGCCTATTTGCGGTGGTGATGCTGCTCTTTTTGCCGCAGTTGGGCTTTGTGGTAGATGGCTACTATCACAATGCAGTGGGCCGCCCCGATTTGCGCCTGGAGGCGCTGTCGCCGCTGGGCGTGGTGGAGCGGCTGACGTACTTCTTCGGGCACGGCTTCCACGCCCTAACGTTGATTTACCTGGGCGCGGTGGGCTTCGCGCTCACGCGCTACCCGCGTCAAACGCCGCACCATGAGCGCTTCAACCTGTGGCTGCTGGCGTTTTCGTCGGGGGTGCTGCTGATTGGCATTATCACCATGAACGAGATTGCCGGGGTTATGCCGCCACGCCGCGTGCGCTACATGATGGGCCTGTGGGTGCCGCTGGCCGTGTTGTTTGCAGCGGGTATGTGGAAGTTGGGCGACCTGCACCGCTACGCACCCCTGGCGGCGCTGGCCGTGTGGGCGGGGATTGCAACGGCGGTAAGTGCCCAGGGCACGCTGATGATCTTTGATAGCGGGGATAACGCCCCGGCCCCGGCATGGCGCGAGATGGTCAACGCGGCGTTTGACAACGGCGAACCCGACGATGCGTTCGTCTACCTGGGCATTATCGAACCGCGCCTGGGCCACTACACCCATGAAATGCCCAATCGCCACTTCATCCCAACGTACTATGGCGAGCCAGAGATGCGCGAGGCGATTGAGGGGCGGCACCGGGTATGGTTTGTGTGGAACCGCAACTGGGACCAGACGGGCAACCTGGCGACGTTTTACGCACTGCTGGACACACTCGGCTTTGACTACTGCGAAACGTACTTAGACGACAATGTGTTCCAGATGCGCTTATACGCCACATCACAGGCGTTTTGCCCCGGCGGTGCGCCGCAGTTGGCGTTTGGTGACCAGATCACGCTGATGCAAACCGAGGAAGTGCGCGACGGCGACCAGCTCACCTTGAACACGGGCTGGGCGCTGACGGATGCCGTGCCACAGCACACGTACTCGGTGGGGTTCCACATTTATGACGCCGATGGTGACCTGGTGGCGCAGCAGGACATCGGGCTGAACGACGCGGACGGGCCATACCTGCCGCTGCAAGCCCAATTCGACCTGAGCGACCTGAACGACGGCGAATACGAGGTGCGCGTGGTCGTGTACAACTGGCAGACGGGCGAGCGGCTGATGGGCACCAACATGCAGGACACAGCCATCGTGGGGGAGGTGCTGCTGCTGGAGCGGTTCGTGGTGTAGCGATCCGGTTTTGGGCTGCTGGCCTTTCCCGCGCTTCCTGGCAGCAGGGCTTGTGGTAGTGAACTCATGGACAAGTGGATTTAGAGGCCGCTGTTTAAGCCCCTATCCCAGGGCCACAGGCCCGTTTGGGGCAGGGCGATGGGCAGCCACACCGGGCGGCCCCCCATACAACCCCGTCCGCACATCGCTATGACGGGCCGACAAGATCGCCAGAGGTCAGGGGGGCGGCGTTGTCGGGCGCATCAAGGTTCACATTGCCGCCATAGCGGGTAATATCCACCTCGATTGTAAGTTCGGTATCCGCATCACGGTAGATAATCACCATACGCCGCATCTGGCGGGCGTCCACGCTGATAGACTGCACCACTGTCAGGTCAGCTTCGGCCAGCACCGCCGCAGCGTCTGCACCGGTGGCCAGCGCCCCGCCCAATGACGGCATATCAGCGCTGCCCTGGGTAACCGCCTGCTGGATGGTCGGGTTGCTCAGGTCGTACACCAGGTTGTACTCGGCCACCACCTCGCCGTTGAGCGTGGCATCGGGCAGGCGCGTGACCGTCAGGAAGGTCGGGTCAATGTTGGGCGGCTGGAAGGTGAGCGCACTGCGGCCAACCGCGTCACTCAGCGGGGCTGAAACCCACTCGCCTTCACCTACCAGCCCCCGGATGTAAAGCATATCGCCGTCAATAACTGCCCCGGTGGTGAAGTCGCTGGGGCGGCCAAAAAGCTGTGAAGACCCGCTCAGATCAAGCTGTAGGCCCAGCGGATTGCCACCGATGCCCAAAAAGCCGCCCCCGGCTGCGCGGTACGCGCCTGTGCCCGCCGCCGTGAGGGTGCCACCAGACAGGGCCATATCAAAGTTGACGTTGTAGGTGAGCGCATCTGCGGTGAGCAGCGCGGCGTTGCCGTCGTCTAGCAGGGCGGCGTCTTCCGGGCTAAGGCCGTACTGTGCGGCGGCAGTGGCCGTCAGTATGAATACAACCAGCAGGGCTGCCAATAAATGGGGGAAATGGCGCATAGGGTTCCTCGTGATGGCCTTCAACTAACGCCAGTCTAACCCGGATGCGCCCCGGCGTGTTGTTTAAATCTGGTTACACCTCGCCCAGCGGCTCGTCTGTTTCGGTGAGCAGCCGCTTAGGAATTGGAATCTTATGGTCGGCCAAAAAGTCCACCAGCGCATTGCTCAGCGTGGCCTCAGATGCGCTCTCGCCGTAGGTTTGCACCAGCCGCTCGAAGTATTCAATAATCCACACGTACATATCAGCTTGCGTGCGGTGCGGGAACTCGTCCAGCAGGCTGTATTTGCAGATGAGGTCGATCATGGGCGTGTAGATGCGCTCGTACCAGCGCAGGGCCGCCGCCTTAAATGCGACGGGTTGGCCCTGCTGGTGAACCAGCACGCGCTGCACCAGCCGGATGTGGCCGATCATGTCGTTGTAGCGGCCAGGGTTGTTCAGTGTCATATCCAGATGATCGGGGCGGGCATCGCGCAGGCCGGTTTCTTGCAGAAATTGAACGTGGGCGGCAGCAGCGTCCAGGTCGCGGTGGGTCATATCTGAGCGCAGGTGGATGGGCGATGCCAGTTCGGTCACATAGGCTTCAATGGTTTCGTAGCCCAGGCGGCGTGCAATCGACACACGGTGGTTGCCGTCTTTAACGAAATACACATCATCCACCTTGTACACGTCAATCGGCGGCACGCCCGTCAGGTCATTCATGCCAATGTACACACTGCTCCAGCGGTCCAGCATCTGGTTTTTTTTGGGCATAAAATCACGGGTAAAATCCCGATAGCGGCCCACACTGCCCACCACCGCCGCCAGCGGGATGTTTTCCAATCCCACATAGTGCTGCTCACTGAGATGCAGCCGATGCTTAACCTCATCAAAGCTGAGCAGGCCCACCGGGCGCTGGAGCAGCAGCTCTTGCATTTCTTCCCAGAAGGCGCTAAAGCGTGCCCGCTCAAAGACGGCCTGCCCTTCCAGCTTGAGTGATCGTGCCTGGTTTTCGTGTTCTTTGCGTGTCATATGGTTTTATTCCCTGCATAACAGTACGTTGTGGTTGTACTCATGATAAGGTATTGCATTGTGCAGTATCACTGAACATTATACACCCTTTTTGTGACAGCCATCACAATAGGCGGGGGTGTATTCAGGGTGATTGCAAAGTCAAGTTTTCACATCACAGGGAAGCGGCACCCGGTGCCTGAGCAGTTACGTTTTTGTTCACTTCTTGAAAAAAGTGACGGGTTTGGGCAGCGCCCAATGATCTGCCATGCCACTTTGCAAAAGCCCTGGGGTGAGGGCCAAACAGCCGCGCACCCCCTCGAAATGCACCCAACGCTAGAAATTGGCACACAGACCGCATCCGCCCTACAATAGCGGCCAATCGTCATAAGTGAGATGAAGAGGTGCCGCGATGCTCACAGACTTCCAAAAGCGCAAACTGGAACGTTACTTCAAGTTTTATGATACCAACAACAACGGCTACATTGAGCAGGAAGACTACGTAATCATTGCGCGGCGGCTGGCCAAAGCGCGGGGCTGGCAGGAAGGCACCCCCGGCTTTGATATTGTGATGCAGCGCTTTCAGATTAACTGGCAACTGCTCGCCAACTTTGCCGATGACAACAAAGACGCCCAGGTCACGTTGGACGAGTGGTTTGCCTATCACGAACACATCTTCTTTGTCGATAGCAAGTTCCGGGCCGGGGAAGACGACATCATCAGCACGATTTTTTCGACCATCGACATTAACGGCAGTGGCATGATTACCGAAGGCGAGTTCGTGAAGTTCTTCGCGCTGTATGGCCTGGATGCCGATACCGCCCGCGAGACGTTCGAGCGCATTGACGAAAACCGTGACGGGGTGCTCACACGGCGGGAAATTGCCCGGTTGTTTCATCAGTTCATCAAAAGTAACAACCCAAAAGAGCCGGGGAACTGGCTGTTTGGGCCGGTTTAGGGCCGCAGACGCCCACCCCATGACGCGCCCCGCCCTCGCCCTCGGTATTCCCCTATTGCTGCTCTTGTTTGCGGCGCGGCTGGCCCTGGTTAACGCCGTGCCCCCCTTCATTGACGAAGGGATTCACCTGCAATTCGCCCTTGAACAGGCGCAGCAGCGCAGCCCGTTTGTGGGGGCACCTAGCGGCAAGCTCGTCGCAGACTGGTATTGGCTGGCGTTGGGCGCTCCGTATGGCGCGTCCTTCTGGGTGATGCGCGTGGGCAACTTGCTGGTGATAACACTGGGCGCTGCCGCACTCATGGGGATTGGGCGGCACTTTGCCGGGGCGTGGGGCATGGTGCTGGCACCGTTAGCCCTGCTGCTCAGTCCATATCACACCTTTTTGAGCGGGATTGCCATCACTGATCCGCTGGCGGTGGGCTATGCGCTGGTAGGGGTGTGGCTCACTTTTGGGCTAACGCGCCGCGCCGTGGGGTGGCAGGCCGCGCTCGCCGGGCTGATGTTCTTCCTCGCCGCCGGGAGCAAAGTGGCCTATCTGGTGTATGGCGCGGTGCCAATCATAGGTGCGCTAACGCTGCGCCCGCGCTGGCGGCGGGCGTGGCTGTGGGCACTGCTTGCAACGGTAACGTTTGCCCTGCTGTACGGCGGCTTTGCTGGCGTGCAGATGTGGCGCGGCTACGGCCCCCTCGCGCAGATTGGGCGCGGTGTGGCCCTGGGCGATGATGCGTCCGTGTGGGCAGCGCTGATGGAAATCGTCGGGCGGATTATCAGGCGCAATAACACCATCATGGGGGTGTACTTCCATTATACCGGACGGGTTGCGGGTGTGGCGGCGCTGCTGTTAGCAGGGGTGCATCTGCTGCGCCGGAACTTCTTTCTGCCGTTGGTGCTGGCCGGGCCGGGCCTGAGTGTGTGGGCCACGCAGATGTACTTTGACCGCTACGCCTACCTGCCGCTGCTGCTAGTGCTGCTGATGGCGGCGCTCACCCTGGCGGAGTGGGCGCGGCGCTTACGCTGGGGCGCGGTAACGGCAGCAGCAGCGACGCTGGCGTGGGGCGTGTTGTGGTCACTGCCGTTTATGCTCGCGCTGCACACTGACCCGGCCTCCGTACCCCTGACCGCCACTGACCACGCCGAATACCTCGCGGCAGACAGCGCAGGCACAGCAATCGCAGAGGCCGTCGCCTACCTCACGGCGCAGGACGCGCAGCACGTCATTGGGCTGCTGCCCAACTGCACCGGCCTCAAGTTCAGCGCCCATCACCTGCGCGTGGACTGCCCGCGCATCAACCCCAACGGCGAAGACATCCCCACGCTGGCCGCCCTTGTGACGGAAAGCGCCGCCCCCGGCGTGTACGTCGTTAAGGAAAACAGCCCCTACGTGCCGCAGCAAATCACTGGAACGCCTGTGCTAACCCTGCAACGCCCTGGCGGCCTGACCACCCTGACCATTTATGACCTCTCAAAACACTGAGGTGACCTTTATTCATCGTTACGGGTACTTATAGCCTATACCGGTTCACTTATTTACCGATTTCATATATACTGAGAGTTAGAAGATACAAACGCTGGTGCGGCGGCGTGGCATCAGTGCGGTGTAGGCACAGTTAGTGTTTAAAAGAGGGGACTATGACCATGCGGACACCCCTGTGGGTGCGGGCCTTTTTGGTCCTGATGGCAATTTCGCTTGCCCTGTCGATTATTATGCTAAGCGCGGTGGAGATGAACATCACGACGGTGATAATCGTCAGCGCGATCACCCTGATGATCCTGGGGGCAACCTTCCTGGTGGCCTTCTGGCTGGCCACATGGATGAACAAGCCGGATTACGGTACATCACGCGGGCTGCACGACCGCAAAATGGCCCGTCACGAGATCAACCGCCTCCAGCACGAACTGGCCGAGCGTGACCGCTACATTATGGACTTAGAAGCCACCCTGCGCTACCTGCGCTCAGAGTCCATCTGTACCAATGTGCCGCCACCGCCCATCCGGGCCACGCAGGAAATGCCCGCAGTGCGCCCACAAACGCAGCCGGGCACCTACTACGCCCCGCCAACCGGGCTGCCCCCCCACCCGCAAACAGCCTACGTCCCGGCTGTGGATGTGCGCCCGTCCGGCACGCACCCGGCAGTCAACCGCACGGGCAGCTACCCGCCCATCGAGACGGGCACGCAGCCTGCTATTCCGGCCAGCCCGCCGCCGCCGACCCTGCCAGGGCAAACGGGCCAGTATCACGCCGTCCGCAATGCAACGTATGCAGGCCGTCAACTGCGGGTGGCCCGCCAGGGCAGCCAGCGCAACAGCAACTACACCAGCGTGTAAGGGTGTTCGGGGCTTGATGCTGCATCAAGCGCCACCCTTTAGCCCCCTGAACGCACCAGAGCGATTGCAAAGTCAAATTTTCACATCGCGGGGACGCTGTCCCCGCACCCCTGCAAAAGATTAGCATCCTTTGAACCCACATTTTCGGGCGCTTTGCGTCCGAAATGGCAAGTTGTTGGTCACTTTTTCAAAAAGTGATGGGTTTGGGCAGCGCCCAATGATGTGCCATGCAACTTTGCAAAAGCCCTGCTGAATGCACCCCATTTGTTGCCGTAGCTTACCATACCGTTTATAATTGTGATTTATTGTA
>DAOTTY010000122.1:0-7625 GCA_034437575.1 Anaerolineae bacterium | reverse complement strand
CGGTGCCTATGACGTGCTGCTGGTTGTATATGCTCCGAACGCCCCTGCCGAACCGCTGCGCGTCAGTTTGCCCGGCGATGACGGTGCAGACGTAAGCGATTGGGCTTACCTGACGACGATCACGGTTACACAGCCGTGATGGCAGATGGACAGGGCTTTTGCAAAGTTGCATGGCTGATCATTGGGCGCTGCCCAACCCCGTCACTTTTTTCAAAAAGTGAACAAAAACTTGCCTTTTCGGACGCTTTGCGTCCGAAAACATGGGTTCAAAGGGTGTGAACCCTTTGCCGGGGTGCGGGGTCGCCGTCCCCGCAATGTGAAAACTTGACTTTGCAATCACCCTGGGCAGATGGATTTCTGTGTGGCGGACTTGCGCCCGCGTTGTTAATATGATGTGTGTTTTGCGCCTGTAAGAGTTTGTGTTGTGGAGCTTGCTGTGCCAACCCTGACCCGCCCCTTCATTTTTGCCTGTTTACTGGTGCTAATGGTGCCCCTGTTCCCGGCGGCGACAACCGCCCAGGACGTGGTTATCGGCCCAGATACCTACCCTGACGGCATCAACCCGCTGACGGGACTGCCTGCTGATGACCCGAACGCCCTCAACCGCCGCCCACTGCTGATTAAAATCACCAACTTCCCGCCTGTGGTGCGCGACTATCAGATCGGCCTGAATGACGCAGAAATTGTGTGGGAGCATCTGCTATCTGGCGGGGTAACGCGCTTCAGTGCCATATTCCTGGAAAACGATTACGAAAAGATCGGCCCGGTTCGCAGTGGCCGCCTTGTAGATTTTGAACTGACGCGCATTTATCGCTCGCTGTTTGCCTACTCCGGTATGTCGCAGGGGACGATTGAAGTGCTGTTCGGGGATGCGCTCGTGTCTGAGCGGGTAGTGGGGGGCAGTGGCCCATGCCCGCCGCTGTGCCGCTATCCCCAGGAAGGGCTGGCGCTGGAACACACCCTGTTTGGCGATACAGAACAAATCCGCACGGACTTTGCCACCGAGCGTGACGCTGACACAACCCCCGACCCCGTCTATGGGATGGCCTTTAGCGACGACGCGCCCCCCGGCGGCACCCCGCTGGACTATGCCCAGGTGCGCTATACGCAGTCTGTTGTGGGCTGGGAGTGGAACGCCGCTGCGGAGCGCTGGCTGCGCGTTCAGGATGGCGACCCCCACTGGGATACCAGCCAGGACAAGCAGGTGCAGGCGGCTAACGTGGTCATCATCGAAGACGAACACACCGTGCAGCCCTACGTCAGTGAGCAGTACTGGGGTCCGGCGAACTTCGCCTTTAGCGTGAACCTTATTGGCAGTGGGCGGGCCTACATGCTGCGCGACGGTACGTTGTACCAGGGCGAGTGGCGGCGCGAAAGCCGCGACGAGCCGCTGACGTTCTTCGATGCCGACGGGGATGTGCTGCCGTTCAAGCCGGGTAACAGCTTTTTCAACCTGGTGCCAATGTGGACGGACGGTTACGAACTGGAACTGCTGCCCGCAGAGCCGGAAACCATCACTGTGAATGGGGAAACGGGCGTGAGTATGCGCTTTGGCCCGGATGACGCCTATGTCGCCCCGGATGTCGCCTATCCTGGCGATGAGTTCAACGTGATTGGGCGTGACTTCTATGGTGAGTGGTTGCAGCTTAAGCGCGGCGACGAACGGGCGATCTGGTTACCCGTCGAACGGCTGAACATGACGGGCCTGGACGCAGACGCACTGCCCAACCCGCGCCCATCGCATGAGCGCTAATGTTGCCGCCGCCGGGTAATGAGCTGTTACGCAAAGTCGCACCTTTATCACGACACTCAAATCCAATCGATTGGTGAGCGTACTGGTGCGTCTGCTGCTCCCGGATATAGCTGTTTGTACCGCACTTGCCCCAATCCCCAGCCAATTTTGCTGGCGTTAGCCTAACTGTTTGAAGTGGTTGATCGTTGATTGGATGCCATCGGCAAGCGGCGTCGCATAAACGGTATCTATGTGGGCGCGTAAGTGTGCATCATCAAACCCGTCCGGGAAGGGCAGCAGCGTATCACCAACCGTGACCGTCGTCCCGGCTGCATTACTTATCATAGCGGCCACATCCGCCACTGCGACGGCTGGCGACCCCAGGCTAAATACATAGGCACCGTCCAGCGGGTTCTCTGTCGCGTGGATAAACTGCTGGGCGACATCCGACGCATAGTGAAACTGCATCTTGCCCCCGAATGAAATGTGGAAGTCCTCACCCTTTGCCGCTGCCAGCATCGCTTTCGTTGGCTCACTGGTCAGGCCCTGGTCACGGGCAACCCCGTAAACGGTATAGGGCCGCAGCGCGATACTCGTCAGGCCATAGTCCTGATAGTAGACCTGGGCGCTGTCCTCATTGGCGACCTTATACACCCCATAGAGCGTTGCGGGCAGGCGCGGCACATCAGCAGGGAGCAGGCCGTCGGCGTAGTGTTCGCGCCCGCCAAAAACAGCCACCGACGACGCATACGTCACATGGCCTACATCATGATGAAGGGCGGCTTCAAACACGTTGATTGTCCCGGTTACATTGACGCGGGCACCCATCACCGGGTCTTTACGGCAAAAGGGCACCTGCAACGCCGCCATATGAATCACATGGGTGATGCCCTGCTCGTCAAACACACGGCTGACGGCGTCAGTGTCGGTCAAATCGCCCTGGATAAACGTAATCGCCTGCTGTTCGTCGGCGCTCAGCAGCATCTCCAGCCGGTGCCGCGACGTAGACAGGTCAAAGCTCACAGCGTCCTTACCAGCCTTCACAAGATGGTAGAGCGTCCAGGCACCCAAACAGCCCATAGCGCCCGTTACGAGGTATTTAGTCATCAGTATGCTCCGTTTGATTGGTTGAGTCGTGGTGCCGGCGCTAATCCGTGTGGAACACTTCGTTCAAGTCGTGTCATCATTCGCCCTCGGCGCGGCCCTCTACGAACTGCTGCATCGGCTTACACACGGCCCCCCCTTTTGCGGGGTTTCGTTGGCAGCCATCTTCGTCATATCCGCCTTGAAGTCGTCGCCGTGAGTGAACCACGTCGCGCTGTCGGTATAGGCCAGCAGCGGTTCGCAGCCCGGCACAGGGGTTGACCCCATTACCAGCGCCAGATAGCCGTCTGCTGTGGTGTGGATGCCGTGCGCCCAGGTCTGCCAGGTGCAGCACAACCGCTATCCCCGAAAGAAAGGGACTAAAATCCAGCCCCAGCAGCCCGCCAGGCGGCTTCATGTCACTGGCTCCTATGTCTTCTAAATAAGCCTGTGTTGTAGTGTTGTTTTGTTAAAAAACAATTTTCACAGGCGAAATGTACACGCAAATGAGACCTTCTGTCAAATACGACTTCTTTGGAGCCAAGACTATGACCCCCATTCTGGACGTTTAGCGGCCTCCTACCCTGTCAGGGCCGCCCGCCACGCCAACCCTACCTACGCCTGCGGGATGGGTGTGCCGCCCGCCACACTGGACTCATACGCTGCCTCAACCACTGCCATCGTCTGGAAGGCGTCAGCCACAGCGGTGGGCAGCTCGTCCGTCTCGCCGTTAGCCTTCCGCATTAAGCTGGCCATCGTCCCGATGAACGCCTCCGGGAACCACGACCCGCTAATATCCAGCGATTGCCACGACGGTTCATCACCGTTGGCGTCATCCGGCAGCACGTACTCAAACTGATCTGGTACCCCATGCGGATAGTTCATGTTCAGCCCCGCCCGAATTTGAAGTGCGCCCTTGCTGCCCTCAAACTTAAAGTATGACTGCTGCTTTTCCGACCCATAGGCGTGGCTGTGGTTCGTCATGATGTTGACACGCGGATTGGTACCATAATCCATGATAATCATCGAACGAGTGCCACCCTTCAGGTCAGGTGCAGTGGGATGACTGATCGTCTTGGCATAGACGCCGCCCGGTGTACCAAAGAACGACCGTGCCAGGTCAACATAGTGAATGCTGTGATACAGAATCTCCACGCGGGGCAGCGGGAACAAGAACTGCCACAGGTGCCAGGGCGTGTTGATCTGCATTCGCGCTTCCATGTCATACACCTCACCGATGAGGCCCTGGTCGATCATGTCGCGGGCAGCAAGGATAAACGGCGCAAACCGTAGCTGAAAGTTCATAGCGGCAGTCAGGTTGCGCTCATTGCAGATGCGTAGAATCTCACGCGCCTGGGCTAAATCCTCACCCATTGGCTTCTGAATCAACACCGCGCTGCCCTCTGGCAAATGCGCCAGAATGCCCGTAATTGCGCCACCGGGCACTGCCACATCGAACACGGCATTTTGCGGGGCGTTGGCGATGGTTGCTTCCAGTGAGTTGTAGATCACGGGAATACCGAACGTCGCTTTCATCATGGCGGCGCGTTCTGCGCTGAGGTCAAAGCCGCTTGCCACCTCAAACCCGGCGATTTTATACGCGGGGTAATGGGCATCGTGGACGATCCCGCCCAGGCCGATGCTCACAATCGGGCGTGGGGCTTCGGGCAGTGTGGCCGTCTGTTTCAAATTCAGGTGTGTCATCATCAAAACCTTTCCGAATAAGTGATTTACGTATCTTGGGCTGTAGGGCGTTGCACACGAGATAACCCTGCTCACCCGTTAATAAGCCGCGCACACGCGATGTAATGCGGGAAGAAGTCACCGCTTTGCCCGGCATGGATGACAATGTTGGCCTTGGTGATGGTGCGCCCAAGCGTAGATCGACTGTCGCCACTGCCATAATTTTCAAAGTAAGCCGTTTTATTAATCGTAAAATCGTTTCGTATCCCACCCGGTCAATTGACATTCTCTTAACCGCTGTTTATATTTTGCATATGAAACTAATTTTCGCAAGTAAGATTAAAATCGCCGCAGGTTGCGATTATCACCCATGACTTATTCGCCAAATCGCCGCCGGGGGCGGGCCACTAACGGCTCCCGCCAACCCTGAAAGGATCATCATGACAACAATCACCGAACTAACGGCTTACGACCTGCGCTTTCCCACATCCAGGCTGCTGGACGGCAGCGACGCAATGAACCCCGACCCGGACTATTCCGCAGCGTATGTGGTGCTGCACACCGATAGCGACCTGACAGGCTACGGCTTTACCTTCACCATTGGCCGCGGCAATGAAGTCTGTGTGGCAGCGATTGAGGCGCTGGCACCGCTGGTGGTGGGGCAATCGCTGGAAGCCATCACAGCAGATATGGGCGCGTTTTACAAGCGCCTGACGGGTGACAGCCAACTGCGTTGGCTTGGGCCGGAAAAAGGCGTCATTCATCTGGCAACAGCGGCAGTGGTTAATGCCGCGTGGGATTTGTGGGCGCGGCAGGCCGGCAAACCGCTGTGGCGGCTGCTGGCAGACCTGACCCCGGCAGAACTGGTGCGCTGCGTCGATTTCACCTATATCACGGACGCGATCACGCCGGATGAGGCGGTGGCCTTGCTTGAACAACAAGCCGCAGGCAAAGCAGACCGCATCGCGCAGTTGCAAGAGCGTGGTTACCCGGCCTACACAACATCTGCCGGGTGGCTGGGCTACAGTGATGACAAGGTACGCCGCCTGTGTCGTGAGATGCTGGCCGAAGGCTGGACGCACTTCAAAATCAAAGTGGGGCGCAATGTCGAAGAAGACGTGCGCCGCTGCCGCATCATCCGGGAGGAAATAGGCGACGACAACTACCTGATGGTAGATGCCAATCAAATTTGGGAGGTAGATCAGGCGATTGAGTGGATAAGCCATCTGGCTCCGTTCAACCCGCACTGGATTGAGGAACCCACCAGCCCGGACGACGTGTTAGGTCACGCGACGATTCGCAAAGCCATCGCGCCAATCAAGGTGGCCACGGGCGAACACTGCCAGAACCGGGTGCTGTTCAAGCAATTAATGCAGGCCGAAGCCATCGACTTCTGCCAGATTGACGCCTGCCGCCTGGGTGGTGTGAACGAGAACATCGCCGTTTACCTGATGGCCGCGAAGTTCGGGGTGCCAGTGTGCCCGCACGCGGGCGGCATCGGCCTGTGTGAGTACGTGCAGCACCTTCAGATGTTTGACTACGTTTGCGTCAGCGGCAGCACGGAAAACCGCATCGTAGAGTATACCGATCACCTGCATGAGCACTTCGTAGACCCGGTGGTCATGCGCGGGGGGCACTATATGCCCCCCACCCCCCCTGGTTACAGCGCCCAAATGCTAGATGAAAGCGTGGCCGCGCACACCTATCCGACGGGGGCCGCGTGGCAGTCAAAACCGCCTCGTTGAGTTATCAGAGGGCTTGCCGCTGGCAAGCCTTCTGACCGAATTTAGTCGCCCGGTGCGGGTTCCAGCGTTGCCGTAGCAACCGTTGCAGGCGCAGCGTCCTCCAGGCACAGCATGTCCGGGTCGTAGAGGGGTTCTTCCGTCACAGTGGCGGTGAACGGCTCGTCAAAGTAGATGATGTCCACCGTGGTGCCCGGTTCAGCGTATTCAGCGGGCAGGTAGCCGTAGGCAATCATTTTGCCAACCGAGTAGCCAAAGTTCGCACTCGTCACATAGCCGACTTTAGCCCCATCCTTCGTGATTGGCTCTTTGCCCAGCAGCACAGCAGGGGCTTCCAGCGTCATGCAGCACAGTTTGCGCGTGACGTTCTGCCTGGCTGCGGCAGCGGCTTCTTTACCGATGAAACCGTCTTTCTTGAGCTTGACCGCCCAACCGATGCCCGCCTCATACGGGTTGTAGTCGGTGTGAATGTCTGCCCCCCACAGGCGATAGCCCTTCTCGATACGCAGCGAGTCGAACGCGCCCGCGCCCACCATCACCATGTTGTGCGCCTGACCCGCTTTCCACAGCGTATCCCACAGGTCAGCCGCAAACTCAGCACGGGTGTAGATTTCCCAGCCATACTCCCCCACATAACTTATGCGGAGTGCGGTCACGGGGGCAGTGCCGATGGTCATCTCGCGCCCGGTGTAATACTTGAATGTATCACTGGCGCTGTAGTCGTCCGCGACGGCGGCCATGACCTCGCGGGCCTTCGGCCCCCACAGGCCAATCGTCACGTAGGCCGATGATAGGTCTGTGACGTGGACGCTGCCATCCGTTGGGGCGTGCTTCTTGACCCAGTGCAGGTCATGCGGTAGCAAACCACCCCCCGTCACCATCCAGAAGGTGTCTTCGGCTTTGCGGAACACGGTCACGTCGGCGTAGATGCCTGCGGCTTCGTCCAGGATAGAGGTGTAAACCACCTTGCCAACGGGTTTGTTCATGCGGTTAGCGGCGATGTGATTCAGGTAATCCTCGGCACCGGGGCCGCTGATTTCGATCACGGACAGCGCGGCCAGGTTGAACAGACCCACATGCTCACGGGCAGCCAGATGCTCTGCCCCCTGGATGCGCGACCAGTCACGAGAGGCCCAATCATCGCGCTGCGGAATCTGGTCGTCGTAATGCTCAACGAGGGGGGCGTTGCCCGCGTACCACTGTGCAACCTCATAGCCTGCGCTCTGGAAAAAGTGCCCGCCGTTTTCCACAAGGCGCTGGTGATAAGGTGCCACGCGCACGCCACGCGGGTCTTCCATCTGCTGTAATGGGTGGATGATGTCGTACACTTCACGGTAGTTTTGGGCCGTTCGCAGCCGGACGTACTTCGGCGTGAGTTGGTGCGG
>DAOTTY010000121.1:0-8422 GCA_034437575.1 Anaerolineae bacterium | reverse complement strand
AAACCGGAGTGGCCCAGCCGCTCCGGTTTTTTGTTGGCTATCCGGGCGCTATAATCCCCGGCGATTAAGCAAGCAGCCACCCGAAAGATGACCCCCCCTATGACCGAAATGCCCCCCATCCGTGACCTGGGCCGCACCGATAACGTCCCGGTTGGCTTGCGCCTCGCCATTCAGGAAACGTTGCTCACTGGCACAGACGACGCGGCCCGCGTGCGGCAGGCGGCTGAGTTAGGTGTGACCGGGATTGAGTTCAACGCGGCGGGCCTCAGCCAGCGCGTAGACGCTATCTGTGCGGCGTTGGCAGGCAGCACCGTGCAAGCGGCAACCGTCGCGCTGAGTACCGGTTTCAACTTTGTGGCCGAAGACGAACCCACCCGCCAGCACGCGCTGGATGCGCTGCGCCATGCCATGACCGACGCGGTAGACATCGGCGCAGATGGGGTGGTGCTGGTGCCGCACACCGGGCCGCTGGCCCTGCCCGATTTGATGCCGCTCAAAGCGCCGCTGCAAATCGCGGTGGAGTTGATGACGCTGCACCTGCGCCAACTGGCCGACCTGGCCTATGTATTTGGCCTCACGCTGTATTTACACCCGCGTAACCGCTACGAAACGGCCTTCCTCAATCGGCTGGACCAGGGGGTGGAGCTGCGGCGGCGCATCAAGTTTAACGAGCATGTGCTGCTGGCTGCGGATACGTTCCACAGCAGCCTGACTGAAGACCGCCCGCTGGCTGCACTGGCAGACGCGGCCTCATCTGTGGGGCTGGTCTACTTAGCGGAGAACACGGGCAAGTTGCCCGGCACCGGGTCAGTTGATTTTGCGGCAGTGCGAGCGCAGTTGGACGGCGTGAACGGTTGGGCCGTTGTGACAGACTATGGCAGTGACGACGCTGACCGCCCCGGCCCGCGTGCGGTGCGGCGTGCGATTGAGCAGGTTAAAGCCGCCGGGTTTTAGCCCGCACCGCCTATACTCTCATGAACGGTTCATGGCCGCGCTGTCGCATCTGGTAGAAAGATAGCCTACTATCGGGTTTATGTTTAATCCGCACATACGGAGCATTACACCCGGCATGGTAGCTAACGCGCAGGAACCGCAATCGAACAATTCCGAGCCAGATCACACCGGACGCTGGGTGCTGCTCAGCACGATTATGGCCTCGTCTATGGGCTTTATCAGCGGCAGTGCGCTTAACGTGGCGCTGCCTGCCCTACAGCAAGCCCTGGACGCAAAGGGGCCGGATATTCTGTGGATTACCAGCGGTTATTTGCTGCTGCTGGCGTCGCTGATTCTGGTCGGCGGCTCTTTGGGCGACCACTACGGGCGCAGGCGTATTTTCGGCTATGGCATCTGGCTGTTTACCCTCGGCTCAATTGCCTGTGGCATGTCGCCAACGGTCGAACTGCTGATTGCCGCCCGTGTGGTGCAGGGCATCGGCGGGGCGATGATGATCCCCGGCAGTTTAGCGATTATCTCGTCGTACTTTGACGACAGCGAGCGCGGCGGCGCGATTGGCCTGTGGGGCGCGTTCACGTCAGCGACGACGGTTGGCGGCCCGATTATCGGCGGGGTTTTTGGCCGATGCCGAGTTGTGGGCGGGGCTGCCGTTTATCCCGGCGGGGCTGGCAGCGGCGATGTGGCGCGGCATCTTCTTTATCAACCTGCCGCTGGCCGTCATTGCGCTTTATGCGCTGTACAGCCATGTGCCCGAAAGCCGCGACGAAGAAGCGAAGAACCTGGACGTTATCGGCTCTGTATTGGCAACGTTGGGGCTGGCCGGGGTAACGTATGGCTTCATTCAGGCGGGGCGCATGGACGACAACGGCGTGCTGCAAGGCTTCAATGCGGCAAACCTGACTGCGCTGGTGGTGGGCGCTATGATTTTGGTGATATTCGTCATTTGGGAGTGGCGCAGCAGCCACCCGATGATGCCGCTGTCGCTGTACAAGTCGCCCGTGTTTAGCGGCGCGAACTTGCTCACGCTGGCGCTGTATGCGGGGTTGCAGGGGTCGTTGTTTTTCTTCTCGCTCAACTTGATTCAGGTGCAGGGCTACCCGGAGCGGCTGGCCGGGTTTGCCTCGCTGCCGTTTAGCATCCTGTTGATTTTAATGTCGCGCCGGTCCGGCAAGCTAGCCGACCAGTTGGGGCCGCGCATCCCGCTGACGGTTGGGCCAGCTATCGTGGGGGTGGGCTTTGCGCTGTTGGCATGGCCGGGGCTTACATCTGGGCCGGTGGCCTACTGGTGGACGTACTTCCCTGGTATGTTGACGGTGGGCATCGGCATGGGGATTACCGTCGCCCCGCTGACGACGGCGGTTATGAGCAGCGTGCCGCAGCATCAGTCGGGCACGGCGTCAGGGATTAACAACGCGGCGTCACGCACGGCGGGAGTGCTGGCCATTTCGATATTGGGCGCAGTGGCAATTTTGCAGTTCGGCACGGCCCTGGACGGCAACATTGCCGATATTGGCCTGAGTGACGCCAACCGTGGGGCGCTGCTGGCCCAAACCTCGGAGTTGGGCAACGCTCAGGTGCCGGAAGGCGTCCCGGCAGAGCAGCGAGACGCGACGCAGCGGGCCATTCACTTAGCGTTTGTGGCGGTTTTCCGCATGGCGATGTGGGTTGGGGCGGTGCTGGCGTGGGCCAGTGCGCTGTTCGCGTGGTTTACGATGCGTGTGAAGCCCGCCGAAGCGCGGGCGCGTGTAGAAGAAGGGCTGACAGAAGAATTGGCGTCGTCGGCACCATCAGCATGACCTGCGTCAAGGGGGGTGCCCCCTCGGCCTATTTAAGCGGATGTATCGGCGAACACATCATCCAGCTTGAGCGCGAACCCCGGCAGCACGGCCTTGCTGGTCAGTGTGTCTCCGGTTCGCAGTGTGACCACGCGCATAGAACTATCGGCTCCAGGTTCCCATACTTCGATGATGGCGTCTTCCGGGTAGACGTTCCACACCTGCTTTACACCCGCGTTGAGGTACAGGGCCGTCTTGTCGTTGATGGTGCGGGGCGTCTCACTTGGAGAGATGACCTCTACCACGAGGTTCGGCGCGAAGATGCTGCTGTCTGCCTCGGCTGCGTCCATTTGCGAAATGCGATCTTTCGCCACAAACGAGGCGTCAGGTACGCGCACATCATACTCGGTGAGCGTGTACCCGCCATCGGCTCCCAATACCGTCCCGGCATCTTTTTCCATAGCGTAGTTTGTCAAAAAGGTCGAAATTCTCACGGCAATGCGTGAGTTTTTGCGGCGTGGTGGTGGTATTTCGATCATCTCCCCATTGACCAACTCATACAGTGTGTCGGTGTTCAACTCGGCCACTCGCTTCCAGAAGGCCGCCGCCGTCATGGTTCTGTCTTGAATCGTCATCATGTCTCCTTTTAGGGCAGCGTCAAAATGCGCGGGCCGTCTTCTGTGATAGCGATGGTGTGTTCAGTGTGGGCACACAAAGACCCATCCACCGTGACCACCGTCCACTGGTCGTCCAGTTCAATCAGGTTAGCCTTGCCCGCAATCACCATCGGCTCAATGGCATACACCAACCCCACCTGCAAGGGCACGCTTTCGTAGGGCATCCTGTTGCGACGCCCCCCCACCCAGTAGTTCGGGATGGCCGGGTCTTCGTGCATAGCCCGCCCCACCCCGTGCCCGGTGTATTCCCGCGCCACGCTGTAGCCCTGGCTTTCCACATAGCGCTGGATGGCTTTGGCTACGTCTTTCGTCTCGTTGCCCAGCACACTCGCCTCAATGCCCACCTCAAGCGCCCGGTAAGTCACGTCGATAAGGCGCTGCGTCCCGCGTGACACCGCGCCGACAGCGTGGGTGCGGGCCGCATCGCCCACAAAGCCCTCGTAGTGGCAGCCCACATCCAGGCTGATGATGTCCCCCTCTTGCAGCACCCGGTTTTTGCTGGGGATGCCGTGAACGAGTTCGTGGTTGATGCTGGCGTTAATCGTCGCCGGGAACGGTGGGCCGTCTAGCTGCGGGTAATTGAGGAAGGCCGGGGTGGCGTTGTGCTGGCGCAGCACCGCTACTGCAACATCATCAAGTTGCTGGGTGGTCACGCCGGGTGCGATGGCCGCGGCCATCGCCTCGTGGGCGAGCGCGACAATGCGGCCTGCCTCCCGCATAATGTCTAGTTCTTCTGGCGTTTTTAGAATGACATCGACCATGTGTGTATCCTGCTTGGCTTGTGTGGCGCTCAGGCTACCAGCCGTGTTCCAACCGGGCAATCAGGCGCTCCGGCATTTCAGCGGCCCGCATCCGGTCTTGCACCGCGTTAATGTCATAGGCAATGCGGCGGTGCTCAAACGTGTTGGTGGCCAAATCCATGATGGCGTAGGCGGCTTTGGGGTTGGCGTCACGCGGTTGGCCCACGCTGCCAGGGTTAATAATCTGGCGTTGGCCGTCCAGCGCACGCGGACGCCCGTAGTTAGGCAAGACAGCTTTAGTGTCGCCCTGTTCGCTCGTCATCACGTAGATGACAGGCTGGTGTGTGTGCCCTACAAGGCAGTAATCCGTTTCAAACTGGCTGAAGTTGAGCGCGGCAATCAGCGGCTCCAGGATGTATTCCCACACCGGTTCGCGGGGACTGCCGTGCGCCAGCGTGTAATTGTCAATGACGAACGTGGTCGGCAGCGCTTCCAGGTATTCCACAACATCGGGGCGCAGCGTATCCTGCGTCCACTGGACGGCTTTGCGGGCATCTGGATTAAAGGTGCGGATGTCCAGGCGGTTGAGCGCTGCCCAGTCGTGGTTGCCTGCAAGGCACAGGTGCGGCAGGCTGCGGAGCAAATCGACGCACTCGTTCGGGTCGGGGCCGTAGCCCACCACATCGCCCAGGCACCACACGTAGTCCCAATCGCCTTGAGCGTGTTCAAGTACCGTCTGGAAGGCGGTAAGGTTGGCGTGAATGTCACTAATCACAAGGATACGCATAGCGTTGTGTCCTGAGTTGATGATTTTGGCGTAAAGGCTAGGATAGTAGCACAGCTCAGTAAAGACTGCACCACTTGCCCAGTATATTACCACAGATTACGGAAGCGATTCGTGAAATCTTTGAAATTTTTCGCCTCTTTAGTGCTTTTTTGCACAATGTTGGCCTGCACCGTCATTCAGGTGCCGCCCTTCGGCGCTGACGCCCCGATGCCCACCCGCACCGCCGCGATGCCGCCCGTCTCGCTGCCCGTGACGGCGACTGCCGAAGACGCCCCCACCGCGACGGACACGCCCGACCCCACACCCACTCCGCCGTCCTTCCCCTGGACGAACGAGCTGGAAACCATGTACGGCATCTGCTTTGAAGCCGCCCTGGACGCCGCCGGGCAGGTGGTAGTGCTACGCAGTGCAGAGGCACACATCCGCTATTACAATCTGGCCGACAGCAGCGGGTTGTGTCGCCAGCCCGTAGCGCGTGCCCCGTTCGACTTCCAGGATGGCGAGCGCGTGCTGGCCGGGACGTGGAGCGTGGGCACAGGCTGCACGGCGGAGCACGAAATTGTGGACTACACCCTGAGCGACGGTGTGTTGCAGGTAACGGCGCGGTTCGTCACGGCGGGGGACTGCAATTACGAGTTAGTGCGTCCTTTCTGGATCGGCGTAGCGGGCGTAAACGATGTGCAAATCACAATTATAGATGAAGGGGAGAGCGCAGGATGATGTTCACATATAAAGCACAGGCCAGCGGCCACAAGCTGCGGATCGGGATTGAGTGCCGGGTGGTTGACCTGGACGAGTTCGTGGGCGATGAGGTGTTTGAGGCCGAGCCGGGGGTGTATTTGGGGGGGCGTGGCCTGCCAGAAGATCAGCGTGAGTGGCTGCTCTACGGTGTGTCGCTGCTGGCAGAGGCGTTCACCGAGAAGACCGACCGCTTCGACGTGGTGGTAGAGGTGCTGCGCCTGGACATTGCGCCCGAAACATATCAGGTGGAGGGACTGGCTCCCGCTGTGGCAGGGTGGCTGGCAAGCGCCTACAGCCTGGACTACACCCCGCCGCCTATCCGCTATGACGACACGGCGGGGCGGTTTGTGTTCGACTTTGTAGGCTGAATCTGTGAAAACGATAAGCGCTGCGTGACATAAACAAAAAATTGACAATTCATTAAGTAACCTTATGATAGACTCAATTCATGAACAAACAATGGAGTTTAACGGGAGGCAGTAGCAATGGTTAGCAGCAATCTTCAGGTAACAGGTGAGCGCGTGCGGCAGCTTGTGGCCATCATGGAGTATACTGGCGGCGAAATCCGCGACTACCGTGATGCGCGTCCGTTCAACCCCACTGTCACCCAGGCTGATGTGGACGCGGCCAACGACGCCTTTTACGAGTTAAAGGCTATGGGACTAAAGGCGCTGCCCATGCTGCGCGACTTGCAAACCACCAACAAGAACGAAAACGTCCAGTGGATCGTAAAAACCACCACCCGGCTGATCCTCAAAAATCTATAGTCCCTCGCGTGAACGTTGACTCCCTGCGAAAGACAACGTTCACGTTTCACTCCCCGCTGGTGCTGGAAGATTGTGCCGATGCTGTCAGCGGCATTGGCTTTCAACTCCCTGATTTGTGGGATGGGCGCAGCCAGACGGTGGCAATACGCCCTATCAGCTACGATCAAGTAGAATTCAGCGTCAAGCGTCTCAGGCGGTCACGGCTGGGGCATAAGGTTACTGCCACTGCCGCCGGACTCATGCTGGACGGCGGCGACGGTACCACCCACGTCGATATGACAGTGCGGCGTACCGGGGCATTTTTATTAGTGGATGGCATCACCCTGGCTGCCGCATTTCTGGTTGATATATTCCTGTTTGGGGCACCAGTGCGCGTGTTCATGTTGATGCTGCTCGTGTTCGGCTGGTCGCGGCTCCGCATTGAGCTTGACCGCCGGGACCTGGTCAACGACATTGCATTTGCCATCAACCCCCACAAACCCAAGAAGAAAAAGAAACGCGGCAAGCGTAAATCATGACTTTCCGTAACGACTCAGCCCTCCCGAACGGGCCTTGTGGCACTGGGAACGAGGCTTAAAGGGCGGCATCCGGCTGGACGTGCCTTCCCCCTCGCCTAGCCGCGTAGCGGCGGTCGAGAAAGGGGGTGAGGGCGGGTGCGATACTGTAATACGATACACAAAGCCACCCGTGATAGCGGTATGTGACGGCACAGTCGCAGCCGGTTGGGCTAACCAGACTGTATAGCCCCCGCGATTGAGGTGCCTTCCCACACAACCGGCCCCCCCACACCGAGTAGAGATACAATAGTTGGGGCTGTATCCAGCAGCGTGACGTGCTGGCTCAGTTGTACCCCACACCGAACACCGCTGCCCATCAGCAGCCAGGGAATCGTCATGTCTTCGGGGGCATCGGTGCCATGACTACGGTCATGGCCGCCGTGATCGGCTTCCACGAGTATCACATCATCTGGTTGCATAGCGTCAAGAAGCGCGCCAAGCTGCTTATCAGCGATCTCCACCTGACGCAAATACGGCGCACTCATCCAGCCGTGCAAGTGCCCGATTTCGTCAGTCGCGCCGATGTACACAAACACAAAGTCATACGCGCCAGCCCGAATCAGCGGTCCAGACGCAGCAACCACCGGCTCATCTGAAACCGGCAGATTGTCAAAATCCAACCGTTGGAAGAACGCATAGTCCAGGCTGAGCGGGCGGGCTACGTCGCGCAATGGCTCCCAACTGTACAGCATGGCACAGCGCTTGCCCGCCTGATGCAGCACTTCAAACAGCCCTGGCACCGGGCGCGCCATCGGGTGATAGTCATTCGTGAGGATGCCGTGACGCTGCGGCGGGACGCTGTGAAAAAGCGACATATGGCAGGGCAGCGTCATCGTCGGCATGACGGCCTGCGCGGTCAGGGTATAGGCCCCCTCCGCCATCATGCGGTTCAGGTTGGGGGTGTGTGCCTGCTGGACGGCATCCGGGCGGACGCCATCCAGCGTGACTAGAATCACCGTCATACCGCGACTTCTTCCGGGGTGTTGGTGCCCGCAGCGGGGATGTCTACCCCTTTGAGTGTGAGGTCTTCCGTAAAGTGGCATGATGCAAAGTGCCCCGGCGCTACCTCGCGTAGTGCAGGCACATCCGTGCGGCAGCGCCCTTGCACGTAGGGGCAGCGCGTGTGAAACCGGCACCCGGACGGCGGCGAAGTGGGGTTGGGGATTTCGCCGATCAGTTCAATGGCGTCCCCCTCGTTGTCCAGGTCAATTTCGGGAATAGCGGACATCAGCGCCTCGGTATACGGGTGCCGGGGGGCGCGAAACAGGTCTTCGGTGGGGGCCAATTCAACGATCTGGCCCAGGTACAGCACAGCCACCCGATCTGAAATGTGGGCGACCACGCTCAGGTCATGGGCGATGAACAGGTAGGCCACGCCGAACTCTTGTTGCAGGTCGGCCAGCAGGTTCAAAATCTCTGCCTGA
>DAOTTY010000120.1:0-1542 GCA_034437575.1 Anaerolineae bacterium | reverse complement strand
CGAACGCGCATCATAGCGCGGACGCGGTGAGCGGGCCAGGGTGCTTGCGCTGCGGCCCAAAATCCAGTTAAATCAATGAAAGGTCAATCGTTTAATTTATTATCAATGAGGTGCTCTTATGAATCGTCCTATCTCGCGCCGCCGCAGCAAGCGGCGTCGTAACACCACACAACACGAATCCACTCAGCCAGCACCTAAAGCCCTGGCACCGCAGCCGGTTGCCAGCGGTGACCCGGAGACGGTTTTTTCTCAGGAAAACCTGGAGCGGATGCAGCGCACCTACGGTAACACCGCCACGCGCCTGCTGGTTCAGCGGGAGTTGGAAAGCGGGTCACATGGCAAAGGGTGTGGGTGCAGCCTTTGCGGTGGCGGCAGGGTGCAGCGCTCTGTTGACCAGTTCATGCGGCAGGCCGACGGCCCGCAGGACGCCGCGCACGGCAAGGGCTGCGGCTGTGACGCCTGCGGCGGCGGCAAGGTGCAGCGCATCCAGCGGGAGTTGATGAGTTACAAAGCCTTTAAGGCGTCTACTAAAGGGAAGGGCCGCCGCAACAAGGTCAAGCCGATTGACGAGGCGCTGAAGGCATATAACAAAGCGGCAGACAGCCTGAGCGATGAGCAAAAAATCCAGCAGTTGCAAACCATCGTGCAACTGTGCCAAACCTACCTGGACGACCCCAAACGCAGCAGCAGCAAACGCAGCGACGGGGTTCAGGCGCTGCAAACACTGGCTAACCAGCACATCAAGCAGTTACAGCCCGCCGTCGTGGAACAGGTCGCAGAACAGCCCAACCCGATAGCTTTACAAACGCCGCCTACGCCGCTGACGCCGCCGCCGCTGCTGTCGGAGGTTACGGTGCCTACGAGCAGCACAAAGGAAACCACCGCGAAGGTCGAACCGGAGAAAGCCCCCGACCCGGCCACCACTGCCAAAAGCTACTACGCGCAAATCCTTACTGGCAACGACCCGTCAACCGACCCGTCACTTGACCGCAGCGACATGCTGGACCTGCTGCAAAAGCACCTCACCAAACAGGAATTTGCTAAAGCAGCGGCCAACTTGATGCTGCTGGTGCCGGGGTCAGTGGTGGAAAGCGCCGAGGCCAAAGAACGGGCGCTGGAAATACTGGAATTGCAGTTGATTAACAAAGAAGTGGCCCGCCGCCTGATTGACAGACAAACATATGTCATCATCATCCCGCGTAACAAGCGCATGACGGATGTAGACGAGTTCAGGGGCCTGGCCGGGACGAAAACGTTCGACGGGCGCAACTGGGAAGATGTGCGCGGCGCGGGCGGCTTTGAGCATAACGGCAAGGTGTACGTGGCCGTCAGTGAGGAAAACACCACCGGCGCACAGGCCGAAGATGCCGCTGCCAGGACGAACTGGTGCTACGCCCCTGGCTACTCCACAACAGTGCATGAGATGGCCCACGCGGTTCAAATCTATGGCCTATCTAAAGAGGACAACACCAAGTACGAAGAAGCCTACAACGCGAAGAAGAAACTGGAAAGCGAAGGCACCCCGCAAGAGTGGATCGACGG
>DAOTTY010000119.1:0-18236 GCA_034437575.1 Anaerolineae bacterium | reverse complement strand
CAACAAAGTAGATGGCGTGCTGCTGGTCATCCGGGCCAATGCCACCCGCCGCGACGACGCCATCAAGGCACGGCAGGCACTGGAGCAAGTCAATGTGCGCGTGGTGGGGGCGGCGCTCAGCAATGCCCCACGCCCGCGCAACAATCAGCAGTATGGCTAAACCGCAGGTTTGTATCTATTCACCTTGCCGTGCGAGGTGTAACAAAATGATTTGCAGGGCGCGGGGCCGCCCTGTACCTACTCACCTTGCCGTAATTCTCTACGGCAGGCAACGCAGGCGTTGCCTCTAAAACCCCTTGTGAGCCGTAGGGACGAGGCCCGCCTCGCCCGTTGTAGGCCAACTGCCCAACCCGCCCGTTTAGCTGTGCGCCGCAAGGGTGTTATAATGCAAAGCGTTGCGTGATGAGAAAGCAGACTATGCCAGATAGAAACCAATCCCAACTCGAAGCCCAACAAGAAGCCCTGGACGCCTGGGCCAAACTACCGCAGGGCAAACCGTCCCGTAATGCGCTGCCCCCGGCGGGCGGCGGGCTGGGCCACCTCTTCGGTTGGTTCATGAACATTACCGACGCCGTTAGCACGCGCTGGCTGGTGCTGGCCCTCATTGTGGTGGGGGCCGTGGTCGTCGCTTATTTCGTGCTGCGCTAGTGCAGCCCAACCGACAAGGACGCGAACACTGATGAAAGGCCTCATCCTCAGCGGCGGTAAGGGCACCCGGCTTTATCCGCTGACGTACACCCGCGCCAAGCAGTTGATTCCTGTGGCCAACAAGCCTGTGCTGTTCCGCGTGATTGAAACCATCCGCGATGCGGGCATCCGCGACATTGGCATCGTTACGGGCAGCACCGACCCGGAAATCCGCGAGGCAGTTAGCGATGGCTCACAGTTCGGGGATGTGCAAATTACGTATATCCCGCAGGAAAGCCCCGACGGGCTGGCCCACGCGGTCAAAATATCGCAGGGCTTTTTGGGCGATGACCCGTTCGTGATGTTCCTGGGGGATAACGTGCTGCAAGGCGGCATCAGCAGCCTGATTGCGGACTTCGAGTCTAACGACTGGAACAGCCAAATTGTGCTGAAGCGCGTGGCAAACCCGCAGGCGTTTGGGGTGGCCAAGCTGCGCGAAGACGGCTCTGTTGAGCGGCTGGTGGAAAAGCCCGACGTGCCGCCCAGTGACCTGGCGCTGGTGGGCATCTATATGTTTGACGCGCATGTGTTCGAGGCCGTCCACGCCATTCAACCGTCATCGCGGGGTGAACTGGAAATCACCGACGCGATTCAGTGGCTGATTGACGCAGGCTATCGTGTATCGCCGCATGTGCATGAAGGCTGGTGGATTGACACCGGCAAGCCAACCGATATGCTAGAGGCCAACAGCTACGTCATGGATGAGATGCTGCTGAACACGCCGCCGGCTGAACGGGTTCACGCCAGCGTGACGATAGACGAGGCGTCTGAGGTGGACAGCCGCGTCATCGTGGCGGAGGGCGTAAAGATTATCAACAGCACGGTGCGCGGCCCGGCCACCATCGGCAAAAACGTCATCCTGAAAAACAGCTTCATCGGCCCATACACCAGCCTGTACCACAACGTCACCGTGCAAAACTGTGAAATCGAACGCAGCATCGTGCTAGAAAACAGCCTCATCGAAGACATTGAAGTGCGCCTGCAAGATAGCCTCATCGGGCGGGATGCCAAAGTACATCGCACCACAGCCAAACCGCGCAGCGTCAAGCTCAATTTGGGCGACTACAGCAACGTCTGGCTTACCTGACCAATCCATATACCTGCCAGCGAGACTTATGACTGAACAACTTTCCTTCACGGCAACACCCGAAATCAAAATCGTCGTCATCGACGTAGACAACACGCTGCTCAACAGCAAGCACACGCTTTCCCCGCGCAACGAACAGGCCATCAAAGCTGTGATTGCCAGCGGCGTCAAAGTGGTGCTGGCGACAGGCAAAAACTATGCCGCCTGCAAAGACTTGATTGAACAGCTTGGCATCAAAGACCCCGGCATCTTCACACAGGGGCTTTCGGTTCACCGGGCAGATGGCACCGTACTGCGCGAACAGCACCTCGATGCAGACGTGGCCCGCAAGGTCATCACGTTTGTGGAAGATCGCGGCCTTGCCGTCGTCGCTTACAGCAGCGGGCGGCTGCTGGCCCGCACCAGCAACCCCTACGTGGAAGAAATGCACACCAAATGGCGCGAAACCAAGCCAGAATACGTCGGCCCGCTGCAAAACATGCTTAACAGCACCGCGATCAATAAGCTGGTGCTGCTCAGCGCCAACGACCCGCGCAAAATCAAGGCGATCCGCTGGCAGCTCAGTACGCAGATCAACGGGGCGGCCCGCCTGATGAACGGCGGTGTGGAACACATGCTGGAAGTGCTGCCGCCCGGTACATCAAAGGGGGTGGCCCTCAAGGCGCTGCTGCGTGACCTGCACATCGACCCGCAAAACGTGATGGCTATCGGTGACGGTGAAAACGACATCGAAATGCTCAAGCTGGCCCGTATTGGGATTGCCGTTGCCAACGCGCAGCAGGTACTCAAAGACGTAGCCGACGAGATCACCGCCTCCCATGACGAGGACGGCGTGGCAAAAGCGCTGGAAAAGTACGTCATTACTGGCCCAGTGATGTCCACGAGTGACCCGGCCCCGGCGCAGCCAGCCGCATCTTCAACCGATGAAGGCAGCCGCCCCGAAGACACGCTCGCAGCACTGGCAGAAACGCCCGACGCAGAAGCAACCGCGCCCGCATCCGAGCCACCCGCCAAGCCGGAGATGCCCCGCCCTGAAGACGCCATCCCCGGCAGTGACGACGAAAACGGAGACAACGACTGATGAAAAATCTACTGGTCACGGGCGGTGCCGGGTTCATTGGCAGCGACTTTGTGCGCTACATGACCGAAACCTACCCGGCTTACACCGTCGTCTGCCTGGATAAGCTCACCTACGCAGGCAACACGGAAAACCTCGCGCCCGTTAGCAAGCGGCCCAACTTCCACTTTGTGCAGGGCGATATTGCCGACCGTGAGGTGGTGCTGGCGACGATGGCCGAGTATGACATCGACACGATTGTCAACTTTGCTGCTGAGTCGCACGTAGACCGCAGCATCTTAGACCCGAATGCGTTCATTATCACCAACACGGTAGGCGTCAATGTACTGCTGGACGCCGCCCGTCAGCACAACGTGGAGCGTTTCCTGCATGTTTCGACGGATGAGGTGTACGGCTCCATTCCCGAAGGCGAGTTCACCGACGAGGACTACCCGCTGGCCCCGCGCAACCCCTATTCCGCGAGCAAAGCGGGCGGCGAACTGCTGGTGCGCTCTTACTTCATCACGCACGGGCTGAATACGATCATCACACGGGGCAGCAACACCTACGGCCCCTACCAATACCCGGAAAAGCTGATGCCGTTCTTCATCACCGAAGCGCTGGACGACCGTCCGCTGCCGCTGTATGGCGACGGGATGCAGCAGCGTGATTGGCTGTACGTGCGCGACCATGTGCGCGGCATCGCAACGGCGCTGATGCACGGCGAGGCCGGTGAGGTGTATAACATCGCCGGTGAAACGCTGATGCACAACATTGACGTTACCAAAACGCTGCTGGGTCACCTGGGCAAGCCGGAAACGCTCATCAAGCATGTGCCAGACCGGGCCGGTCACGATGCGCGTTATGCGATGACGTGCGACAAGCTGCGCGGCCTGGGCTGGACGCAGGCGTACAGCTTTGCCGACGGCATCAAGGCGACGGTGGCGTGGTATCAGCAAAACGAGACCTGGTGGCGCAAGATCAAGACCGGCGAATACCTGGAATTTTACAAGCGTCAGTATGCTGACCGCCTGGCCGCTGCCGAGTAAGTGAGATAGGTGAGGGGATGTATGATCGCCCTTGTATACAGATGTCTACCTGGGGGCCATTTTTTCGGTGATCCCTACCCCATATCAGGGCCGAGGCCCATTTGCGAGATGGGCGGCAGACTGTCTTCATAAACCCAGGCATTAAACAGGCCGCCCAGGTCTTGCCCGCTAATCTCTTCCGAGATGGCGATGAAGTCGTCTGTCGTCACGGTGCTGTCCGCAAAGCGCTCGGTATACGTCCGGGTAATCTCAAAGAACGCCTCGTCGCCCACTTCCAGGCGCAGCGCGTGCAGCGTTAGCGCCCCCCGGAAGTACACGCCGGGGTCGAACAGCGCTGTTGGCGTCGGATCGCCCAGCACCCGTGCCCCCGGCAGCACCATCGGACTCGCCGCCGTGCCATAAGCGCGGCGCACTTGCTCGTCACGGTTTTCGATGCCGTATTCATGCTCTGCCCACAACCATTGGGAATACGTGGCAAAGCCCTCGTTCAGCCAGATGTCTTGCCACTGCGCCGGACTGAGGCTGTTGCCAAACCACTGATGGGCCAACTCATGCGCGATGACGCCCTCCGCGCCCAGGCCGCCATTCACGATAGATATGCCGTACATGGAAAGCGTTTGTGTTTCCAGCGCGAATGACAGCGGCGTATCGGCCACAACAGAGCCGTACACCTCAAACGGGTAGGGGCCAAACACGGTCTCAAAATACGCTATCATCGCCGCCTGCTTGGCGAACGCCCGCTGCCCTTCAAAGGCTACCCGCGCCGGGAAGTAATTGCGGATGACAAGGCCGCCCGGCAGCGTTTCTTCCTGGCGCACAAACTCCGCGATTTGCACCGTTGTCAGGTAGCTGGCGGTGGGGTCGCTGGCTTCCCAAACGTAAGTGGTTGCGCCCCGCCCTGCGTCGATGGTTTCCGTCAGGATGCCGTTGGCAGCAGCCACAAAGGGTTCCTCTACCGTAATGCGGAAGGTATACGTGGCCTTGTCGGTGGGGTGGTCGTTCACCGGGAACCACGTTGACGAGCCGTTGGGTTGGCTGGCGATGAAGATGCCGCTGCCATAGTTGCGCCAGCCAATTTGAATGGGGATGCCGTCGGCGCGAATGGAGTTGGGCCGCCCGTAGTAGTCCACCGTAACCGTAAACTCGTCCCCTTCGCTGAGCGCGTCCGCCGGGGTGATGGTCATTTCCGGCTCAGCCCGCACAAACGTTGCAGGGTCGCCGTTCACAGCCAGGTCAGCCACCGTCAGCCCGACGAAATCCAGGTTGAACGCGCTCAAATCCTGGGTGGCCACCGCGTCGATTTCTGCCGTTGCCACCAGCAAATTGGTTTCCACATCCACCAGCAGGTCCAGGGTGTAGTGCTGCACATCGTAGCCGCCGTTACCCAGTGCCGGGTAGTACACATCGCCCACGCCGGGGGCACCGGGGCTGGCGTCCTGGGCCAGCGCGACCGTGCCGCCGAGGGTTAGCAGCAGCGCCAGCATTACGATGAGTTGGCTTTTGTGCATGTCATCTTGTCCTTCGGATTATTTTCACGCTAACCAAGATACCACAAACCGCCCGCCAACCCGCCTACGTTACGACGCATCCCTGGTGAGAGGTCTGTGAGATGGCCCCCACCCTTCACACTGGACACCACCACACGGAGCGGCTAACATATTAAATCGCCTTTACTGGCAACCCAAATTCTCAAACAAAATCGCACCTGTACACAACCGAGAGGAACCAGGGCACCTCAATCTAAAAGGAGCCGTTTGTAACCTTATGGCAAATCACAAATCCGCACTCAAGCGCATCCGGCAAACCCAAAAACGCCGGATATACAACCGTATTTACCGCACCCGCGCCCGCAGCTACGTCAAGGACGCTCGCACCCTCATTGACCAGGGCGAAGACGTGGAAGCCGCCAAAGAAGCCACCCGCATAGCCATCCGTGACCTGGACATGGCTGCCAGTCGGGGGGTCATTCACAAGCGCAACGCCGCCCGCCGCAAAAGCCGCCTGATGAAGCATCTTGCTCAGATGGACGCCCAGGCGTAAGGCACCCCACCCAGCCCCCACACCGCAGCCTGTTGCCCTATCCGCAGCAAAAAACCGGCCCCTAACAGGTCGGCTTTTTGTTTTGTTAAAAGCAGGTTACAATGACACTATGATTTTAAACAAAAGCTGGTTTATGAGAACGACGCCGATGATAAGGGACATCGTTAAGCAGCATGTGCAGCAGCACTCGTTAGGGGGTGCCGCCACGCTGGCTGAGTGGGTCATCGAGCAGGGCATCCGCATTCAACAAATTCCCGGCCCCACATTTGAAGAGGAGGCCCGCGCCCGCTACGTGGAAGAACAGTTTCATACCCTGGGCCTGCTGGACGTGCAAATTGACCGCCTGCACAACGTTTATGGTAGGCTGCCAGGCACCCAACCCAATACCCCCGGCGTCATGGTCATGGCCCATACAGATACCGTCTTCCCCGCTAACACCCCGCTGGATGTGCAGCGTAACAACGGTATCATTCATGGCCCTGGCCTGGGCGATAACAGCATCGGCGTAGCGGGCATCTTAGGGGTGGCCCACATGCTGCAAGCCACCCAAACCCAACCCGCCTGTGACCTGTGGATCGTCGCCACCAGCCGCGAGGAGGGCCTGGGTAACCTGGACGGTGCCCGCTTAGCCTATGAGACGCTGCAAAGCAAAATTGGCGCGGTCATCAATGTGGAAGGGCTGGCCTATGGCTATGTCTATCGGGCGGGGATTGCCGTGCGCCGCCTGCACATCACGGCGCGGGCACAGGGCGGTCATAGCTGGCTGCACTACGGCAGGCCCAGCGCCGTCCATGCGATTGCCCAACTGGGCGCGGCCATCACCCAAATTCAAACGCCCGATAGCCCACGTACCACCTACAACATCGGCCTGATTGAAGGCGGCCACAGCATCAACTCGATTGCGACTGAAGCCAGCCTATGGCTTGACCTGCGCTCCGAATCGCCCAGTAACCTGACTACGCTGGAAAATCAGGTGCGGGCGGCGATTCAGGTGCTTACCACGCCCGATCTTAAATTCACAGCGGATGTCGTGGGCGAACGCCCTGCCGGTAAAATCGACACCAGCCACCCGCTGGTACAGGGTGCCCTGGCCGCGCTGGAAGCGACGGGCATACGCGGCACCTTGCAGGTCGGCAGCACCGATGGCAACATCCCGCTTTCCTACGGCTGCCCCACCGTCACGGTGGGCATCACGCGGGGTGGCAATGCCCACCGCCTGGACGAGTTCATCGAAGCAGAACCCGTTCAGCATGGTATGCGCCAGATGATCGCGCTGACGTTGGCCGCTGCGGATTATCAGGTATCGCTGGCAGGCGCAGGTGAACCGTAGTCGCTATGACAGCGCTGCGGTACACTGGCTGTAACAAGCGTTATCCACCCGGAGGTGCGTCCCAATGGCGAACATTGATATTCTCGCTGCCGTCCCGCAAGCGGACGCGGCTCGCTTTTTCAAAAACCTGCGCGACTATCCAGAGTTTAACGTGCGCGTCGTCACTACGATTGACGACGCCATCCAGGATATTGCCAACCGCGATCACCAGACAGATGTGTTTGTACTCAGCCAGGAACTCGCCCAAACGAACAGCCTTATCAACGACCTGCGGATGGCCTACCCACGCCTGATTATCGTCCTGGTTGACGAGGACGCCGACTTTGCTATCCCTGGTCAGGCAGACGAAATCAGCACCGAGCCATTCACCAACGACGACCTCGCCCGGCGCATCCAGCGCTTAATGGCTGACCGCCAGCTAGAAACCATCCGCGCAGACAGCCTGCCCGCTGTGCGCCTGTTCGCCAAAAAACTGCGCGATGCCACCGGCGAGGTGGGCAAGCTGCAAGCGGCTGCCGCCGCCTGCCGCGAGATGAATTACGATTATGTGGCCTGCTACAGGCTGGATGACCCCGACGCGGTACGGTTGTCGCTCAAAGCGCAGGACGGCTCGCGCCCGATTAAATCCGTCGCACCCAAAGCCGCCACGTCCGATGATCTGATGGGCTGGGTAGCTAAAACGGGGCAAAGCCGGGTCGCCGCGCCAGAAGATGCCCCCAACCATCCACTTGTTGCAAAAGGACGGTTGGGGGCCGTGGCCTGCATCCCGGTGACCATTGGCACCGACCGCTACGGCGTGCTGGTAGCCTGCCGCGATGTGCCGGGGTCTATCACGCAGGAAAACGTGCTGATGCTAGAACTCATCAGCGCCCAGCTTGCCGCCTCGCTTTCCCGCGAGGACCTGCGCTAACCCCCAGCCATTACAACTGCTCCAGGGCCGCCCCCATCCGGTCAATTTCCTCGTGCGTGTTGTAGTGCGCCAGCCCCACCCGCACCATGCCATGCTCTGCATAACCCAACCGGTCCATCACTTCAACCGCGTAGTAGTGCCCGGCCCACACATAGATGTTGTAATGGGCCAGATGCTCGGCCACTTGCTGCGCGGTGCAGCCGTCCCAGGTGAACACCACCGTTGGCACGCGCTCGTCAAAGCGGTCACTGTCCGTAATGCCATGAATCGTCACCGGGGCGAACTTTTGCAGCATGTCAATCAGGTGCCCGGCCAGCCTCATTTCGTAATCACGCAGCGCCGCCATCCCCGCGTGAATTTCCAGGCGATTGCCCGCCATCCCCGCAAACGGGTCGATGTAGTCCACGCCGTATTCCTTGCCCAGCTTTCGCAGGTAGTCTACCGCCTGCGCCGTCGCATGGATCGTCTCAAAGCTCTTGGTGCCCGTTTCCCAGCGGTGGGGCGGCTTGTCTTTTGCTGGGCGCACCTTATACGCGGGCAGGTCAGCCAGCAGGTCATAGCGGCCCCACATCACCCCAATGTGCGGCCCAAAAAACTTATAGGCGCTGCACAGCAAAAAATCACAGCCCAACGTCTGCACATCTAGCGGTAAATGCGGCGCACTCTGCACAGCATCCACCACATGCAGCGCCCCTACGCTGTGGGCCATCTCCGCGATTTGCGGGATCGGGTTAATCGTCCCCAGCGCATTCGAGGCGTGAACCGTCGCCACCACCCGCGTTTGTGAACTAAGCGCAGTTTCATAGCTGCGCAGGTTCAGCGTGTAGTCTTCCGGGTTCAGGTCAATCCAGCGCACGGTCAGGCCCAAATCCTGGGCCACCTCCAGCCACGGAGATACATTGGCGTCGTGGTCCATGCGCGTGAGGATAATCTCATCGTCAGGGCCAAGCGTGCGGGCAATGGCGCGGCTCAGGTTAAAGTTGAGCGTGGTCATATTCGGCCCGAAAACGATTTCGTCTTCGCGGGGGGCATTGAGGAAATCCGCGACGAGGCCCCGCGCCCGTTTGGTCAGTTCGTCAGAGCGGCGGCTGGTGATAAAGGCCCCGCCGCTGTTGGCATTGGCAAAACGGTAGTAGTCGCTCACCGCGCTAATGACCGACTCTGGCACCTGCGTCCCGGCAGGGTTGTCAAAAAAAACGCCTTCGCCATCGCGTATCGCCGGGAACTTCTGGCGGACGGCCTGCACATCAAATGACATCTGTCTAATCCCTTTAAGAGTTTATTTACAGTCGAAAGCTAACCGACGTTAGATATTAACGCACCTCGTCATAACTTGCGAGACGCTTGCATTGTGCCAGCGGGGGCCGTAAACTTGCAAAAATGTCGTAAAGACACAAGGACGGTGATGAAAGACCTCATCGAAGCCAATGAATATTTGACGCAGCGCGTCAAGTTACAAACCCAGGAAGTGCAGCGCCACGTTGACCGGATGGAAGCCATCAACAAAGTGGCGGAAACGGTCAGTCAATCACTTGACCTGGATAAAACGCTCAACACCGCCCTGAATGTGGTTACCCGCGTCATCGGGGCAGAGGCGGGCGGCATCAGCATGATTGACCCGCACACGGGTGAGGTGGTGCTGCGGGCGCAGCTTGGCTGGGAAAACGACTTTGTTTCTCAGCCCATGCGGATTCCGGCAGGCAAGGGGATGAGCGGCAAAACCATCGCCGCAGACAGTGTGATTGTGGTCAACGACCTGAACGGCGAGGAAGACATTGCCGTGCCCAGCTTCCGCGATGAGGCGTTCCGGTCTATAGCAATGGCACCGATGCACGCACGCGGCAAAATTACCGGCATCCTCAGCATCATGAGCCAGCAAACCGACCGCTTTGATAATGCCACCATTGACCTGCTGCGGGCGGTTGCCGATACCGTCGGCATTGCGCTTGATAATGCCCACCTGTACCAGACGAGCGTAGAAAACGAGAGCCGCCTCAGTGCCATCCTGCAATCTACCGCTGACGGCATCATCACCACCAACCAGAGCAGCGCCATCCGCATGATGAACCCGTCAGCAGAGCGTATGCTGGGCGCTACTGCGGCGGCGGCTGTGGGCTTGCAACTGCGCGATGCGCCCATCCCGGATGAGCTGCGCCAACCGCTGCGGCTGGCCCTCAGCAGCCGCGAGGAATCGCCGGAGAAGTCGTTTCAGGTCAAGCTGCCCGACGGGCGCGTGCTGGTGACGTTTGTATCCCCCGTGTGGGAAGGCGACAACACGCTGGACCCCACCCAACAAGACGGCTGGGTGATCGTGCTGCAAGATGTGACCCACCTGCGCCAGGCGGAGGAAATGCGGGCGCAGTTTATCCAGGCGGCAGCCCACGACATGCGGAACCCGCTCGGCGTCACGCTCACGTCGCTGGGCACGCTGCAAAGCATCACTACAGACGAACTCGCCAACGAAGTAATTGATGTCGCCATGAGCGGCGTCCAGCGGATGCAGCGCTTGCTGGATGACCTGCTGCACCTGGAACGCATCGAAAACGGCTACCAGTTCTACATTGAGGATGTTGATGTAAAGGGCATCATTCATGAGGTGTGCGCCCAGTGCGGCCCCCTGATGAATGACAAAGCGCATACCCACACCGTTGAAGTCACCGACGAGCTAGACCACATCCCCGCAGACCCACACTGGCTAAGCCGTGCCCTGACCAACTACATCAGCAACGCTATCAAATACACGCCACAAAACGGCCACATCAGCGTGCGAACGTTCAGCAAGGCGGACTTTGCCCACATCGAAGTGACCGACAACGGCCCCGGCATCCCGCTGGATGTGCAATCGCGGTTGTTTGAGCGGTTTTACCGGGCTAAGAACGCCAATGAGGAACACGGCAGCGGCTTAGGGCTGGCTATCGTCAAGTCAGTGATTGAGGCGCACGGCGGCACCGTGTACATGCGGAGTAAACTCGATGAGGGCAGCACTTTCGGCATGACGCTGCCATTGCAGCGCCCCTAGCGCCGGATGGCCGCCCGCACATTTTGGGCAATTTCGCCAAAGGCATCGCTGTAGGTATCAGCCAGTTGGCGCGGGCGCGGCAGGTCAACAAAAATATCCAGCACAACACGCCCCGGCCTGGGGCTAAGTACCACCACGCGGTCACTGAGCAGCACCGCCTCGTTGATGTCGTGCGTCACCATCAGCACGGTTTGCTGTTCGTGTGCCCATATCCGCAGCAAGTCGGCGCTGATTTGCTCGCGGGTGAGCGCGTCCAGCGCCCCGAACGGCTCATCCAGCAGCAGCACGTCTGGCTGCTGAACCAGCACCCGCCCCAGGGCCACGCGCTGCGCCATACCGCCGCTCAACTCACCCGGATAGGCCCGCGCAAAGTCCTGTAGGCCCAGCAGCGGCAGCACCCGCTCCACCGCGGCGTACCGCGCCTGCCGGGACTGCCCGGCCACTTCCAGGGCCAGCGCGATGTTGTCTTGCACGCTGCGCCAGGGCATCAGGTTTGCATCCTGGAACATGACGCCCACCCGCGCCGACGGCTGCCGCACCACCCGGTGATCCAGGCGGGCCTCGCCTGCGGTTGCCCGCTGCAACCCGGCAATCACGCGCAGCAGCGTTGATTTACCGCAGCCGCTTGGCCCGACAATGGTTACGAAAGACCCGGCGGCGATGTCCAGCGAGACTGGCCCCAGCGCCGCCACCGGGGCACCGTCCTGGACGGTGAACTGCACACTGAGGTCACGAACGGCAATGCGGCACGGCATAGCAGGCGCTACTCTGGCAGGAAGTCGTTGGTGAAGGCGGTTTCCACGTCGATGGTGTTCTCAATGAAGCCCATTTGCACCAGCGTGTCTTGCGTCAGTTCCCACGATGACGCCTCCGCAAAGCCGAGTTGTTCTGCATCCCACAGCTTGACCGTCTCCAGCAGCACGTCCAGTTGCAGCAGTTCATCTGCCGGGAACTGCGCCCCCAACTCGGCAAACACAGCCTCACGCTGCGCCGCCACAGCCTCACGGGTCGGCCCATCGGCCAGGAAGGCGGCCTGGCCTGCGGCGGCGGCTTCCAGTGCAGCACGCAGGTCGTCACTCAGCGGCAGGTTTTCGATGTACGGCTCAACCAGCAGATATGCCTCAAACGGGTTGTTAACCACATCAGCCACGGCCATATCATACGCGGCGACCATCGCCGCCACGCGCTCTGGCTGGTTTGCAATAAGGGCTTCGTTGGTCACCAACCCGTTAGACACGAGGTCGGCCTCATCCACAACATTGAACACGCGCACCTCACTCACCGCGTCACAGTCGCCAGCTTCTACCCGGCGGGCGATTTGCAGCGGCTCGTTGTTGCCGTACACCGTAGCGGCTTCTACGCCGCCCACACACATCACCTCCGGCGCGTTAAAGCCAATCTCTTGCAGGTCGATGTCGCTCTCGGTCAGGTCATTGGCATTCAGTAAGGCCACCAGTCCGCTGTAAGACGCGCCGAAGCGCCCTGGCACGCCCACACGCCGCCCGGCTAAATCAGCGGGCGATTCAATTCCGCTGTCTGCCGAGGTCACAATAGCGATAGGGTTAGCCTGCCACCACTCATAAACCGATACCACCGGGCGCTCGTTGGCCCGCGCAACAATGACCTGCTCCCCGGCAATCAGGCCCCAGTTGTACTGCCCCAGCGCGATCAGTTCCACGCCGTCGGGTTCGTTGCCATACTCCAATGCCAGGTCAAACCCGGCGTCTGCGAAGTAGCCCTTTTCCATGCCAATGTACATCTGAGCGAACTGTACGTTGGGCACAAACGTCATGAAGAACGGGGTGGGTTCGGCATCCTGGGCGGCGGTGGGTGCGCCTAACAACAACCATGCTGCACCTACAGCCAAAATCACATTGCGGACGCCCTGTATGGTACCCCTGCATTTGGCGACTAACTCACTACAGATATGACAAGCCATTTTCGTTAGTTCCTTACTGTATCTACCATTAAATTTTGCTGCCTGTGTTCACGTCCCCGTGATGATAGCTGTTCACCTTGCCGTGCGTGGTGTAACGAGATGATTGGCAGGGCGATGGGCCACCACACCGGGCAGCCCCAGCACAACCCATGTGGCCTGTAGGATGTTGTTGGCGAATCACACCCTCACCCCCCTCTCCCGACCGCCGCTGCGCGGCTAGGCGAGGGGGGAGGCCACCGGGTGCCGTTGTTTAAGCCCCTCTCCCAGGGCCACAGGCCCGTTCGGGAGAGGGGTTGGGGTGAGGGCTGAGTCGTTAGGCAAAAAAGCCGTGAGATCAACGGTTGTTCACAGCCGTTAATGTGCGTGCTTGCGCCAGGCCAGCGCATAATGTTCCAACACCACCACCAGCCCGTACAGCGCCAGCGCCAGCAGCGTCAGCGTCAACACCGCCACAATCACCAGCGGCGTGTCGTACTGGCTGCGGGCCAGGTTAATCAGGAAGCCCAGGCCCGCGTTTGCGCTCACGAACTCGCCCACCACTGCGCCAATAACGGCCAACGTTGCGCTCACCTTTAGCCCGCCAATCAACACAGCGGCGGCGGCGGGCACTTCCAGCTTGAACAGCATTTGAACAGGGGTCGCGTTGACGGAGCGCATCAGGTCACGCAGGGAGGTCGGCACACTGCGAACGCCGACAATCGTGTTCATCAGCGTGGGGAAGAACACAATTAGCGCACACGTTATGACCTTACTCATCAGCCCGCTGCCAAACCAGATCACCAGCAGCGGCGCATAGGCCACAACCGGGGTCGCCTGGAAGGCCACAATCACCGGGGAAAGCAGGTCTTCTAGCAGCGGGACTTTTGCAATGGTATAGCCGAGGAACACAGCCGCCGTCAGCCCCAATGACAGGCCCACCAGCACCGCTTGCAGCGTGGCCCACAGGTGTACCCACAACGACACGCGCCCGTCGCCCACCGTCACCGCCACGAACTTATTGAGGACGGCAGCGGGCGGCGGCACAATAAACGCGGGGTAGATTTCCAGCCACGCGATGAACTGCCACACCCCAACCAGGACGCTCACCGTTGCCAGGGGTGCCACCACGCGCAGCAGTTGTCGCCCACTGATGCCGCGCCGGGCAGGGGGTTGCGATCTTGCTTTAGTGTTTCGGGTCAGCGTCGTTTGCATGAAAAAACCCCGTTCGTTTAGCACGCAGCGGGGCAGGGATAGCAAGATAGGCTGGGCGCTCAATGTGATATGATGCGTCCAACTTCCACAATGACGGCAGCAGCAAGCCCGCCGAAAGAAACAGAGTTGCGCTATAGCACTGTGGTTGCTCGATGACCTTCTATCATCCGGACTGTTACCGTCGGCCCTGGACTTTGACCAGGTCCACCGGCGCAGCGACATGGGTTCTACGCTGCGGCGCACCCGCCAAACTGACGGGTGACGCGGGTCGCGGGCTTGATGCCTGTTGGCACCCTACCGCCGGTCGGGAATTGCACCCTGCCCCGAAGGTGTTTGTTTAGTTTGTCACAAGTATAACAAGTTGTGCGCGAAAATCAATCAATACCCGGTTAGATTCAGGGCTTTTGCAAAGTTGCAGGGCTAATCATTGGCCGCTGCCCAAACCTGTCACTTTTTTCAAAAAGTGAACAAAAACTTGCCTTTTCGGATGCTTTGCGTCCCCGCGATGTGAAACCCTGACTTTACAATAGCCCTGCGGTCGAATTTACCCAGACAGTCCGGCTACCCGGCAGACATATCCGCATTCAGCAGCGTAAACGAGAAGCAACCGCCGCCCGCTTCTTCGCTGGGCACCGCCCAGATTTTGCCGCCGTGGGCCTCTACGATGTGCTTGCAGATGGCCAACCCCAATCCCGTCCCCTCGTTTTTAGAGCGGGAAAAGTCCACCTGGTAGAAGCGCTCAAAGATGCGCTCGGCCTGATCTGCCGGGACGCCCGGCCCCTCGTCACTGACGGTAATGACCACGTATTCGCCGTCGGCTGCTGCGCTGGCCGTGACTGTGCTGCCCTCTGGTGAGTATTTGATGGCGTTGTGCAGCAGGTTAATCACCACCCGCCGGGCCAGTTCGCGGTCACACAGGACGTTGAGGTCATCGGGTATGTTGGAGGCGATAGTGGATTCGCGGTGCGCGGCCTGTTCTTCCATGCCACTGACGGCCCCTTCGATCATCTCGGCCAGCGGTACATCCACCATACGCACAATCGACTGGCCAGACTCGATCATAGATAGGTCCAGCATTTCCTGCACAATCCACTGGAGCGAGTCGGTTTCGCGGGCAATGTCTCGCAGCGATTGAATTGACTTTTTGCGCTTGGGCCTGTCTGCCTCGTGGAACAGGCTGTCGATTATCAGGCGGATTTTGGCAACCGGGTTGCGTAGCTCGTGGGAGATATTCGCCACCATATCGCGGCGGGCGCGGTTCAACCGAACAAGGTCGGTCACATCCTGCATAGCGATGCCTACATAGCGCTCATCATCGCTAACCGCTACCAGCCGGGTACGGATGCGATAGAAGCGGTTGTCCAACTTCGTCTGGACTTCAAATTCTTCTTCACGGTTTTCGATGACATATTCCAACGTACCGTTCAGGTCGTTTGAATCTAGCAGTTGGGTGACCCGCACACCCGGTTCAGCACGGTCACCGAACAGGGCGCGGGCACTGGTGTTCAGGCTGACGACTTCCAGGCGGCTGTTTACGATCAGCAGCGCCTCGTAAGCCGCGTCCAGCATCAGGTGGTCAAGTCGAGAAGCATTCACCGTCATTGCGCTAGCCCTCGAAGCGATAGCCCAACCCACGCACGGTGATAATCCGCTTGGGGCTGGACGGGTCATCCTCAACTTTCTCGCGCAGCCAGCGGATGTGAACATCTACTGTACGCTTGTCCACGAAGTAGTCGTAACCCCACACCTTCGTCAAAATGAGGTCACGCGACAGCACCGCCCCCCGGTTCCGCATCAGTTCGGCCAGCAGGTCAAACTCTTTGTTGCTCAGCTTGATCTCGTCGCTGCTTTTGAACACCCGGCGTCCGGTCAGGTCCATCCGCAAATCTTCAGACACGATCTCGTCGTGCTGGATGGCCGGGTTACGCGCCTTAGAGCGGCGCAGCACCGCCCGCACCCGCGCCAGGAACTCACCCAGGCCAAACGGCTTGACGATGTAGTCGTCCGCACCGCTTTCCAAACCCACGATCTTATCCACTTCAGTGCCGCGTGCCGTCAGCATAATAATGGGAATGTCAGCAGTGGCCACGTCATTGCGAACCATCCGGCAAATGCTCAACCCATCCAACCCTGGCAGCATAATGTCCAGAATAATGAGGTCGGGCTTTTCTCCGCGAATCAACTCCAGGCCATCTTCGCCATTGTTGACCATCTTGACGGCAAAGCCCTCACTGTGCATCTTATCGGAGAGATTTTTCGCCAACGTCTCTTCGTCTTCAACGATGACCACTCGTTTCACGTCTTCTTTCACCTGGCTTGCTCGAACGCTCATCATGTCCTACTCTCCTTTAAAGATCACCGGATAACGATAAGTATAGGTTAAATTCGTGCAATTATCCATTTAACGATAGGTCATGTTCATAGGTTGGCCGCGGGTACACCACCGAGTGCGGTTGCCGTCTGTACGCCAGCCCGAATCGCCCCCGCCGTTACTTCGGCTGCAAAGGCACCCACCAGATTCACATCCGCTTCCACTTTACCTGTTGCCAGCGCGAAAATCGTATCGCCATCGTACAGCGTATGTGCCGGGCTTACCGCCCGCGCCAGGCCGTCATGGGCCATTTGCGCCACTTTGTTCGCCATCTCCTTTGTGAGCGCTGCGTTGGTCGCTACCACGCCAATCACAGTATTGCCCAGCGGCGACTGTGACGCGCCTTTCGTCATCATCGCCAGTGTGGAAACAAACCCGGCACCGTTGTCACTGCGGAGGCCCGCACGTATTGCCCCATCCGGGCCAATAACATCGCCCACACAGTTGACAGCAAACAGCGCGGCCACAATCAGGCCGTTGGGCAGGTGTGCTGCTGCCGACCCAAGCCCGCCTTTAGTTGCCCGCGTCATCCCGGCCAGCTTGCCCACCGTTGCGCCCGTACCGGCCCCAAGACTGCCCGATTTAACCGGGTCGGGGCTGGCAGCCTGCGCTGCCGCGTAGCCGTCATCAGCCGTGGGATGAACAGGGCTGCCAACTTGCAGGTCAAACAGCACCGCCGCCGGGACGATAGGCACCACAATGCCAGGGCCAGCGCGGAAGCCCATGCCCTGTTCACGCAGGTAGCGCATCACGCCGTCCGCAGCAGCCAGCCCAAACGCACTGCCGCCCGTTAGCACAACCGCGTTGGCGTGCTGAACCATGTGCATCGGGCGCAGCAGGTCGGTTTCGCGGGTGCCGGGTGCCCCACCCCGCTGATCGACCCCGCCGACGGTTCCGTCCGGGCACAAAATCACGGTGCAGCCCGTCACGCCGTCCGCATCTGTGACGTGGCCCACGCGAATCCCGTCAATGGCTGTGAGGGTGTTGTTATTCGTCGTCATCTAACCCCTGCACGTAGTCGCTGCTATCGGGCAGGGCGGGGTCTTCTTCAGGGAACAACAGTTCAACCGCTTCGTCGTAGTGCTGCGGGCGCACCAACACCTTAATTTCACCCATCCGGCCAATGGTGATGCCGATGGCGCTGGCACCGGGTTGGCTGTGAATGTGGTGCGGAATGCCTTCGTGTTTTAACCGCCCGGCAATGATGTGCGCTTCTGCCGGAACATGGGTGATAAACACGACCATCCAGTCAGGTTCAGATTGAGAGGAAGTGAGGTTTCGTTTCATGTAAAGCATTCTAGCGCATTGCCCCCCAGATGCACAACGAAGAAGCGGAAACAAAAACAGCCAGCGGGGTTAGCCGTTGGCTGTGGGGTGTTGCGTTATCAGTGCTGCTTGTGGCACATCACCGCCTGCCCGCAGGGGTGAATGCCAAACCGTAGCGTTGCCAGTCAAGAAGATTTGGGGTTGGCGGCGGCGTACTCTCCCACACCGTCTCCAGTGCAGTACCATCCGCGCTCACAGGCTTAACTGCCGGGTTCGGAATGTTACCGGGT
>DAOTTY010000118.1:0-6539 GCA_034437575.1 Anaerolineae bacterium | reverse complement strand
TCCGATAAAACAGGCACGCTGACCGAAAACCGCATGACTGTCAAAGTGGTGGACGTGGTGGGCGAGTCCTATGATCTATCGCCTGTGATGCAAAAGACGCTGCCAAAGGGTGAGCATTTATCCCTGAGTGACCAGCTAGAGGGTATCATATTGGTGGCTGGCACAATGGCCAATGATAGCATGGTGGAGCGCGTTGACCGCAACAACCAGGACTACATCGTGCAGGGCGACCCCACCGAAGGCGCGATTGCGCTGGCTGCGGCCCGCTATGGCCTGATTAAGCACGACATGGAAACCGTGTTAGAGCGCGTGGGCGAAGTGCCGTTCTCATCTGAGCGCAAGATGATGACGACAGTTCATGACGTTAAAGGTGAAATCCCGGCTGACGACGTGCTTCAGCGTGAGCTAGACAAGATGTTTGACAATATCCAGCATGTGGCTTTCACCAAAGGCGCTCCAGATCGCATCATCGAAATTTGTAACCGCGTGTGGGATCACGGCGAGATTAAGGAGATGACGCCGTCGTTCGTTGAGCGCATCGAAAATGATAACGCCAAACTGGCCAACGAGGGGCTGCGCGTGCTGGCGGTTGCCTTCAAGCCGATGGACGCGCTGCCCGACAACGGGGACTGGTCTATTGCAGAGCAGGAGTCCGTGTTCATCGGGCTGGTTGGCATCATTGACCCGCCGCGCCCCGAAGTGAAAGAAGCCGTTGCCATCTGCAAGTCGGCGGGCATCCGCGTGGTGATGATTACAGGCGACCATCCGATTACGGCGAAGGCCATTGCCCGTGACCTGGGCATTGTTGACAAGAACGCTGAAGCGCTCATCGGTAAGGACTTGCAGCAGATGAGCGAAGCCGATTTGCGTAAAGCCGTCAAGCACACGTCAGTGTATGCGCGGGTGTCGCCAGAACACAAGCTGCGGATTGTGCGGGCACTCAGGGACGAGGGCGAAATCGTGGCGATGACCGGCGACGGCGTAAACGACGCGCCCGCGCTTAAACAGGCGGACATCGGCGTGGCCATGAGCATCACCGGCACGGATGTATCGAAAGAGGCGGCGGATATGGTCATTTTGGATGATAACTTCGCCACCATCGTCAGCGCCTCGGAAGAGGGCCGCACCATCTACGACAATGTGCGCCGCTTTATCAAGTATCTGCTGGCAAGTAACACGGGCGAGTTGATCGTGCTGCTGGTGACGCAGGGCATCCCGGCGATTCCGCTGCCGCTGAGTACGCTGCAAATTTTGTGGATGAACCTGATTACGGATGGGGTGCCCGCGCTGGCCCTCGGCGTGGAGCAATCTGAGAAGAACACGATGAACCGCGACCCGTACCCGCCCAATGCAAGTGTGTTCCGGGGGGGGTTGGGGCGTCACATCCTGATTGTGGGCCTTGTGCTGGGCGTCACGGCGTTGGCGCTGGGCTTGACGGCGTTTAATCAGGGCTGGCAGGCTGTCAACTCGGAATGTTACACGGGTGGGGTGGGGTCGCTGAGTTTGGGCAACGTGGCCTGTGCCGACGGTGAGAGCGGTGTTTTGGCGTGGAACACGATGGTGTTTATCACACTGACCCTATCGCAGATGGGCCACGCCTACGGGCTGCGCTCGCACCGTGAATCGGTGTTTACGCTGGACCCCCGAACCAACCGCTTCCTGCTGTACGCGCTGCTGATTACGGTGGCGGTGCAAATCAGCACGGTGTATCTGCCGTTTTTCAATAATCTGTTTGGCACCAACCCGCTGACTATCGGGCAGTTGCTGTTGTGCCTGGTGTTAAGCACGTTCGTGTTTATCGCTGTTGAGCTTGAGAAGCTGCTGATGCGGCGCGGCGTACTTAGCGACAAGATTGCCTGACCGAACAGACACCCCCATCAATCAAGCGGTGATGCGCTTTGTGTCACCGCTTTTTTGTTGCATCTTGCCGGAATGGGCCAGGTTTTTCAGTATAAGTACACAAAGCAATCCCGCGTGCGTTTTGTTATACATGAAATATTGGGTATCATCTTACAGCCTGTGTGACAGTACGTCACGCACAACCTGATTGCAAACAACCCCCAGGATGCTCCAATGACCCTTGACTACGACCAGCTTGCCCAGCAGCACGGCTTTAGCAAAGACGCGGTGATGGTGATGGCGGCGGCTGTCCAGCGCGGCAGCGGCACAATGGCTCAATTCAATCACCCGGAGTTAGGCGGGCAGGGCCAGTGGATGCCCGGTATGGTTAGCATTGGGGATATGTTCAACAATGCGCTGAAGGCGCGGGTACAACTGTTAGCAGAGGCCATCGCCTCGGAATACCGGCAGGCTGGGGGTGGGTTTACACCCATGCCGCCCATGCAAATGAGCCAGTGGTGGGCCGCCGCAAACCTGGGCACGCCCTCGCAGGCAGGTGAGCAAAACGACAGCCGCTACGCCTACTTCCAGTCGAAAGACCGCCTTGTGATTGAGCGTGGCGGCCAGCTTATGATCTACGACACCGCCGGGTATACCCTCACCGGGGCCATGCAGCAGCAAAGCAATACAACGGGTACACTGGCCTTTAATACCCCCCACGGCACTGTCACTGAAGCAGACCTCAAGCACCTAGCCACGCAGCCTACCTAAATCCCAATCCACACTTTTGTTACGGAATTTTCCAGGAGATGAGAACTGTATGGTATCGCTCTCTTCGGCAAATGGCTCTAACACGTCATTTGCCCAATACGACGTAGCTCCCTCTATTTTTGATGAGATGCTAGAACCAGACGGCACACCCCGTCCCCACTACCAATCTCTGTTCGATCACCTTGCGCGGATGAGTCCTGAAGAACTGGTGCATCGCCAGCAGTCGTCGTCGCGCATCTTCATGCAGCAGGGGATTACCTTCACGGTTTACAGTGATGACCAGGGGATTGAGCGTACCTTCCCGTTGGATTTGCTGCCGCGCATCATCACGCGCAGCGAGTGGGCCACCATCGAAGCGGGATTGAGCCAACGCCTGACCGCGCTTAACCTGTTTTTGCAGGATGTGTATCACGACGGCAAAATCTTCAAAGACGAGATCATCCCGTATGAGCTGGTGGCCAGTTGCAAGCACTACCGCCGCGAGATGCGCGGCGTTCATGTGCCGCGAGATGTGTATGTGTCCATTTGTGGTACAGATATTGTGCGCTTGCCAGATGGGCGCTTCGCTGTGTTAGAAGACAACCTGCGCGTGCCCAGTGGGGTGAGTTATATGCTGGCCAACCGGCAGGTAACGAAAGCCGTCTTCCCCAAGCTGTTCCAGAATTACGGGGTGCGCCCCATCGACCAGTATGGGCAAGCACTGCTTAGCACGCTGCAATCGCTGGTGCCAGACCGCGAAAACCCGACTGTGGTGCTGCTGACGCCCGGTGTTTACAACTCGGCGTATTATGAACACACGTTTTTGGCACGGGCGATGGGCATCCGGCTGGTGGAAGGGCGTGACCTGCTGGTGCATGATGGGGTCGTGTATATGCGGACGACATCGGGCCTGCGCCGGGTGGATGTGATCTACCGCCGCATTGACGACGATTTTATTGACCCGCTGGCCTTCCGGCCCGATTCACAGCTTGGTGTGAACGGGCTGTTCAACGCCTATCGTGCCGGGAATGTGGTGCTTGCGAATGCCATCGGCACGGGCATTGCAGACGACAAGGCGGTTTATGCCTATGTGCCAGAAATCATCCGCTACTACCTGGATGAAGAGCCGATCCTCGTCAATGTGGACACGTATCTGCTGGAAGATAAAAAGCAGCGCGACCATGTGCTGCAAAACCTGGATAAGCTCGTGGTCAAGGCTGTGAGCGAATCTGGCGGGTATGGGATGCTGATTGGGCCGCACAGCACCCAAGAGCAGCGCGAAGCCTTTGCCCGGTTGATTAAGGCCAAGCCGCGCAACTACATCGCGCAGCCCACGTTGCAGCTATCGACCGTGCCCTGCTTTGTGGATGACGCCACGTTTGAGCCGCGCCACGTTGATTTGCGGCCCTACGTGTTGTTCGGCAAAGAGGTGAAGCTCATCCCCGGCGGGCTGACGCGGGTCGCGCTGCGGAAGGGGTCATTGGTTGTGAATTCATCGCAGGGGGGAGGGAGTAAGGACACATGGGTATTATACAAATAAACAACACGGACAGTACGATGCTGTCGCGGGTAGCAGCGCATATGTACTGGATGAGCCGCTACCTGGAACGCGCCGAGAACACCGCCCGCCTGATTGACGTTCACCTGAATTTGATGCTGGACAGCGGCCCGGAAATTGCCGAGGCCCGACGGTTAGACAGGCTGATGCAAAGCCTGGGTGTGAACCCCGACGACATCGACGCAACCGACCACGACGACATCCTGCGCTACCTCACGTTTGACGAGGATAACCCGTTTTCAATTTTGTACAGCGCAAAGTCTGCCCGCGAAAACGCCCGCCAGATTCGTGAGCAGATCAGCAGTGAGATGTGGCTGCAAATTAACCGCCTTTACCTGGATGTGAAAAATACCAATCCCGATCACGCCTGGGGCGATTCGCCGCATAACTTTTATGCGCTTATCAAAGAGGGGTCGCACCTGTTCCAGGGCATTACGGACGCGACGATGAACCACAATCAGGGTTGGTACTTCATCCAAATTGGGCGTTACCTGGAGCGGCTGAGTGCGTTAGTCACCTTCATAGACGCGCAAATCCGCCAGGAACAGGACTTCTCCACCTCGGTAGACGGCAAGAATCAATACTTTGAACTGGTGGCGCTGCTCAAGTCCATCAGCGCGTTTGAGGCGTACTGCAAGGTTTACAACCCGGATATGCAGGCGGATTGGATTGTGGAGTTTATTCTGTTCAGCCCGGAGTCTCCCCGGTCGGCGCGGTTTTGCATCGACATGCTGCTGAGGTCTCTCGAAAACCTGGCTGCGATCACAGCATCACAAAAAGCGCGGCGTGCGAACCGGCTGGCGGGGCGGCTGCAATCGGCTTTGAACTTCGATGAAATTGACGATGTGCTGGCTGGCGATTTCCAGCAGTATCTCATGAACATCAAACGCCAGGCATACCAGATTCATGATACATTGTTCGAGACATACATCACTTACCCTATCGAAACCGCGTTAAAGTAAAGGCTAGCCATGTACTACTCTATTACCCACCTTACACAGTTTGAGTACAGCGAGCCAATCACGGACAGTGTAATGGAGATTCGTATGCAGCCGCGCACGGGCAACGGCCAGCGTTGTGTACAGTTTGATCTGGACATCAGCCCCAGCGCCAAAACGCTCGAATACACCGACTATCTGAAAAACCGCGTCCAGATATTTGATGTGCCGGGCCGTCATGAGCGCCTCGCCATTCGCACCGAGTCGATTGTGGAAATCAAGCCGTCGCTGCCCCTGCCGGATGGCCTGCCCGACGATGCGTGGCAGCAAATCGAAACTGCCATCCGTGACCGTGACCTGTTCGACATGCTGTTGCCCAGCAAATTTGCTCACGTTACGCCATTGTTAGAGCAGTTGACGGAGGAAATCCATATCGACCGCGCCGAAGACCCTATCCGGCTGCTGCGTAAGCTGAATAAGGCGATTTATGACCGCTTCGACTACATCCAGAATGTGACGGCTGCTGATTCGCCTATTGATATTGCCCTGGAAAAGCGGCTGGGCGTCTGCCAGGACTTCGCACACATTATGATTGCCATCTGCCGTGATAGTGGTATCCCGTGCCGGTATGTGAGTGGCTACCTGTTCCAACGCACCGACGAAGACCGCTCTGCGGCGGACGCGACCCATGCGTGGGTGGAAGCGTGGTTACCCGGCCTGGGGTGGACGGGGTTTGACCCCACTAATAACCTTGTGTGCAATGAGCAGCATGTTACAGTGGCGATTGGCCGCGACTATGCTGATGTGCCGCCGACGAAGGGTGTGTTTCGTGGGGATGCCACATCAAAATTAACCGTTGAGGTTAAGGTGGCTGATTTAGACGAACTGCCGACGATCCACGAAACGCAGGCCCCGGAGATCATCCTGCCGCAACTGAACCTGCTCGCCGCTCAGCAACAACAGCAGCAGCAGTGAGGGTTATCCCACGGTCACGGCGTCAGTGTTTGGTAAAACGCGACGGTCGCATCCATCATTTTTGCCTCACTGAAGTGGCTGCCCAGGCGGGCGTGCCCCGCTGCCCCCATTTGACGCCGTAATTCGGGGTCATCCACCAGTCGGCGCACCGCGCTTGCCAGGGCGTCCGCGTCTTTAGGCGGGACGAGCAGCCCGGTTTTACCATCCTGTACAATTTCGGGAATGGCACTGACGTGGGTAGCAATGATTGGCAATTCATGGGCCATTGCTTCCAGCAGCACCAGCCCGAAGCCTTCCCAGAGGCTAGGCTGCAAAAACACGTCCAGCCCCGCCATGACCTCGCCTGCATCGCCACGCCACCCCAAAAACCGTACCCGCTCCTGCAATTTCGCTGCTGCGACCTGCGCCTCCAGGTCATGACGCAGTACGCCGTCGCCTGTGATGATGAGGTAAAGTTTCGCATAGTCAATGTGAAGCTG
>DAOTTY010000117.1:0-29279 GCA_034437575.1 Anaerolineae bacterium | reverse complement strand
GGCGCGGTCATCCTGGCGGAAGGCACGGCTGCGTCGGTGTTCGGCGCTTATTTGATTGACGGCGAACACATCGTTGACGGCCTGGGTTGGCTGGAACGCGGCTTTATTGCCCCCGGCGTCACCAGCGCGGCGAATTCCGCCGATGTGCAGTGGATCACAGGTAAGCAGCCGGACATCGTTGTGGTTGGCATGGGGGTTGGGTCGGCATTGGCGCTGGGTGGCGCGGGTGTTGTAGAAACATGGGGCAGCAAACAAATTACAATCGCGCTGGGCAGCGCCTACACACAGGAGTAAGGACAGCATATGCCAGTGACAATCTTGGTTGGGGCGCAGTGGGGCGATGAAGGCAAAGGCCGTGTGGCCGATTGGTTAGCGGCTGAATCGGACGTGGTGGCCCGCTATGCCGGTGGTGACAACGCCGGACACACCGTCTACGTGGGGGAGGATGTGTACGCACTGCACCTCATCCCGTCCGGGGTACTACACAAGCGCGTGACGTGTGTGCTGGGCAACGGTATGGTCATCAACCCGGTGAACCTGGTCAAAGAGATTGACGCACTCAAAGCCAAAGGCATTGCCGTAACCCCGGAGCGGCTTGTCATCAGCACACGGGCACACTTGATTACCCCAGGCCACATTGCGCTGGACGGCGCATCGGAGAAAGCACGCGGTGACGATAAAATCGGCACGACGCTGCGCGGCATCGGCCCGGCCTACATGGACAAAACCGGGCGGCGCGGCCTGCGCGCTGGCCTGATGCACGACCCCGAAGCCCTTGCCGATGAACTCCACCAGCACACCATACAGGTCAATGCGGAACTGGCCGCACGCGGTGCGGAACCACTCGACCCGGACGGCGGCGCTGTTGAATATATGCAGGCCGCGCAAACCCTCAAGCCGTACCTCAAAGACACGACTGAATACCTGTACGAGCGGCTCAAAGACGATGCAACCGTGCTGTGCGAAGGTGCCCAGGGCACGCTGCTGGACATAGATCACGGCAGCTACCCGTTCGTGACGAGTTCATCACCGACGGCGGGGGGGGCACTCACCGGGCTGGGCATCGGCCCGCGCCACGTAAACCGCGTGGTTGGCGTGGCGAAGACGTTTAGCACGCGGGTGGGCGGCGGCCCCATGCCCACCGAACTTGACGGCCCCATTGCAGACCGCTTGCGGGGCACAGGCGAAAACTTCTGGGATGAGTTCGGCACCACGACAGGCCGCCCCCGCCGCTGCGGCTGGATTGACGGTGTGCTGCTGCGCTATGCCGCCCAGGTCAACGGGTTTACTGAGCTGGTGCTGACCAAGCTGGACATTCTATCCGGCTTTGATGAACTGAAAATCGCGGTGGCCTACGAGGTAGATGGCACGCGCTGCGCCTTCCCGCCTAGCACAAACGCCGAACTCGAACGCGCCACACCTATTTACGAAACGCTCCCCGGCTGGCAAGATGACATCACCGGGGCACGCCAGCCGTCTGATTTGCCCCAGGCCGCACTCGATTACATTGCACGCATCTCCCAGCATGTTGAGGTACCGGTATCAGTGGTCAGTGTTGGCCCAGAGCGCGAACAACTCGTCCATTTCGGTTAGATTGAACAGGGATACAAGTTGGTCGAATACAACCCGCAAGACGACATCACCCAACGCTATAAGCCAGAAGTTGCGCTCACGCGCACGGGCAAACCGCCGCAGCGGGTGGTATCGCTGGTGCCAAGTATGACGGAAACGCTGTTCGACATTGGCTTTGGTAGCCGGGTCGTAGGCATTACAAACGACTGCCTGCTGCCCGAAGGCAAGCTGGATAGCAAATTCAGAGTGGGGCCGATGGACGGTGTGGGCGTGGACGATGTGGCGGGCCTGCGCCCCGATCTGGTCATCGTCAACCGGGAAGAAAACACAGCGGCGGATATTGACAGCCTGGAGGCTGCCGGACTGACGGTATGGAAGACGTTCCCGCGCACCGTGCTGGAGGCTATGAACCTCATCTGGGATACGCTCCACAGCTTTCAGGTAGACAACCGTATGCTCTACGAGCGCGTCAACCTGATTAACCGCTCAATCGACTGGGTGGGCAGCACAAGCGAGGCCAAAGACGACCGGGGCGTTGTGTGTAAGGTGTTCGCGCCGCTACTGCCCGACCCACTGACGACATTCGGCCCAGATACCTATGCTCACGACCTCATCCGCACAGCGGGCGGCACCAACATCTTTGCAGACCGCGTGCCAACGGGTACCGGTGACCCCGCTGAAGATGTTAGCCGCTATCCGACGGTCACGCGGGATGATGTTGTTGCAGCACAGCCGGATGTCATTTTACTGCCGGGGTACCCGCTGCGGTTTACACAGGCAAATGTGGATGAATTCACCAAGCTCGATATTCCCGCCGCCCGCTTTGGCCAGATATACTTAGTGGATGGTACGCTGTTAACCTATCACGGCACACGGCTAGCGCGTGCCCTCAACGAACTGTCCGAGATTATGTGCCCGGTGGAAGACGATCATGACACAATCTGAGGGCCAGCACGACGAAGAACTGATGAGCATTTTGGCGCACGACCTGCGAACACCTATTTCGTCCGCTCGCAGTTTTGTTGACATGGCCCGATACGCTGGCCCGCTCAACGAAAAGCAAGAACTATTTATTGAGCGGGCCATGAGTGCCCTGACCCGCATGGAACACCTTGTGAATGATGTGCTGGATATGTCACGGGTGGGGCAGGGTGGCCCACTTCAGGTCGAGCCGTGCGACATCCGCTTGCTGGTGGGTGAGAGTGTGGCCCTGGTAGAAGGGGTGGCCATCGCCAACAAGATCACGGTTGAGATGACCTTCCCCGATGATTTGCCCCCCATTGCAGGTGACCCGAATCTGCTGCGGCAGGTCGTTAGCAACCTGATTACCAACGCCATCAAGTACAACCGCCCGGAAGGCACGGTCTGGATTCGCGGTGAGGCGGTGGCCAATGGCCTACAATTGACGGTGAAAGACACCGGCTATGGCATCTCTGATGCTGACATGGAGCAAATTTTCGACCCGTTCTACCGGGCCAGCCTGGGCAAAAAGCTCAAAATCGACGGCAGCGGCCTGGGGTTAGCGATTGTGCAGGCCGTCGTTGAGCGTCACAACGGCCAAATCAACGTAGAAAGCACGGTCGATGAGGGCACGACCTTTACCGTAACGCTGCCGCAAGCCGATTCGTCACAACCCTGAATGGGAACATCCTTGCGGGCACTTGTGAGAATAAGTACAATTCACACCAGAGTTAATAAAATTCTCAGATAGGATAGCCTATGAGTGCCAATCGACGATTGCTCATTTTTGTTGGATTGCTGGTCTTACTCATGGTCGGTGGCGGCCTAACGTCTTACATCGCATCTGAAGGTGCTGGTAATATCATCCCTGGTGTGCTGGAAACAACCACCCGGCCCGAAGGCTCCGTGAATCAGTTTGGGCAAAGCCAGGGGTTGCAATTCTTTTTGATGATCGGTTTCATTGTGTTCAATCTGGTGGGCGCTGCCGTTACGGGCATGGCGATCTTCTGGTTTTTGAACCGCGAAGTAACACGAGCCAAAGCACAGGAGCCAGCCAACCACGAGTCCGTGTTGGATGCCGTGCCTGTGCCACGCCTGAACCGGTCGCAGACGCAATCTACACAGGAACTATCCGCCGAAGCAGAAACCGGATAAACCAGCCACAGCAGTAGCCGGGGGCGCTAATCTGGCGTAAGATAGCACTGTAGCGCCCTATCAACTTTACTGTTAGCAAAAAGCGTAATGAAACATGACGACAATAATGACGCGGCATAGCGCCCGCGATGTTGTGCAAAGCTATTATGACCTGTCCAAGCCCCGCATTGTTGCCCTGCTGATCTTCACAACCGTTACGGCAATGTTCATCGCAGCGCGGGGGGTGCCGCCGCTGCTAATTGTGCTGTACACGATTGTGGGCGGCGCGGCGGCGGCTGGCGGGGCCAGTGCCCTCAACCAATACCTTGACCGCGAAATGGACGCCCAGATGACCCGCACCGCTCGCCGTCCCATCCCATCGGGCCGCGTGACGCCGCGTGACGCGCTTGCATACGGCCTGGGCATGACCGTCTTTTCGGTTGTGTGGCTGGCGGTTGCGGTTAACGGGTTATCCGCCCTGTTGACGCTGGGCGGTTCGATTTACTACGTTTTCCTGTATACCGCGCTGCTCAAGCGCAACACCACCATGAATATCGTCATCGGTGGCGGCGCGGGGGCCATGCCCGTACTCGTCGGATGGGCCGCTGTAACGGGGTCGCTTAGCGTGGAGGCGTGGTTGCTGTTCGCCATTATCTTCTACTGGACACCGCCGCACAGTTGGGCGTTGGCACTCATCGTCAGCCAGGATTATGCCCGTGCGGGTGTGCCCATGATGCCAGTTGCCTACGGCGAAGCGACGACCCACCGCCAGATTGTGTTGTTTTCTGTGCTGCTGGTGGTCATTTCGCTGATGCCCGGACCGCTGATGATGCTGGGGCCGGTTTACCTGCTGCTGGCGCTGATTTTGGGCGGTGAGTTAATTCGTGTGTCCATCAAGCTGCTGCGCTCACCGGATAAGGACGTGCGCCACCGCATGTGGAAGTACTCCACAGCGTACCTGGCGTACCTGTTCCTGGCGATGATCCTGGACAGCCTGATCCCTTACAGCCAGTTGACCTTTTAACGTTTGCAATCTGAGTAACCCTCACTGATGTATTTTGATGCCTTCACCACGTCTGCGCTAGTCGATGAGTTCATGGACAACATGGTGGGCGGGCGCGTGCAAGACTCTGTTGTGGTAGACAGCACCGGGTTAGGGCTGGAAATCTACGCCAATCGCAGGCGGCAGTACCTTTACGTCAGTGCCGATAAAAACGCCCCCCGCGTTCACCTGACAGACAACAAACTGCGCCGGGGGATGCCGCGCCCGTCACAGTTGGCGCTGCTAGTGCGTAAAAACCTCGAAGGCGGCAGGGTGACGCACGTCAGCCAGCCGCCTTATGAGCGCATCATGCACATTGATTTTGAAAGCAGCGACGGCGAGTTTACGCTCATCATAGAGCCGATGAACCGCCGCAGCAACGTGATTTTGGTGCAGGATGGCATGATATTAGACGCAGCGCGGCGTGTAGGCGCAGACGATAACCGCTACCGCGTCACGCTGCCCGCGCACGAATACACACCGCCGCCGCCCATGACAGGCCGCCTGGACCCGGCCAGGCTCACACGCGAGTCGGTTTACGGGCTGTTTGACCAGAACACAGACGAGAAGATGACCACTGCCCGGCTGATTGGCACGCGGCTGCTGGGCTTTAGCCCGCAGATGTGTAAAGAGGTCGTGCATATAGCAGGCGCAGACGGCAAGCAGAAGGCCGCAGACGCCGACCAGGACGCAACCTACGATGCGCTAACGGCGTTCCTCAAGCCGCTGCTAAACCGCGAGTGGCACCCCGGCATCGTGGAAAAAGATGGCGAAGTGACGGCGTTCAGTGTGTACCCTATCACGCACCTGGACGGCTGGCGTCCGGTCGAGACGGCCAGTGAGGCGATTGTGGCCTACTACGGCACACCCAGCGGCCCGGACGGCTACAAAGTCGCCAAAAAACCTGTCCGGGAGGCGCTGCAAGACGCGCTAGGGCGTGAGGGCAGCAAGCTGTACTCGATGGAAAGCTCACTCAAAGACGAGGACGAACTCGAAACCCTACGCCAATCCGGGGAGTTGATTCTGGCTTACCAATACACCCTATCTGACAATCAAACCGAACTCCGCGCCCAGTACGACCCGGAAGGTGATGAACTCGTCATCAAGCTGCAAACCGACCTCACCCCGCTGCAAAACGCGCAGCGCTACTTTAAGAAGTACGACAAGGCCAAAAGCGCCCTGCAAAACGTGCCGCAGCTTGTAGCCGAAACCCGCGCCCGCATCAATTACCTCAAACAGCTTGAAACCGACCTCGACTTAGCCGGTAACTGGGTGGAAATTGACGAAGTGCGGCAGACAATGCGCGAGATGGGCCTGTGGCGCGGCCAAGCTCCCCAAAAAATCGCAGGCGGCAGCAAAAGCGCCCCGATGCGGTTGGTCACAGCGCACGGGTTTGTGATGTGGGTGGGGCGTAACAGCCGTCAGAACGACGCGGTGACGTTTGGTAAAGGCGGCGGCGATGACCTGTGGCTGCACGCCCGTGATGTGCCGGGGTCGCATGTGGTCATCAAAAACGACGGGCGCGACATCCCCGAAGACGTGATTATGCAGGCGGCGTCGCTTGCCGCGTACTACAGCAAGCTCCGCACGGAAAAAGCCGTGATTGTGGATGTGACGCAGTGCAAATACGTCAAGAAAATCAAAGGCGCGTCACCGGGCATGGTCACCTACCGCAACGAAGAAACGCGCACCGTCGTCCCGCAAAGTGAAGAAGTATTCGAGTAGGCTTAACGCTGTCACAATGCTGCCGCATTTTCGCCACACTCTAGCTTCATCCTCCAACCATAGTAGAAGTGTACGAACGTAAGCTTTAGGCTGCGGTTGTACGCAAACCCAATCCACTCTATCTATGGAGGAAGTAACCTTATGCTCAACCGTCTTAACATTATAGCTCTGATTGTGCTGGCCATGCCCCTGCTGTTCGGTACCACTGCCCGCGCCCAAGATGCGCCCGATGTAACTGACGTTGTCGGCGCTGTTAACGATGTGCAGGCTGCCATCCAGGCCGCGCTCAACGGCAGTGACATGACCGATCTGGTAGCGGAAGTGAACGAACTGGAAGCCGCAGTGCAGGCTGCTGTACGTGGCGGTCGCATTGACGTTACCGCTATTGTGCGGATGAACAACGTCAAGCAGATCACGCGCAGCATCGTGGCCAACGGTAGCGTTGATGTGACCGACGTCGTTGCCCTGGTCAATGCGCTTCAAGAATTGCAGGCCGCTGTCGTCAACGGCTAGGCACATCACCTGACCGCTACTGGTCAAAGGTTGTTACTGGGCGCGAGTTAAGCTGACTCGCGCCTGTTTCGTTTCTGTGGCTAGCGCAAAAATGCCTCGTGCAAACCACCGTCCACACTGAAGATTTGCCCCGTCGTCTTGTTGAACGCAGCCGTGCATAGCAAATACGCCACTTCTGCCTGATCTTCTGGCGTAATCGCCTGCCTGGTCAGCGTGCGCTGAGCGTAGAAGTTGGCTAACTTCTCGCGTAGGGCGTCGGTGTCTTCGCTCTCGTCGTGGTCGATGTTGTACTTCGTCAGCGAGCTAAGCACCCGGTCACGCGGGAACATGGTGCTGCCTTTGACCACTGTCGCCGGAGCCAGCCCGTTCACGCGCACGAGCGGGGCCAGTTCAATCGCTAACTCGCGCACAAGATGATTGGCCGCCGCCTTGCTGGTGTCGTAGGCCAGTGACCCCTTCTTGGAAACTGCCGCGTTCACGCTTGTCGTCAGCACCAGCGAGCCGCGCAAGCCCTGCGCCTCCCAGATGCCCCGCGTCTCATCCCCGACGATGTAGCCGCCCAACACATTCACATCAAACGTAAAGCGCCACTTGTCATCCGGGATGTGCCCCGTCTTATCTGGCGAGACGAACACCCCCGCCGTCACAATCACATGATCTACGCCGCCGTAGGCCAGCAGCACCTGCCGCAGCATGGACTTTACGCTGGCACGGTCTGTGATGTTGACCGCCTGCCCAACTGCCGGGCCACTCCCGCTGATGCCTGTTCCAGCTACACCAATGCCCACCCCGTAGATGCCTGTGAGTTCGTCAGCGGTGGCCTGGGCTGCATCTTCGTTGAGGTCTGCGTTGACGACGTGGGCACCTTCTTTGGCCACGCGCAGCGCAACCTCACGGCCAATGCCGCTGCCCGCCCCAACGACGACCACCACATCCCGCGCCAGCGACGCTTCCGGGGGCATCCGGCGCAGCTTGGCTTCTTCCAGCGCCCAATATTCGATGTCGAATGCCTCCTGGCGGGGCAGCGCGACGTACTCACCGACGGCCTCAGCGCCGCGCATAACGGCCACCGCATTGTTGTAGAACTCCGCTGTAACGCGGGATTCGCTCTTGTTCTTGCCCCACGCGATCATCCCCACACCGGGAATCAGTACCACACGCGGGTTTGGGTCACGCATGGCGGGTGAATCAGGATGTTTGCAGATGTCGTAGTAATCAGCATAGTCTTTGCGGTACTGCTCGATACCCGTTTGCAGCTTTTCCACCAGGGCGGCGGTGTTTTCCGACTGCGGGTTCCAATCCACGTACAGCGGCTTGATCTTGGTCCGCAGGAAGTGATCCGGGCAGGAGGTGCCAAGTTCGGCCAGCCGGGGCGCATCGCTGCTGTTGACAAACTCCAGAATCGCGTCGTCGGCCTGCACCGTGCCAATGAACTTGGTCTGCTGGGATACCATCCCGCGCAGCCGGGGCAGCACCTCAACCAGTACGTCCTCACGCGCTGCCCCACTGAGCGCCTGGTACTTTGCCCCACCGAATGTACCGGCCCCTTTGTCGCGCTCTGCCAGGTAGCGGGCGGCCTTCTCGATCATCGTTAGCGATAACTCATAGCATTCTTTGTCATCATCAGCCCAGTTAATCAGGCCGTGCGCCCCCAGGATAATGCCCTTGATGCCGGGATTGGCTTCAATAGTCGCTTGCAGTTGCAGGCCCAGGTCAAACCCCGGACGCTGCCAGTCTACCCATACCACATCATCCCCGTAGATTTCTTTCGTCAGTTGCTGGCCGTTGCTGCACGCGGCGATGGCAATCACGGCATTGGGGTGGGTGTGATCGACGTGCTTATACGGGATGAAGGCGTGCAGCGGCGTATCAATGGACGACGCACGCGGGTTCAAGTTGTAGACGCAGTGCGGGTACATAGCCACCATCTGGTCTTCGATGGGGGTCTTGACGCCCTTTGCGTCTGCTGCGTTGTAGATGGCTTGCAGCGCGACGAGCTTGTCCATGTAAAGGGATGCGAAGTTGGCACGCTTAGCCGTCCGCAAGTCACCACCAGACCCCTTCACATACATGACATCCACATTGTCGCCTGTGAGCGGGTCGGGCAGCGTCACTTTGCTGGAGGTGTTGCCGCCGCCCGTGTTGGTAACGCGCTGGTCATCCCCCAGGATGTTTGAGCGGTAAACAAGCCGCTCCACTGGGTCGAGGGTGGCGGCGTGGTTGTCATCCCAGGTGTAGTTGACGTGTTTATAATCTGCCGGGCTGTAAAGTTCCATGTTGGGTCAAAGTCCTTTTTATGTTATTGGATGCGATGTGTGCCTGGCCGCTAGTCACGGGCCATCAGCACATGGTCTTCATAGTCAGAGATTTCGTCCATATAACGGAAGCCAACCGGCACGGCCTGCGTGTGGCAGTAGTAGTCCCATACCGCACCGTAGGGCATAGCCTTGAGTTCTTCCATCAAGGCGAGGCGGGCGGTGAAGTTGCCCTGGTTTTCGTACTCCCGCAGCAGCGTGCGCGGTTCCAGCAGGGCGATCAGCAGCGCACGGGCGGCGTTGCGTGTGCCAATTACCCAGGCGGCCACGCGGTTGATGCTGGCGTCGAAGTAGTCCAGGCCAATGTTGATGCGGTCCAGCGCGTCGGAGCGGACGATTTCGTGGGCGATGGCCAGCAGGTCATCGGATTGCGTCACCACATGGTCGCTGTCCCAGCGCACACCCCGGCTGACGTGCAGCAGCAGGTCATCCACATACAGCAGCGTGGACGAAATCTTATCTGCGATGCCCTCTGTTGGGTGGTAGTGGCCGCTGTCGATGGTTAGCAGAACGGCGTCGTGGGTGGCGGCGTAGCCCAGGTAAAACTCATGGGAGCCGACGACGTAGCTTTCTGATCCCAGGCCGAACAGCTTGCTCTCTACAGCGTCCCGGTTGTGGTCCGGGTTAATGGGCTTGGCCAGGATTTTGTCTAGCGAGGCTTTGAGTCGTTTGCGGGGGGCCAGGCGGTCAGCCGGGGTGTCTTTATAGCCGTCGGGAATCCAGATATTAGTAATGCAGGGGGTGCCCAACTCACTTCCGAAGTAAGCACCCACCTCACGGCAGGCGATGCAGTGTTCAATCCAGAACTGGCGGATGCCCTCATCACTAGATGACAACGTAAAGCCATCATCGGCCTTGGGATGCGAGAACGTGGTCGGGTTGAAGTCAAGGCCATGATTGTTGGCTTTGGCCCAGTCTACCCAACGGGAGAAGTACTCCGGTAAAATCTCGTTACGGTCTACGGGCTTGCCCGCCTCGTGATAGCTGGCGTGCAGGTTGAGGCGGTGTGTGCCTGGGATCAGGCTGTAGGCTTTGTCCAGGTCCTGGCGCAGTTCGTCTGCGGTGCGGGCCTTGCCAGGGTAATTGCCCGTCGCCATGATGCCACCGCTCAGGCCGCGCCCACTGTTTTCAAAGCCGCCAACGTCGTCGCCCTGCCAGCAATGCACACTGATCGGGATGGCCTGTAGCACTTCTAACACGGCGTCTGTGTCTACACCGAGGACCGCGTAACGCTCTTTGGCGATGTTATAAGACTGTTCAATGCTGGTTGCGTCTGTCATAAATTTGTTTCCTGACCTGATGTATCGAAAATATTTAGAAGCTGATGGGTCAAAAAGGTTTCATCACGAAGCGGAATATAACCAAACGAAACCCACAACACAAGCCATTGATGAATGATGACTGTGAAACTGCCCCCTGTGGCTGTAACACTGTTTAAGCTGTATGGCAGTATGTATAATGGGGACTAATACATCGGCGTTTTAGATGTCACCTGACTGACTAAAGGAGTATACCTGGATGGGTAAAGAATATAACTTCAAGTGGGATGACCCCTTCCTGCTGGAAGATCAACTGACGGAGGAGGAAAAACAGATTCGGGATGTCGCTTATGAGTATGCCCGCGACTGCCTGCAACCGCGCATCAACGAGGCCTACCGCAACGAAGCGGGGGACCCGGCCATCTATGTGGAAATGGGCGAACGCGGGCTGAGCGGGGTCACGCTGCCACCGGAATACGGCGGGCAGGGCAAAGGCTATGTGGCTTACGGCCTGGTTGCCCGCGAAATGGAGCGCGTCGATTCTGTTTACCGCACCCTGCTGAGTGTGCAGTCTTCACTGACCATGTTCCCAATCTATGCGTTTGGCACAGAGCAGCAGCGCCACAAGTACCTGCCCGCGCTGGCCCGCGGTGAGCGCATCGGCGCTTTTGGCCTGACGGAACCCGAAGCCGGGTCTGATCCCGGTGGTATGACGACAACCGCCCAGGCGATTAACGGGGGCTATCGCCTGAACGGCCACAAGCGCTGGAACACCGGCACGCTGGCCGATACGTTCGTGGTGTGGGCCAGGTCTGAGGCGCACGACGGGCGCATTCGCGGCTTTGTGCTAGAACGCGGCGTTGCGGGTCTGTCTACACCGCAGATTATGGGCAAGATGAGCTTTCGGGGCGTGCCTACCGGCGAAATTGTGATGGAAAACGTTGAGGTGAGTGATGACGCCCTGCTGCCCAATTCCGATGGCATCAAGAGCGCGTTCGAGTGCCTCAACCGCGCCCGCTACGGCATCGCCTGGGGCGTGATGGGCGCTGCGGAAGCCTGCTGGCACGCCGCCCGCGACTACACGCTCAACCGGCATCAGTTCAACCGCCCACTGGCCGCTAACCAGCTCATCCAGAAGAAGCTGGCCGACATGCAAACCGAAATTGCGCTGGGCTTGCAGGGGGCGCTGCGGGTGGGCCGTCTGTTTGAGGAACACAAGTTTGCGCCAGAGATGATTTCCATTGTCAAGCGCAACAACTGCGGCAAGGCGCTCGATATTGCCCGCGAGGCACGCGATATGCACGGCGGCAACGGCCTGCTGGAAGAGTACAACGTGTTCCGGCACATGACGAACCTGGAAGCCGTCAACACATATGAGGGCACACACGACATCCACGCGCTGATCCTGGGCCGCGCCCAAACGGGCATTCAGGCGTTCATGTAGGTGAGTGTGTTCAATTGGCACCACCTGACGACATGCGGCTAGGCAAGGGTCGCATGTCGTTGTCCGCAACTGAAGGCTGATCTGTGTCCAGGAAAAAACGCTACAATGATGATAACCCGCGCCTCAAGCGCTGCTTCAACTGCGGCCAACCTGAAGACACGCTGTTCCGCATCCAGCACGACGCCAGCGGCAGTTGGGCGTTTGTGTGTGGGGGGTGCCTGTGGCACTTCAAGCGCCCAGACAACCCCCATTATACCTACGGTGGCACCTGGAAAAGCCGCAAATAGGTGGGGCCGCGCCCACACAGTATGAGTCCAAAACAGCCTGTAGACCCACTTCAGCCCACACCAACAACCCCAGCGTAAACCTACCCCACATCATCCGGCTTGAGGACATACTGCTGCAACACCCCTGCCAGCGCCCCCCCGGCAAACAGGCCGATGAAGTACGGTACCACATAGCTTAAATCCCCGGCACGCAGGGCTGGCCCCAGCGTCCGCGCCGGGTTGAGCGATGCCCCTGTATACGCGCCCCCCACCAGAATACAGAACACCAGCGTAAGGCCGATAGCAATGCCTGCAAAGTTGCCCGCCTTACCAAACGCTGCCGCCTGATAAACCGAACTCACCAGAAAAAACGTCAGGATAGCCTCAAGGGTAGCCGCTTGAACCATCGTTTCGCCCGTTGTCAGGATGCCCACCGTTTGCCCGAAATTACCCGGTGCCCCGTCAATCAGTGCGAACAACACATAAGCCGCGACAATACCGCCCAGGAACTGTGCCACAATGTAAGCGCCCGCCTTCACCGGGCTAATATGCCCCCCCACCAACAGCCCCACCGTCACTGCCGGGTTGATGTGTGTACCGGAGATGTGCCCGTAAACATAAATCAGGGTCAGCAAGACCAGACCATGTGCAAAAGCCGGAACGGTCACGTCGAAGCCGTTTTCAACAGTGGCCGCAACCGCACCTGCACCAACAAATACCAACACGAACGTGCCGACGAACTCGGCAATCGTCGGCTTTACGAGGTTGTTCATACCCGTGTCACTCCAGTAGATGTGGAAAAATAAGCGCGGCGGATTGTAACGCAGAAGCAGTATCACACACACCCTGACGGGTCGGTACTTTTGAGACAGTTTTACGCGAATACCCTTTACGCCCACCCGCCCCAATGATATAGTTTTGCTAACCTGCGATGTTCGTGATGGCGCAGACTATTTTGGGCCAACACTCATCAAAACGGGGTCCAAACGTTTCGCAAGAATGCGATAGGCGTAAGCCAAGGCAGGACTGTGAGGGAGGACACCCACCTGCTTAACGCAGGTTCAAAAAAGCGCGTTCACACGGCACCGCGGGTCATACATAAAACCACAACGGCGCATCTGTGTAGATGCGCCGTTTTTTGTGGAGTAGTGAGAAGAGCGAAGGGCTACTCGTTATACGTTTCCCCAAACACTTCTGTCAGCAGTGGGCCGAGCGCATAGCGGTTAGGAATAAGCACCTGCGACCCGGACTGCGTGGTGTAGTTCGAGATGTAGCGCTGGTCAATCACGCCTGTGCTGATGTTCTCTGTCGGGATGTCCTTCAGGTAAAGCGTGAGCTGTATCATCTGGTCTAGCATAAGGCCCGTAGAAATATCTTCCTCAAACTGCTCATACAGCGTGGGCGACTGGATAATCAACTGAGCCAGCACACCCGGTTGCAGCACCTTATCCCGGATAGCGTACAGCACTTCCTGTTGGCGCAGCGCCCGCTGGAAGTCTGAACTGCCATGACGGGTGCGAGCGTACTTGAGTGCCGTTGCGCCGTCTAGCTGGTGCGTGCCGGCGGGCAGGTAAAACGGATCAAAGCCATAGTACATATTGGGGTAGGCCGGGTCGTTGATGGTATAGTTCGTCGTGATTTCAATCCCGCCGATGGTGTCCACAAAGTTAATAAACGCCTGGAAGTCCACCGCCACATAGTCATTGATGCGGATACCGAGGTTGCTTTGCACCGTTTGCATTGCCAGCGTGGGGCCGTTGCCCGCCCGCTGGAGTTCACCCAGCACCATTGCGGAGTTAATGCGCTGATATTCATTGTAACCGGGCACGGGCACATACAGGTCACGCGGAATGCTCAGAATGCCGATGCTGTCGGTGGCCGGGTCCATACTGACGACCATCATCGTATCGGTACGGTAGGCCAGCCCACTTTCACCAGGGCGGCGGTCCAACCCCATCATCAGGATAGTAAAGCGCGATTCGCCGTCCCACGGTTCAATGATGATCTCGCGCCCATCATCCAACATCAGCGACGAGCCGCTAATCAGGCTGATGTCCACATCGCTGAAGTCCTGGCGAACGCTAACCGGGGTCGGCAGGTCCAGCACGGCGGTGGGCAGCACTTCCTGTTCCTGCTCATAAACGGTCAGGTACAGCACCACTGCCACCGAGACGAACAGCGCCAGCATGACCAGCGTCGTTGCTGCAATCACGAGTGCCCACCCGCTGGTGGCTTCGCCGCCGCTCACCACCCGCTGCCGTGACCGCTTGCGGGCTGCTGATTCACGCGGGGGGTACATTTCAGTAGTGGGTGGGGGGGGCACGTTGGGCCGGTCTTTGTCATACATGGGTTCGTTGCGCCTCTGGCTTGCCCTGCATAGATGGAGCGTTGTTTCAGTATACTATAGGTCGTGGCTACTCTAATGGAAGTTCCACTTGTGAGGCCAGTAAACACTCGCAAAACGTAAGCTAACGTAATATTTTGAAGGATAACACCCCATGCAGCAGTGGCGGGTCATCTATGACCAACATATGGAAGGCGCAGCCAACATGGCCGCCGATGAAGCACTCTTGCACGCTGTCGCCAATAAGCAGCAGCCGCCCACCCTGCGCTTTTACGGCTGGGACCCATTCTGCCTGTCGTTGGGGTACGGCCAACGCCTGCGCGATGTTGACCTGAACCGGGTGCAGGCGCGGGGCTGGCATGTCGTGCGCCGTCCGACGGGCGGGCGGGCGATACTGCACGGCGATGAGATCACCTACAGCCTCACCCTGCCAGACGATCACCCATTGGCAGCGGGTGGCATTATCGAAACGTACTTGCGAATTAGCCGGGGGCTGCTGCTGGCAACGGCCCGCCTCGGACTCAATGTGCAGGCTGACCCGGAAGGCGACGCATCAGCTAAACAGGCGGGGCCAGTGTGCTTTGAGGTGCCATCCAAGTACGAGATCACGGTGAACGGCAAAAAGCTGATCGGCAGCGCCCAACTGCGGCGCAATGGGGGCGTGTTACAGCACGGCACGCTGCCCCTCTACGGTGACATCGCCCGCATCTGCGATGCGCTGGCCTACGACACAGACGCCGAGCGCGACGCAGCCCGGCACACCGTCCGGGAGCGGGCCACGACCCTACAAACCGAAGGCATCAACGTGACCTGGGGGCAAGCCGCCGCCGCCCTGGCAGACAGTCTATCCGAAGCGCTCACAGTCGAACTGGTGGTCGGGGCTATGTCCAGCGGGGAACTGCAAGCCGCCGACAATCTCTACCGGGAGCGCTACACATCACAGGCATGGAATGCCAAGCGCTAGCGCCCCGCTGTGACGATTTCACGCACCGCGTTGATAACGAGGTCAGGCTGCTCAAACTGGATGTTGTGGCCGCTTTCAGTGGCAACAATGCGCTCGCCCCGCGGTGCCAATGTGGCAAGCTCAATTTGTAGCTGCTGCCATGTCGCCTCGGCCTCAGCGGCCAACTCTGCGTTAAGCGGAGCGCCTAAAAAGCTGTTGCGCTCCGGGATGCCATGTGAAATCACAAACAATGGCATATCTCCCAGTGTATCGGGCAGGGTGAGGGCGGGCATTTGCTCAGCCATATACAACGCCTCGGTCGCCGTTGTATCAAAAAACTTTTCTTCGAGCAGCTTGGCTGTGTAGGCGTCCGCAACGTCCGGCGGAATGTTTTCCGGCGCTGGCAACGAGCTATCCCCCGTTTGCAAGTAACCAAGCCGCGCCGCCCCAGACGCCAACCGCAGCGCGGCAATCTGAAGTTCCAGCGCCTGCGGGTAAAACGTAATGCGCTGCGGCATTTGTGGGTGAACAGCATCCACCAGTACCACACCCATCACAGCATCCGGGTATTGGCGCGTGTAGTCGCGCAGCAGCACACCCCCAAACGAGTGCCCCACCATCACATATGGCGGCGCAACGCCCGCAGCAAAAAGCAGCCTGTGCAGGTCATCTGTTGCGGCTGGCACACTGAAATCACGGTTTAGCGGGGCGCTCCAGCCATAACCGGGGCGATCATAACTACACACCCGCGTAAACTCAGCCACAGCGGGCTGCACCACACTCCAGTTAAGCGACGTGCCACCAATGCCCGCTTCTAAGATGACCGTCGGGCTGCCCTCGCCGGTGCAGTTGAGGTGCATCTCACGCCCATTGACCGTGTAAATATCCCCCGGCGGCGGAAAGTCGGCCTGTGCTAACACATCTGTTAAAGCGAGTGACACAGCTAACACAATGAGCCAATATCGCATTGTTACACCTTTCACAAACAGATACCCACGCCATCTTGTAACCTGAGTTACCTTACAGGATTAATAAAAAGCACACTATAATACAGGTATTCAACGTTTAGACTAAGAATGTCCGCCGTGCCAATCGTAGTCTGGATTGAGGAGAGCCGCCCCACCCTATTTCATCGGTGCCGGGTGGCGGTTGTTGATGAAGGCCGCCATCCGGCTACAGCATTCACACAAGCCCATGCACATCACGCACACTGGCAATCAGGTGGTCAACATCCGGTTCAGCCTCTTGTTTGGCTGGCCCCATCGGGTCGGGGATGTCGGTATCACCCAGCAGGCAGCGGGCAATATTGGCAATGCCATTTCCGATAGCATCCAGGTCATAGCCGCCTTCCATTGCAAACACGATGTTACCCTCGCACAAGTCATCTGCCATACGGATAAGCTCGCGGGTAAGGTGGGTGTAGCCGCTCAGTGATAATTGCAGCCCCGCCAGCGGGTCTGACCAGTGGGCATCGAACCCGGCAGACACAAGCATCAACTGCGGTTGGTAGCGCTGCGCGGCAGGCCACACCACCTCCTCATAGATGCGGGTGAGCGTCTTATCACCGCTGCCAGCGCGTAACGGCACGTTCAATGTGTAGCCCTGGCCGGGGCCGCGCCCGGTTTCTTCCAACATACCGCTGCCAGGGTACAACGGCGACTGGTGCGTAGAGAGGAAAAACACACTGTCATCCTCATAGAAGATGTCTTGCGTACCGTTGCCATGATGCACGTCATAGTCCACAATCATTACACGCCTAAGGTTATGCACATCCTGGGCATGACGAGCCGCCACCGCAACGTTGTTCACCAAACAGAAGCCCATCGCCCGGCTGGCAGTTGCATGGTGCCCCGGTGGGCGAACCGCACACAGCGCGTTGTCCACGTCACCATCCAGCACAGCATCAACAGCTTCGCACACGCCGCCTGCGCTGGTGCGGGCAATCGTGTACGAATCCGGCGTCATATATGTATCTGCGTCGATCATATACAGCGGGCCGTCGTGCATCGCCTCAATTTCACCCAGCATGTTGATGTGCCGGGCAGTGTGGGCCAGTAAAATCGTGTGTTCAGACGCAGGTTTGGGCACAAGGGTCGTCATGCGGTCGCGCAGATGGGCCGTTTCAATGTGCTTCCAGGCTGAGCGCAGCCGTCCGGCATGTTCCGGGTGGCCCGGCATGTTGTGGTTGGCATAGCGTTTGTGCGTTATATAGGCGGTTGTCACGGGTTAAATGTCATTTCTGATTCAAAAATGCAGGTTCAAATGCAGTTTAGCACTTCAACACCGCTTTCCCAAACCGTTGGCTTTGCATTATAATCCTACTAAAGAAATCAACACCGACCACCACACGCACCTCCGTGTTTCAAATCACACCAAGCGAAAATGATAGGATTATTGGATGCAGTATGAACGCCTCGTGGAATGGGCACATGAGACGTGGGAGCAACGCAACCCTGACGTTACGTCAGTGACGATCTGGGCTTCCGCCGAGTGCAGCAATCAAATCGCACAGCAACAAATTACACCGGGCCGCCGCCTCAAAGGCAAAGCCAAATACGCGGGTATGGAAATGCTCAACTGCCCGGTGGTCACGCAAATTAGCGACTATGGCGCACGGGGCCGCAAAATGGTGCTCACGTCCACCAGCGGCGCGTATGCCTTTAAGTTTGAGTCAACCGCCGAAGATGCCCCCGACTTTGAGGTCATTTACGCCAGTTCCTACTTTGACGAAGACGGGCAAGACCTCACCTCTATTGCGTTAGTGCCGGAAGACCGCCTGGAAACGTGGGCTGCATTTGAAATGGCCTGTGCCCGTGCGGTGCGCCCGCGCATCAAGCGGCGGCGGGATGTGTACATTGTGGGCGGCACCGACGCCTACTTTGACCCCAACGTCGATTGGGAAGATGTGATCTTGCCAGAGGGGATCAAAGGGCGCTTGCTAGAAGACATGGAAGCGTTCTTCAAGCGGGGCGTAGGCATCTACCGGGAGCTAAAGTTGGCCCCATTTCGTAAGCTGCTGCTGGCGGGCGTGCCCGGTACTGGCAAAACGATGCTGTGCGCGGCTATGGCCAAGCTCGCCATTGATGAGAAGCGCGTCGTGGTTTACGTCTCTGGTGCAGACCGGGACGGCGCGTCGTTTGAGAAGATTCAGCGGGCGCTGCAAGCCGTCGCCGCTGCCCAGTACCCGGTGCTGCTCATCGTGGAGGAAATCGACGCTTACCTGCAAGGGGATGACAAGGCGCGGGTACTCAACGTGCTGGACGGGGTAGAATCCCCCAACAACCCGAAGGGGGCGCTGCTGCTGGCCACCACCAACTATCCCGAAGTCATTGACGAGCGCATCGCCAAGCGCCCAGGCCGCCTGGATCGCATTTTCATCATCCCGCCGATTGAGGACGAAGATCAAGCAGAGCGCATGTTACGACACTACATGGCCGAACAGTGGCACGACGAACACATCGCCATCGTGCCCAATCTCGTCGGGCAGCCGGGGGCGTTCGTGCGCGAGGTCGCGCTCCATGCGCGGATGCTGGCCGCCCACGAACATCAGGTGGACGTGACGCTAGAACTGCTAGAACAATCTGTGATGAGCCTGCACGACCAGTTAAAGGCCGGGGCAGATTTCCTGGAGCGGCGGCGCTCTATGGGGTTGGTGCAAAGTGATAGCAACCGCGTGCAGCGCATTAACCCGTCCAGCCCGTTTTCACCGTTCGGGCCGGGCCGGGGCCGCCCCCGCCGCTGATTGGGGCGGCCTGGGCTGCATCACAATATAGCGGAAGCCGTTCATATGCACGGAGGCGGCAGTGTTTTCCTCGTAGTGCTGGCCCACCGCCTCCAAAAAGTCCGCCGGGTAAAACTGCGCCCGGAAGACGATGTAGGCAAACGCCTGCGCCTCGACCATCGCAATGAGTTCGCTGCCGTCATACAGGCCGTTGAGCCACAGGTTGCGTAACTGGGTGGGGTTCGTCACCACGTCTTTGCCCGCCAGCAAACTGAATGACGCATCCTCTGTAATAACCGGGCCATCGGCGGCTTGCAGCATCTCGACCAACCGCCAGCCCGCGTCAATATCAGCCGGTGTGGTCAAATGGCCGATGTCTGCATAGCCGCCCACCAAGCGCCCCGCACTGTCGTAAAAGGTCTTCTCTTCCGCCCAACGGGGCGCATTCGGCTCCAGGTTAAGCGCAGCCGCAATCTCACGATAAACGGGCACGTTAGTTGGCAGCTTGAGCGTATCGCGGGCATATTCCGCGTACAGCAGGGGCACGACGACAAACGCCGCCGTCACCAGTGCCGGGCCAAAGCGCCGCAGCGGGCGCACCAGCCGCGTCACATACACCTCATCAGGGAAGCGCCACGCCCCTTGCAACGTTCGCGCCAAGAAGACCCCCGACAGAATGCTCGTGGCGGCAATTGTGGTGGCGAAGTAGCTGTCACCCGCCCCCCACGTCCCAGACGCCACCCCGTTCCCCAGCGACACCACAAACCAGATGCTGTAGGCGCTCAGGCGGTCAAAGTAGAGTTCGTACAGCACCAGCAGCACCGCCGGAGCGATCAACGCGCTGTGCAGCCGCCACCATAACCGGAACAAACCCGTCGTCTGCTGTGGGTAATACTCATTGACGTTGGCCGCAATCGCCTGCCGCCACCACTCGCCGTCTGTGCCAATGTGCAGCCACGCGAAAATCGCCACGCCCACCAGCGTGAACCCCACCCCGGCGATTACGCCCCGGCGCGGGTTGCGAATCACCAGGAAGGCCAGCCCGGCAATCGCTGTGAGCGCCGCAAGCTGCTTGGTATAGCCCGCGACGATAAGCAGCCCTAATCCAAACGCAATTTGACGCCAGCGCCGCCCCGGCTGCGCGACGGTTACGGCGTTGGCCAGCACAACCACCGCCGCCGTTTCAAACAGCACCATCGTGGCGTGCTGCCGGAAGAGTGGCCCAATGTGATAGACCGTGTTCGACGCCAGGAAGGCCAGCCCGCTTAGCACCGCAATCAGCGTGTGGCCCGTTTCGCGGCGCACCGCGTAGCCAATCACACTGGCGCAGATAAGCGTCCCCACAAAGCCAATCAGCCGCCCATACCCGTACTGCGGCCCAAACAGCCACATCAACGGAACGGGGGCGATGTGGAACAGCGGCGGGTAGTTACTGGAATAAAACGGGTATGTATCCGAGTCCTGATAGGGAAAGCGGCCCTCACTAAAGTAGATCACATCGACCAGTTCAAAGCCTTCGCCCTGGTCGTAGTCAAACGGGAACTGCATCAGGTTGGCGGCGTAGGCCACATACACACTGAAGTGAAACAGCAGCAGCAGCAGCGCCAATCCGAACAGAACGCCACTTGCGATGCTTACAAGTCTATTTGAGGGTCGGGTCATAGGTCGGGGTCACGCGGGCCGGTTGCCCAATGGAATCAAAGTCGCGCCGAACACAGCAACCACCCCACACACCAGCAGCGCCAAGCGCTGCGCGGGGCCGATACCCAATGGGCTGCGTAGATGGTCTAGCGTGGCGGCAGAAAACAGGCTGGCTACCCCATTGGCACGAGCTAACACAACCAGATCGAGGCTGAACACAGCCACAAACCCGATGAGGCCAGCAGCCAGCGCCAGCCATCCCAGTTGGGCTTTAGTGAGGGTGTAATCTGGACTGAACATGCGCGGAAGTCTAATCGACAGGCTGCACGGATGGTAGTGCAACTTTACAGCACGGCCTTGCGTATACGAGGTCAGAAATGTAGCGTAACAACTCACCTTGCCAACCAGGACGCACCTATGACCGACAACGAACCCAAACGCGACGACGACGAGCGTCTGTCGCGCCTGAGTGGGGCAGCGAACCCCGCCAATGACGACGAGATTATCCGCGAGTATGAGCAGCGTTACCGGCCAGAAACGCGCCAGAAGCCCAAAAGCAAACCGCGCAGCTACAGCACCCTTCACATCACCGACGACGAAAAGCTGTGGTCAGCGGTGGCCCATGGCAGCGTATGGCTCACGTTTTTGCTGGCCGTGCCAACAGGCGGCATCAGCCTGCCATTTGTGATTTTTGTGCCACTGCTAATTTATGTGTTTTTCCGCAAACAGTCTGACTTTATCGCCTTTCACGCGCTGCAAGCCTTCGTGCTGCAACTGATTTGCACGGTGGGGGCGCTGCTGGGCTTTGTCGTCGGCGCTACAATCTGGCTTATTATGCTGATTATAGCCGGAATTTTATCAATCTTGGTGATCGGCATCCCTCTGCTCATTCTACTCACCATCATTGGCATTGTTGCGCCTGTCTTGCTGGCCGCGCTGCCCCTGGCCGGGCTAATATTGGCAACGATTGCCAGTGTGCGCGTGTACACCGGCTCAGACTTCCGCTATCCGTACCTGGCAAACTGGGTAGACCGGCAGATGGCTGGCGGCCTGATGAACGCCTGACCCACCGTGTGTATTTTTCCCCGGCAGCATGTTATCCTTCGCGGATTGTGCAAAGGGACAGCCCAACGCTAAGCGAGGAGAACATTTCGGATGATGAAGACACACCGAGCCGGGGACTTCCGCCCCGAACACGACGGTGAGCGGGTCACGCTTGCTGGATGGGTTAACCGCCGCCGTGACCAGGGGGGCGTGATTTTTATCGACCTGCGCGACCGCTGGGGGATCGTCCAGGTGATAGTGGACCTGGAAATTGCCCCAGACGCACACCAAGCCGCCGAAGACGTTCGCCGCGAGTACGTGCTGCAAATAAAGGGGTATGTGCGCATCCGGCCAGAGGGGACGGCCAACCCTGAACTGGAAACGGGCGAGGTCGAGGTCGTCGCGGAAGAAATCACGGTGCTGAACACCGCCAAAACGCCGCCCTTCTATATCCATACAGATGAAGAAGTCATCAAAGAGTCTGAGCGGATGCGCTTCCGCTACCTCGATCTGCGCCGTCAGGCCATGCAGCACAACATCATTCTGCGCCACCGCGTCGTGAAGTTCATCCGTGACTACCTGGACGACGCGGCGTTTATCGAAATCGAAACCCCTATTCTGTTCAAGACAACACCCGAAGGTGCCCGCGACTTCCTGGTGCCCAGTCGCATCCAGCCGGGCAAGTTCTACGCGCTGCCGCAAAGCCCGCAGCAGCTCAAGCAGTTGTTGATGGTCGCCGGGTACGAACGCTACTTCCAGATTGCCCGCTGCTTCCGTGATGAAGACCTGCGCGGCGACCGCCAACCAGAGTTCACTCAGCTTGACATGGAACTCAGCTTTGTGGAGCGCGAAGACGTGATGCAGCTAGCCGAGGGACTGATGCAGGCGCTCATTAGCAAAGTCGTGCCCAGCCGCCCCACACTCGGTACGCCCTTCCCGCGTATGACGTGGCACAACGCGATGGAAAAATACGGCACCGACCGCCCCGACATGCGCTACGATTTAGAAGCGGTGGACATCAGCGATGTTGCGCTGGCCAGTGACTTCAAGGTGTTCAAAGAGAACGCGGAAAAGGGCCTGCCCGTCAAAGCGATGCGCGGCGCAATCACCCGCAAGCCGGAAGCGCTCAGCAAGACGGCGATCAAGCAGTTTGGCAGCGACCTGGAAACCAGAGTCCGGGCGGTGGGTGGCGGCGGCCTGGGCTACATCCTGCTGGCAGAAGAAGCAGGCGGCAAACCCTGGGGGCCGCTGGCCAAGCGCTTCACCGACGAGCAAATTCAGCAGATGGCTGACCGTACAGGCGCAAAACCCGGCGATCTGATCTTCTTCATCTCTGGCGAGTGGCAAACCACCTGCGACATCGTGGACGTGCTGCGGCGTGGGCTGGCGGAAGAACTCGACCTGGTGGGCACCCACAAGGATATGCTGGCCTTCTTGTGGGTGATCGACTTCCCGTTGTTTATCTACAACGAGGACGAAAAGCGCTGGGACCCCTCCCAGCATATGTTCACCATGCCCATGCCCGAAGACGTGCCCCTGCTAGAAACTGACCCCGGCAAGGCACGCGGCAGCCAGTATGACCTCGTGTGCAACGGCTATGAAGTCGGCGGCGGCAGCATCCGTATTCATGACCGCAGCTTCCAGGAAAAGATTTTTCCGCTCATCGGCCAGGAACCGGAACACGCCCTGGCAGAGTTCGGGCACATGCTGGAAGCGTTCGAGTACGGCGCACCACCGCACGGGGGTATGGCCTGGGGCATTGACCGGTTGGTGATGCTGCTGGCCCAACAGCCCAACATCCGTGAGGTGATCGCCTTCCCCAAAACGCAGACGGGGTCCGACGCGATGGCCAAAGCGCCGTCCTACGCAGAGCAGAAGCAGTTGGATGAACTGCACATCCAGCTTGGGCCGTCGGCACTTGAGGCTATCGAGGCAGAACAAGAAGCTGCGGGTGAAAGCGAAGCGAAGCAGGCGCAGGAACCGACAGCGAAATAATCACGCGGCATCCGTAGGGGCAGGCCAGCGTGCCTGCCCATTACCAACGCCATTATGCCGCGTCGGCCTTGCGTGCCGCCAACTCGTCTTGCATTTCATCGAAGCGCCTGCGCGTAATAGGATAGGCCGCCACCAACGGGATACTCAACACAAGCAGCGCCAGCGGGAAGAAGCTCACCAGAATACGCAGCGTTAGCAGCACCGAATCCGGCTGGGCGACGAACGCCCCCGGCGTTGCCGGGTTAACGTAGCCACCAATGCCCAACACCACACTGCTGATCCCCAGTGCCAGCGCCAAGCCGATCTTCTGGATAAACACAAACAACCCGTAAAACACCCCCTCGCGCCGCCGCCCGGTTTGTAACTCGTCCCAGTCCACCGTATCCGGCAGCATACTCCAGGGCAGCAGCAGCGCCATCGACACACAAATACCCGCGACAAGGCAGGTCCCATACACCAGCGACGGGTTCCCCGGCGGCAAAAAGAACATCCAGGCGACGACTAAACTGAACAGCCCCGCCCCGATGTAGTACGCAATCCGCTTGCCATAGCGCCTGCTCACCCACGACCAGAAAAACAAAAACGAAAACGACGTGAGTTGCAGTACCAGCAAAAACTGAATGAGTAAGTCTTCCAGGTTGAGCCAGTAGCGCACGTATAACACCAAATTCGCCTGCACAAACTGCACCGTTAGCCATGCCAGCAGATAAATCCCCACCACGTACAGGAAGGGCCGATTACTGAAGGCAATCCGCAGGCTGGCGACAAAGCCAAGCGGCTTCTCGTCGTTGATGAGTTCCAGCGGCGGCTCTTTCGTGAAGAAAAACGTGGTTAGCGTCGTCATCACGATGACCAGACCAAGCAAACTACCGGCCACCACATTGCCGACCTGCTCCTGCGTGAACAGGTCTACGATGGCGGGGTACAGCACCACCGCCGCCAACCCGCCCAAAATCGAAAACGCAAACCGGAACGAGGTCAGGCTGGTGCGTTCGTCGTAGCCACGGGCCAGTTCCGGCGTCATAGACGTGTAGGGCACGTTGACGATGGTAAACCCCGTTTTGAGCAAAATCGCCACCCCCAAAAAGTAGACAACCCGCGCCGTGCCTTCAAATGGGGGCACGTACCATTGCGCCACAAACGCCAGGCCGAACGGAATCGCCCCGAACAGCAGCCAGGGACGACGCCGGCCCCAGCGCGTGCGCGTGCGGTCGCTCAGGTTGCCCACAAATGGGTCGGTAATGGCATCCCAGCCGTTAGACGCCAACTGAATGACGCCCACTGCCAGCGGCGACAGCAGCGCGACATCGTATAAAAACGCAATCAGGAAGAAGCCGGTTACCTGGGCTGTGACGGCTGCGCCCACATCACCCACACCGTAAGCGATCTTGTTCCAAAAGGTGAGCGATGGCACCCGCGGTACGGTAGATGAATCCTGGGGGGTGGCGGCAACGGCCATAAGATGTGTCCTGTTCAGTTTTGCAATTTGTGAGTGTAAAACACGAGGGGTATCATTTCGGTACGAAAAAACTAACCTCACTGGCATAACGTCGTCTTACGGGCTACGATGCTGCATATACAATCCACTGACAAAGTGATACGAAGACGGTCATGGTCAAACAAAAGATAGCACGGGTTATGCTGGCCGATTTACCAGCGTTAAACAGCACCTGGGCCGAAGTTGTAGACGGCCATATTATGCGGCGACGCGGAGACCATATCTCAATGGCATACGGCTTTTTACACAATCAGGTGATGGGCAACATCTATGCGCTGCTGCGTGACTATGCCCACAAAACGGGCAGCGGCTATGCCTGTACGGGCGGCATGGAGTACGTGTTACAACACAACGATGATGGCGCAGTGGTGCGCTCACGCCTGCCCGATGTGTCGTTTATCCGCAAAAGCAGCCTGCCTGATGACTACAACTGGACGCTGCCCTTCATTGGAGCGCCTGACCTGGCGGTGGAGGTGGTCGCACCGGGCAACTCGGCCAGTGATATGCTAGAGCGCGTGGAGGACTATTTGCAAGCAGGCACCGAAGAAGTTTGGGTGGTGTACCCTATCCGTGAGGAACTTTACCAGTATCGCAAGGATGCCCCCACAACGGTGCAAATCTACCGTCACGACATGCCGATAGCCTCACCTGTACTGCCCGACCTATCGCTAAACCTGGATCAGCTTCTTGATGTTTAAACCGCTTGTATTTGTTGTGCTGGCTGTGCTGTGGGTTATGCCAACGGCCATCACCACCAGCGCCCAGCAGCCCGTCACTGTCACGTCTGTTGCACGCGGCCTGAATAACCCACGCGGTGCAGCCGCCCTGCCAGATGGCAGCCTGCTGGTGGCAGAAACCGGATTGGGTACAGACGAACCCGGCGCGGCAACAAGCACCAGCGGGCAAATCAGCCAGTTGACCGACGCGAACAACGACGGCGATTACAACGACGTGGGCGAACGCGCTGCCCTGCTAACCGGGTTCCCCAGCTACAACAGCCTGGATACCATCTTCACCGGCCATGACGAGCCGTTCGGCCTATCTGACGTGTTGGTGCTGGACGACGGGCGCGTGTTCTTCAACAAAGATGACCCCTACTTCCGCACCAGCCGCAACACAGGCGATGACCTGTTCTTTGGGGATACGGGCCTATTCCAGATGAACGATGAGCGCACCGACGCGGCGATGTTCCTGAAGACGGCAGCAACCGTGAACTCCGTCGCGCATGACCCGGCCCGCAACGTGTTCTACATCACGGAAAGCGGCTTTAACCGCGTGACCGCTGTCACGCCGAACGCGGAAACGACTACATTGGCAGAGTTCCCGCTGCTGGCGAATGGCCAGCAGGCGGTGCCATCCGGTGTAGCCGTTGACCCGGCATCGGGCGCTGTATACGCGGCGCTGTTCTCCGGCTTCATCTATGACTATTACGGCACGCTGCTGTCCTACGTGCCGGGGGACTCAAAAATTGTGCGGATTGATGCGGAGACGGGCACCCTCGCTGATGCCGTCACGGGCCTGACAACGTGCATCGACGTGGCAACCGACCCTGACGGCAACCTGTACTTCGTGGAGTTGGCGGTTGCGTGGCCGCTGGCGCTTACGCCGTTTGACTTCGACCTGACCGACCCCACCCAACTCCCTGACCCCGGCGGCTATGCGCGTTATACCGGGCGCGTGTCTGTACTGCGGGCCGAAAGCGGCGCGGTTGACGTGCTGGCCGACGGCATCGACACGCCGACGAACATTACCTATGCAAACGGGGCGCTGTATGTATCACGCGGGTTGGGTACACCGGGCCGCAAAATCTGGACGCCGCAGGGCATAGAAGCACTGGAGGGTGAGATTCTCAAGATCAGCGGGTTTTAGGGGGTTGCAGCAGCTTCCTGCTCGATTTGCTTTTCCACCAACTGCTCCACCTTGCGCCCGGTTTCGGCCCAGCTTATCTCACTCAGGCCCATCTTCTCACGGATTTCGTTTTCGTCCACACCCGCCCGCGTATCGCGCACCGCGCACGTCCAGCGCATGATCTCAAACGAAATCTGTGTCGCCACGTCCCCACCTTTGGCCAGGTCGGCCAGGATGTATTCCAGGTTGCGGGCAGTGCAGGTGAACAGCTTATCCGTGATTTTGTACTGCACCCGGTAGTCGTCCAGCAGGTTCAGCCAGTCGGGGTCAATCGGAACTTTGCGCTCTTTGTACACGTTGCGGCTGGTGTGATGAACGTGCAGGTAAGGCGGGCCGTCGCCGGTAATCACGTCTTCCAGCGTCAAGCGCATGACCTCGCTCTTCTTCATACCCGTACCCAGCAGCAGCCGGAACAGCAGTTCGGGGCGGGTGTCAAGCTCACCTTTGCGCGTCATTGTGCGGCTAAAGTCCAACACACGCTCGATTTCTGTGGGTGTGAGTGCATACGACAGCGGTGCGGCCCCGCTGCGCTGCAACACTGCTTTGGCCGGGTCGTAGTTAATGGCGTTGATCGTCTTCAACCACTTAAAGAACACCTTCAACGACGTTACGCGGCGGGCGTAGGTTTTGCGGCTGCACGGCACGCCGCGCTCCGCTTCCATCCAATGCAAAAAGGCATCCAGGTGGCGCGTCTGGAAGGTGCCGAGGGCCTTGCCTTTGCCCGCATGGCCAGCCAGCAGCCGCAAATCGGCAATGAAGGCTTTGATCGTATTCTCAGATTTACCGTCTTTTTTGAGGTGGTCAGCGAACAATGGCAGCGCGTGTTGTAACTCGGTGTACGGGTTCAGGTCATACTCGCCCCCCGGCTCCGATGAAAACAGTGGAAGTTGACGTGGCTCTACCATGATTCGCTCCTGTTTATTGCGGGTCTTTTCGCACTAAAGCGGGGTCGGTGATCCAGCCTTCCAGCGGGCTAACGCCAAGCGGAACACCGTAGTTGTCATCACGCTGGCTAACCGCCCACGCCGCCTGCACTGCCGCCAGCATCGCGTCCAGATGGTCGCCCGTTGGGTCGTTAATGAAGGCGTCTTGCAGGTCGCCTGGCACACTGAGCCGGAAGCCGTACACATTCGCACAAGCCGTGAGCAGCCCATCAAGGATGGCGGCGCGTTTAGCTGTGGCTTTGTCAGTCTGTTTGGCGATGTCGTCGCTTTTGTAGCCGCTGCCCCGCCCCACGAACTCACGGGCCACCAACGCGGGGTAGACCTCAAACGCGAGGCGGTCGCTGCCTGTGGGGTGATTGGGGATGACGCTCACGCCGCTGGCCAGCAGGCGCGGTGCCCCTTCGTAGAACATGCGCCCGGTGGGAATAAACGACATCTTCATCGGGCTTTGCGCCCCGGCCAAACGATCTACCTGCCGGAAGTGCAGCTTATCGCCGTAGGCGCGGGGGGCCATGTACGCCTCTACCCTCGCCACCCACTCGCGCTTGTCCATCGCGGCGATGAGTTCCACATAACCGGCCCACGTTTGCGGCAGATTGAGGTTGTGGATCAACTTGAGCGGCTGACCAAAGGGGAAATCGAACCCGGCTGCCCAGGGGCCACCGCGCTTCAAAAAGGCTTCAAAATCTGTGAAACCGGGGAGTGCTTCAGCCCCGTCAATGCACAAACGCTCATCCGTGAGCGTGCCGCTCACCAGCGTGAGGGGTTTACGCTTACTCGGGGCGCTCGTGAAGTCACAACCATACACAATCATACAATCAATATAACGTTGAATTAGAACGGATGTCAAGTTTTTGCCTAAAACAAACGAGCGCCGGGTATGTCAGGCGCTCGCAGGTTGGGCAGTATGCAGTTGTGACAGGCCGGTGCAGGTGGGCTATGTGGACGGGTTGGCGACGGTATCAATTTGCCCCTGGAAGTAGGCAATCGTCTGGCGCAGGCCGTCTTCCA
>DAOTTY010000116.1:0-12475 GCA_034437575.1 Anaerolineae bacterium | reverse complement strand
GCTTCGGTCAAGTTTGGGGCCAGTTCAAGCGCGGTGTTGAAATCGGCCAGGGCGCGGTCTTCATCACCCTGTACGGTGTAGGCATAGCCGCGCCGCACAAACGCGGGGGCGTAACTGCCGTCTAAGTCAATCGCGCAGCCGTAAGCGGCAATGGCGTTGGTGTAATTAATCTGCGAGAAGAACGCATTGCCGATGCCCACGTAATACTGCGCTGTTGGCTCCTCCAGTGCATCAATCAAATCCGGGCATTCCAGGATCAACTGGGCGTTAGCACGCAGCGGAATCAACCACGCGACCAGCCCAGCGAGCGCTGCCAGGACAACCGTTTTGCGGAGCAGCGCGATAGACACCGCCCGCCCGCTGCGAATCGTGGGCTGTCGCATTACGATTCATCCTCATCATCAAAGCGGGCCACGATAAAGTATGAGCCGTCATCCACGCGCAGTTCAAACGTGAAGCGCGATTCCAGCGCCCCGGCAGCACTCTGGATGCGGCCATCAGCCGCGCCGCGAGTAGCAGTCAGGTAGGCGTCGTAGTTTTCCAGCGCCTGGGCGGAGCGAATAAGGCCAATCATGGCGTAGGCTTGGGCTTCATTGCTGCTGAAGTCTGGCAGTTCGCTGTCGTTTTCGGGGTCACGGATGATGGTAAGGGCGGCGTCTACGTTGGAGTTGGCGAGAATGCCCTCAAAGATGGCAATGGCTTCGTCGTACTCTTGTTGGATGATGTGAATGATGGCCCGGTTGTTCAGCGCGGGGACGTAGCCGCCGTCAATGTCGATAGCGGCTTCAAAGTCTGCGATGGCGTCAGCGTACTCGGTTTCACCGCTGTCTTGCAGCGCGTTGATGATGCCCCGGTTGTTGTAGGCGGCGGTGCTTTGCGGGTCTAGCTCAATGATGCGCGTCAGGTCTGCGATGGCGCGTTCATAGTCGCGGTTGCGGGTGTAGATGGTGGCCCGCCCGATGTAAGCCGGGATGTAGGTGTCGTCAATCACTTCGATGATGCAGGTGTAGCTAAACGTGGCGCTGCCCAACTGCCCGGTACGGACGAACGCAGTGCCTTCGCCCATGTAGTAGCTGATGCGAACTTCCGACGGGTCGCCCTCAAACGCGGGGCAATCGGGCAGGTCTGCTTCGGGTTGTTCGGTGGCTTCCTGGGCAAATACCAGGGCCGGAACGATGAGCAGCAGGGCTGCCAGCAGCGTGAGTAGGGTGTTGCGCTTGTTCATTGGGGGTTGCTCCTCGTTAGGTTGTAATTGATTTCAAATTATGCGGCAGCGTGGGCCACCGGGTTTAACGTTGTTGGTGGTGGGCCGCCACACCGGGCGGCCCCGACTTGTTGTTTAGCGGGCGGGTGCCTGACCGCTCAATAAGGTAATGAGCGGGTCGCGGCGCTGTAACGGCTCGTACATGGACTGCACAATGTTGACGTTGATGCGGGCTTCCTCCGTATTGTCGAACGCAGTTTGAATATCGGCGCGGTCAACGAAGGCGTCCGCATCCACAGAAGCACGTCCGCAGGCATCTTCAAAGGCAGAGATGGCCGCATTCGTGTTGGCAACAGCGGCGTCCAGCGCAATGACTGCCGGGCTGAACAGCGCTTCCTGCTCCACGTCCAAATCCGTGACATTGCGGCTGACGCGGGGCGGCACATCGCGGCAGGCAACGTTGCCGCCCGCTGCAATCGTCTGCCAGATGGATTCGATGCGGTTGAGGCTGCTTGTGGCGCGGGCCAAGTCTTCGTCCAGTTGGCGCAGGATGCGACCATACGGGTACAGGTAGGCGGTATCGAACAAGCGGCGGGGGTTACCACTCACCACGCGGATATTCCAGCCGCCCACCCAATACAGGTCATCATTCCGCAGCACCTGATAGCGCGAGAACGTGCCCGCCCCCAGGCGTCCGGTCAGTTCGACGCGCACCCCGGCGGGCAGTGTGCCAATCTGGAAGCCAACGCGGTCGTAGATGGGTGTTTCACGGGTGGTCACCCCAACGGCCCCGGCCTCCCGAATGAACGGCTCCGGGTTGATGCCATCTACAGGCAGCGTAACGACATCGCCGCTGTAAACGAGGTAGCGCACGAACAGCCAGCCCTGGCGTCCGCTAGGCATGGCGACCTGCACCCAGCGCGTGTCGGCAGTGCGGCCAATGGCCATGAGTGTTGTTTCCGGCGGCACGACCTCCCACACGTCGAAGAACTCGCTTGGCCCGTGCCGCAAATTCAGAAAGTCCTGGGTGGTAACGTAGATGCCTGTATCTTCGGCGGGGTAGGGTGGCAGGGCGTCGTCCTGGGCGTGGGCGGGTATGACCGCAGCGACGAGCGCGACGACGAACAGCAGAAGGGCGTAGGGGCGGGCGCGATGACAGGCCCCCGCCCCCCGGCTCCCTACCGCTGCTGTGCGGCCAAAAGAGGGGGAGACAGCAACGGTATTACAGCGGATGCGATATATAGCGTCCCTACAGATTGCGCGGAAAATGCGATTCATGATTCACCTCCCTGTTGAACCCACAGCAGCACGTCGTTGATTTCGTCGCTGATGAGCGTCACCTGCCCGGTTTCGGTATCTAGCACGAAGGTGCGCGGGATTTGTGCCTGGAACGCGGGTTCGCTGTTGGGCACGCCATAAAACGGTGTGGGCGTTGTGCCCGGTATCGGTGTTGCGGCGTCATCAAAGTAGCTGGCGGGCAGGTTGTAGGAGAAGGTGAGGTAGCGGCTGTCTGGGGACCAGTCGAGCGGCGCGTTGATGTTGGCGTCGTTCGTTTGCGGGATGCAGTAGCGGCGCAGCAGGCCCGTTTGCGTGTCCCATACCCGTAGCTGTGGGATAGGCAGCCCCGCCTCACGCCGTTCGCGGATTTCTTCGCTGTCTGGCTGGCCCCACTCCACCAGATAGCGGCCATCACGGGAGCGTAAGCCACTCGGCAGGCGCTCCCCATAGATGTAGTGGCGGGCGCTGCTGGCGTCGAACACATACCACGTCTCACGGGCGTCAAAGAAGCGGTAGAACAGGTAACGGCCCCGCCCATCCCAGCGGTAGTCAATGCCGTTGTCCTGGCTGAGTGCGTCACGGCGGGCGAAGTAGGCCACAGCGCCGGTTTGTGCGTCCATGATGTAGAACTTAAAGCCGGTGCCGCGCCCGGTGTTAAACGACGTGCTGGCCAGGCTGTAACGCTGCTCAAGCGGCTGCACAGCAAGGATTTGTGTGCTGTTCAACTCGTTGATGCGCGGCAGCGGCGTGGGCGTGGCGGCGATAATTGGCTCGGTGAAGAAGTCCTGGATGGGGTCGTACTCACGGGTGAAGAACTCTGGCCTGAAGCCGTCCACACTGTAGAAGGCGTACTCAAAGCGCACCACGTTTGTGCCCGCAACCCAGTTTATCGCTGTAATCGGGAGTTCCTGGCGCACGCCATCTACCAGTTCACGAACAACCGAGCCGTCCGCACGGGTGATAATCGGGCGGTCGCCGCCATACAGAATCCAGTTGCGGTCATAGGAGTTGTTGCAGCCGCCACTGTGACACTGCGGAATGGCGGGGTCGCGCACGCTGCTGCCGGTGGACAGGTCAAAGCTGTAAATGCCGCTGTCATTACGCACGGTGGTGTAAAGCCTACCCGGTGGGTTGTACTCCGGTGGCGGGTTATCCAGCGTGAACAGGGCTGCGGCCACGTCGCAGAAGTCCTGCACCACGTTCAACTGCTCCAACGGGATGATTTCACCTGTAAGCGGTGGTGACGTGGGCGTGATGGTCGGCGTAACGGTGGGGCGTGGCTGGCCGATAAACGCTGAGGTGGGCGTGATCGTTGGCCGCAGCGATACCGACACCGGGTTGGGCGTCTGCGAGAGGATCACAGACACGGTGGCGGTGGCTTCAGCGGCCATCGCGTCGTAGGGCTTGTTAAGCCGGATGATTTCGACATAGGGGCCGTCACGTTGGGCAATCAGGCGTCCGTCCAGGCTGATGATCGGCTCGTTGAGCGTGCGGTTGAAGTCGTTAAAGCGCTCGTACTCTGTGCGAACGATGGCCAACGAGTAGGGCACTTCCGGCGACTGCGCCGGACGCGGCACCTGCTGCGTGAAGGTACGGTTGCTGCTGTCAATCGTGATGAGCATGGCCCCGTCTGCAAAGTCGCTGGCACCCCCGCCCCCGCCGCTTGTGGCGGTCAGCCCTTCACAGACGATGGTTTCCAGTTCCAGCAGGTTTTCGCCAGTCACACCAGCAGATATTTCCCGCCACACTTCGGCGTACTGGTCGGCTTCTTCGGCAAAGCGCAGCGTGATGCACTCTGGCACGTTGGCCAGCACGGGCTGCGTCGGGCGGAAGTTTGCGGGGCGGGTAGGGGCGGCTGTTGCCGTTGGTGTGGTGATGATCTCGTCAACCCCCTGCACGGCAGACGGCAGCGCCTCACAGATGTCGCGGGTGAGGTCGTTCAACTGGTCAACCGATAGCCCCTCCACGCGCCGCTCCCAAACGGGCACCCAGCGGGTGTATTCTTCGGGGAAGGCGTCTACGAGGCAGGCGGGCAAGCCCGTTGCATCGTAGTTCAGGCCGTAATCAACGGCGAACTGTGCGGGCGACTGCCCCCCCGCCGGAATGACAACCGTGCTGTCGTCTGACCAGTAGTAGTCGCCAAACTGCCCCGGCGGCAAATCCTGCCCGGTGAGGTACCCCTGCATCCCGTCGTCAAAGCTGTACATGGCGATGTCGGTCAGGCCGGTTACGTCGTCGGTGTACACGGCGAGGGCGTGCGTCCAGTTTGGGCTGGGGATGACGCGCTGGAGGCGCTTATCCGGGAAGTTGTCGATGAGAAGCTGCGAGCGGTCGTCTTTGCCCACTTCCACAATTTCCAGCGCGGTGAAGCTCTCCCCGCTCAGGGTGACGCGAACTTGCGTCAGGAAGCGGTCGCCCGTGTACCAGATGCCGCGCAGTTCACCCCGTAACTGCACCTGCTCACGCCGGACGACTTCCCCGGTGTTAACATCCCACTGCCACCAGCGAATCGTGTTGCCCCCTTCGCCCAGGTAGTTGAACGTGGTCAGGCGGCGGCTGTTTTCATCGAAGTAGTAGGCGTCAAAGCCGGTGTTGTAGTTCAATTCCTCAAAGATCACGTCGCCTGTAGCGATGTCAAAGCGCTGGAAGTCGTAAATCAACTGGCTGCCCGTCGGGTCAAACGCCAGGATGGCCCGCCCGTCGAAATCCGGGAAGGTGGGCGCTAGCGTCTGGATGAGGGCACCGCTGGCGATGTCGTACACTTCGATGTCGTTGTTCTGGCGGTAAACTGCGAGTTGGGTACGGTCATTGCTGAGCGTCCACTTGAGGATAGGCGGCGTCACGCGCTGGATATTCACACGGGCAGTGGCTTCGTCCATTGTGGAGATGATGAACTGATTGGTGGCCGCCGTCTGCGTGAGCGGTTCCAGCGCGTCTAGCAGCATGAGTTGCAGCGGTTCGTAGCCGTTGTTGGCAAGGTAGCCCTCACCTAAAAACAACTGCGCCAGTGAGTTTTCTTCGGTGGCGAAGCGCTGCCCGATGGCCAGCGGGTTGCCAAATGTGACCAGTTGATCGTAGTTGAGGCGGCGTGCCCGCCCGTCCTGTGTGTTGATCTGTACAAAGTCGCGGCCACGCGGCAGCACATACAGGTAATCGTTGAAGGTGCTGCGCCACGCATCGACCGGGTCTTGCTCAAAGCGGTCACTCTCGATGGTATCTAGCACGACGTTGGTTTCATCGCCGCTCACGTCCAGCACTTCCAGGCGGCTGGGCCGGGCAGCAATCACGCGGTCGTTGGGGCCGATGATGAACCCATTGCGGTACTCAAAGAAAGCGTAGGCGGTGGTGCGGTTCGGCAGTTGCGACTGCCCCTGCCCCAGCGCATTGGGAATATCCCACAGCCAGGGTAGGATAACGGTATCGTTTTCGCTGCGGCGCAGCTCACGCGGGGCGGGCACCACACTGTTGACCAGCAGCAGGCCGTCATCAGCCGCAAACTGAATCGGGTTGGCAATGTCTAAGATGCCCTCTGGCTCGAAGGTTTCCAGCAAGTTGCCCGAAGCCGGGTTCCACAGGTCCACTTTGCGGTCAACGGCGACGGCGAGCAGCGTGCCCGTGTCGTTGAACTGCACCGCCTTATACGTCTGGTTGGTGTACAGTTCGTGCTGTACGTCCAGGGTGGCGGCATCCACCAGTTGCAAGCGGCCACCCGGCGCTACCCAGATGAACTGATCTAGCGGGCGGTTGTACTGGATGGCCTGCGGGCGCGGCGCACCCACCTGGCGGACGGGTTCAAACGGGTCCCCGCCGCCGGATTGTGCAATCACAATACCCGCCGCCCCCAACAAAAACAGTAACGGGGCAATCAGGCTAATTCGTCTTCTCATAAGCGGATGCTCCCCTAAAGAAAATTATAACGCCGATAAGACACATTGTATGTGGGCCGGGGCAATCACGCACGCCGGGCGGCCCACGCACAACCTACGCCCACTATACGCCCATCCAACCGCTTACAAAATCAATGTCACGAAAATGCTATAGTGAGGGTATCCACTTCAACCAATCAGGGAGTTTGCACGATGTCCATTTCAAAGGGTGCAGCGGGTGTGATCGCCGTCGTTCCGCTGCTTTTCATCACTGGATTAACCGCACTCGTTTCATGGGTGCCCGCCCACGCCCAGGACCCTACCGTATGCCCACAGACCGCGCTGCTTTCGTATGTGCGGGCGGGCGCGGTGTGCCAATCGCTAGACCGGGACGAAATCTGTTTGGGGAACGGCAGTGTAACGGCAACCTTCCAGGGAACTGACCCCCTGACGTTTGAAACACCGGGCGATTTGATCCCTGCCGGGTTCACCGAAAGCGTGACGGTTAGCACGGCCTCACTCGACCAGCCGGACTACGCCGTTGCACAAATGCTGTTCCGCGCCAATACAACCGACCCCGAACAGCGGGCCGTCACGGTGTTGGCCTTTGGCAACGCCACCGTGAGCAATGGCGTCCCGTCTACGCTGGAAATCCCGGTGGTGGCGCGGGGGACGCTCAATATCCGTGACTTGCCAGAGCAGCAGTCCGAGATTTTGGAGCAGGTGTTTGTGCGGGAAAGTGTGCTGGCACATGGCCGCAATCAGGATGGTACATGGCTGCGCGTGACGATTCCGGGGTCGCTGGCGTTGGGGTGGGTCGCCGCTGATGTGGGCGCAGTTGATGGCAATGTGTTTGATTTGCCCGTTGTAGAAGATGACACGCCGTTCCTGCGTCCGTTCCAGGTGATGTCGGTCACGACGGGGGATACAGCGCTGTGTGGTGAGGGCATCGCAGCGAATGGTGTGCTGCTGCAAACACCCAACCCGGATGACGAGATCAGCCTGACGATTAACGACACGCCGCTGCGCGTGGCCGGGACGCTCTACATTGAGGCGGGCGGCAGCGAGACGCGCTACACCGTGCTAGAAGGCTTTTTGATTTTGCCAGGGGATGTGATTGCGCCAACAGGCACAGAAATCACAGCACAGATGGACGCGCCTATTGCCCTGATGAGCGCAGAAAGGCTGCTGGCGCTGCCCACAAACAACCTGCCAAAGCGTGTGCAAATCCCAGAGCCGCCCACTGACGCCGAAATTGAGCAGCGCATTCTGGCCTACAACGCAGTTGTGCCCACGCCCATCCCGCCGACGGCGGTGCCAGACAATGCGTGCGGGTACGTCATCAGCCGGAACAACACGCCGCTGCAAGCCGGGCCGGGGTCGTTTTATGAGTCGATCAACACGCTGAACGCGGGCTTTGAGTTGACGATTGTGCTGCAAACCCAGGACGCGGACGGCGGCACATGGTATCAACTGCGAAACAGCAACTGGGTCGCAGCGGCGGCGGTCACCCAGTCCGGTGAGTGTGACCCCATCCCCATAACGGACTTCGTAGAAGCACCGCGTACCAACACCGTCCAGATGGAAACGTGTGAGGCCAGCAACGGCCCGCTGCGTGAGGGCCAGATTGTAACGTTTGAGTTCCGGCCCCCGGCTGCGGATAACTACCCGGAAATGGCAGCCGCCCTGCGGACCGATCCGGGCCGTTTGCGTGTAGAAAACCAGAACCTGCGCGTTCGAGCGACTGACCCGATTCTGATTGCATCTGAGCCGGAGCGGTGGGCACGCATCTACTCCGCAACGTGGGAGGCACAGGCGGGCACCTATCGCGTGGAGAGTGCGCGGCTGTCATACATTCTCATCTGTGAACTGACGGTGCGGGCCGGGTAGCGCATCAATGCAACATGGGGCGGCAGTTCGTCGCCCCGCCGATATAAAATTAACGAGAATTAAATACCGATCATAGGCCCGATAGACTACACTCATAACACAGTGAGAATCGAAGCGAAATTACACACCCATGAACCTCGAAAAATATACCAACAAAGCACAAAACGCGCTCATCGAAGCGCAGTCCCTTGCCGCAGGCCATAACAACAACACGATTGAACCGGCCCACATCATGGTCGCCCTCATGGAGCAGGACGACGGCGTGGTGCCGCAGATCATCGCCAAGATTGGTGCCAACGATGCGGCTGTCCTGACGGAGATGAACCGTCAGATTGGCATGTACCCGCGTGTGAGCGGCAGCAGCAGCGTGCAGATTGCGCTGGGCAGCGCCGCGCTCAACGTGTTCAACAGCGCGGAGCGGCTTGCCAAGCAGATGCGCGACGACTACGTGAGTACAGAACACCTGCTGCTGGCACTGGTTGATGAAAACAACGTCGGGCGGGTGTTGAACCAGCAGGGTGTGACCCACAACACCGTCATGGACGCGCTCAAGGCGGTGCGCGGCAGCCAGCGCGTTACCAGCAAAGACCCCGAAAGCACCTTCCAGAGTTTGGAGAAGTTCGGGCGCGACCTGACTGACCTGGCGCGGCAGGGCAAACTTGATCCGGTAATTGGCCGCGACGAGGAAATCCGCCGCCTGATTCATGTGATTAGCCGCCGCACCAAAAACAACCCCGTGCTGATTGGTGAGGCGGGTGTGGGTAAAACCGCCATTGCAGAAGGGCTGGCCCAGCGCATCGTCAACGGGGATGTGCCCGACGGCCTACGCGATAAATCCGTGATTGCGCTGGACATCAGCAGTCTGGTGGCCGGGGCCAAGTTTCGGGGTGAGTTTGAGGAGCGCATGAAGGCCGTCCTCAAGGAAGTGACGGACAGCGACGGGCAAATCCTGCTGTTCCTGGACGAGCTGCACACTATCGTCGGCGCTGGCCGTGCAGAGGGCAGCATGGACGCGGGCAACATGCTCAAGCCGATGCTGGCACGCGGCGAACTGCACATGATCGGTGCGACGACGCTGGACGAATACCGCCAGTACATCGAAAAGGACGCCGCGCTAGAGCGCCGCTTCCAGCCGGTGTTTGTGGACGAGCCGAGCATCGAAGACACGATTAGCATTCTGCGCGGCCTCAAAGAGCGCTACGAAGTCCATCACGGCGTCCGCATCCAAGATAGCGCAGTGATCGCTGCGGCCACGCTTAGTGCCCGCTACCTGCCCGACCGCCAACTGCCCGACAAAGCCATCGACCTGATTGACGAGTCCGCCGCCAACCTCAAAATTGAAATTGACAGCCGCCCCACCGAACTCGACCGCGTGGAACGGCAGATTATGCAGCTAGAAATCGAGCGGGAAGCACTCAAGCAAGAGCGTGACGACGCTTCTCGCCGCCGCCTGGGCGAACTGGAAGGCGAAATTGCCAACATCCGCGAAACGCTGGACGGCCTTACCGCCCAGTGGCAGCGCGAAAAGGGCGTGATCCAGCGCATTCGGGACATCAAAACGCAGATTGACGACGCCAAAGTGCAGCTAGAGCAGGCCGAGCGCGAAGGCGACCTTAACACAGCAGCCCGTTTGCGCTATGGCACCCTGTTGGAACTGGAAAAGGAACTTACCGCGGCAGAGCAAGACGCCGACCAGCAGCGTAAAGACGGCACAGTCATGCTCAAGGAAGAAGTAGACGCGGACGAAGTGGCCGCTGTCGTCTCGCGCTGGACGGGGATTCCGGTGTCGCGGCTGATGGAGGGTGAAGTCGAGAAGCTGCTGCACATGGAAGATCGCCTGCACGAACGGGTCATCGGCCAGGATGACGCTGTGCGGGCCGTAAGTGCGGCAGTCCGGCGCAGCCGAGCGGGCCTGCAAGACCCCAACCGCCCTATTGGTACGTTCCTGTTCCTGGGGCCAACGGGCGTGGGCAAAACGGAAATGGCCCGCTCCCTTGCAGTGTTCCTCTTTGACGACGAGAACGCGATGGTTCGCATTGACATGAGCGAATACGGCGAACGTCATGCGATTGCGCGTTTGATCGGTGCGCCGCCCGGATATGTGGGCTATGAGGAAGGTGGCCAGCTCACCGAAGCGGTGCGGCGGCGTCCGTATAGTGTGGTGCTGCTGGACGAAATCGAGAAGGCCCACCCGGAGGTGTTCAACATCTTCTTGCAGGTGTTTGACGACGGACGCCTCACTGATGGGCACGGGCGCACGGTAAATTTCACCAACACGGTGATTATCATGACGAGCAACGTGGGGACGGACATCATCAAGCGGCTGCCCGCCGATGCGCGAGCTAACGAAAAGCGTGAGGCCGTCATGGGCGAGCTTGACCGCCACTTCCGGCCAGAGTTCCTCAATCGCCTGGACGAAATTCTGATCTTCCACAGCCTGACCCGCGAACACATCGCGCAAATTGTTGATGTGCAGCTTGAACGCTTCCGGGGGTTGCTGGCTGACCGTCGCCTGACGCTGGAACTGACCGAAGCGGCCAAGTTCTTTTTGGCAGAGCGCGGCTTTGACCCGGTATTCGGGGCACGCCCGCTCAAGCGTACTATTCAACGGCTGCTGCAAGACCCGCTCGCGTCTGCAATCCTGGCCGGGGATGTGCAGGACGGCGACAACATCCTGGTTGACCTATCGAACAACGAGGAAGACCTGCAATTCGAGGTGGTCTTCCCGGCTGAAATCGTGGAATAGGACGGCGGGTAGGGGTCGGCCAACCGTTTATCGCTGTATTCTCAGCGGCACCGTCACCGAATCCGTGCCGGACTGCGTTTGCAGCCGAATGCCCGTTGCCGGGTCGTACAGCCCCATGACCGCCTGATAGCCCCCGGCGGGCAGGTCACCCGGCAGCGGCACCACGAACCGCCCCACCAGCAGATGCTCCCCTGGCTGGCCCCATGTCGTCGTCGGGCGGAACGGGTTACCTGTCGGGGGGCCGTCACCCTGTACGAGTATCGTGGTGGGGTCATCGGGCGGGGTGATGTGGATGAAAGCGCGGTAGTCCGCAGCGGGGGGCTGCACCGTTTGCCAGTATAACCAGACCGTGAGCGGCTCCCCGGTTTGCGGTGCATTTTCCAGGGTATAGCCCGCCAACCGGATTTGCTCCGCAAACACCGTATCCAGCGCACGCTGAACAGGCCACAGGTGCCACACCTGCAACCGGTACTCGTCCAGGCCGCGCCGCCACGAGCGCCAACCGTTTGCCGCCCCCTCCGGCGGGAATTCAGCTAACAGCGTCATCTCATCGCGGTTGACTTGCCCAACAGTGGCAGCGTCCGTCTGCGCGAACGCGACCCCCTCATCGCGCCACTGCGCCAACGGCTGCGCGGTCACGTCGCCGCGCTCCACTGCCGGATAAAACGGGAATGTGTGGCAGGTCCACACACGGGTGAACACCCGTTCATCCAGTGAGAGCAGGGTTGTTTCGTCCGCGTCATACCGGATGGGCAGCGTATCCCCGGCCCAGACCGAAAACGCGCCGTAGGCGACAGGCTGCGCCCGCGCATTCACATACTGCCACGCGCCCACCATCTGCGGGATGAGCCACACGCCTGCGACCCCCCCCACAATCACGGACGCGGCACGCGGCAGCTTCAGGCGGTCACCGATGGCCGCTGCCAGCGCAGCAATGCTCAGGGCCAGCAGCACCAACACATACCCAGACGCAGGGATGTTCTGGCGGAAGCCGTCAAAGTTGGGGGCCAGCGTGACCACCACCATCAGCAGATGCAGCAGCGTTAACCCACTCAGCGCGAACACAGCCAACCGCCCGACGGTATCCGTGCGCCGCCAGTAGATCACCCCACCGCCCACCAGCACAGCAATCACGGCAAGCGCAGGCAACCCGGATTGGGTCAGCAGGCGGTTAACGCGCATGGCGATCAGTGCGGGGTCCAGCAGGTTGAGCAGGCCCGTACCCGCGACCACGTTCACGGTTTCCTCGTGGCCCGCTTCGATCAACCGGAAAGCATCATAGCCGACCAGCAGCCACACCGCACACGTCACGATCATAACGACCTGCACGCTCAACACACCCAGCCACGCACCCACATGGCGGCGCAGCAGCCACACGGACGCGCCCACACCTAATCCCAGCACCGGGAAGGCAAGGTATTTGAACACCACCGCCAGCAGCCCGACGGCGGTACTGGCCAGCGCGTAGGCGGGTTTTTCCGTTTGCAGGGC
>DAOTTY010000115.1:0-10003 GCA_034437575.1 Anaerolineae bacterium | reverse complement strand
CGGGTCATCACCTGCACCAACGCCGGGAAGCCGAACGCAGCAAATTGCACGGCTTTGGGCACCAGCGGCAGGTAGGGCACATCCCACAGGCCGTCGCCAAACTGCCGGATGACCTCAAAGCCGTTGGCTTCGCTCCAGGTGCGCCACTGCGCGGGCGGCTGCACGTTGATGTGCGTTTTGTCTTTGCCGATGGCGTCCGTGTCATGATCTTTGAAACGGCGCAGCGTGTAGTCCGGTTGGGGCGTGGCATACAGGAACACGCCCCCCGGTATCAGCAGCCGGTTCACATCGCGTATGGCCGCCTGTGGGTTTGGCAGATGCTCAACTAAGTGCAGCGCCACCACTGCCCGGAACGCACCCGGCTCAAACGTGGCCCCGATCTCGGCCACGTCCATCTGATGAATCTCGGCTTTGGGTGCGTTGAGGCGGGCCTGCTCCACGCTGTAGTCAATCAGGTCAATGCCCACAGTGCGGAAGTCATCTTGCAGCAGCCCCAGCAGGTGCCCCAGGCCGCAGCCCATCTCCAGCAGGCGCTCGTCACCGGGCGGGGCGAAGCGCTTCACCAGGGCAGCATAGTAGCGCCGGGCAAACCAGTACATGCTAAAGCGGCCCAGGCCCCGGTCGGCATAGTTCCACTTTTGAAAGTATTCACGGGTGTAGTGTTCGGTAGGTGCTTGGGTCATAAGTGGGGATTCTGGTTTCGGTAGGCGGGTCATAATGGGTATGTAGGGACGGCCTTGTGGCCGTCCGCGAAGGCGAGAAGGCCGACCTATGTATACGCCTCCAACTCCACCGGAGATACGTCTTTGGTCACATCGTACAGGTCAAAGCGCAGGTTGGGCAGCGTCAACACGCCGTAGGTATGCGATGTGGGGCGCGTGGTTTCTGTCGTGTACAGCGACCCCGGATTTACCACGCAGCCCTGCTCCACGCTCAGGTACATGGGCACATGCGTGTGCCCGGTGACCATCACATCCACGCCCAGCGAACTGAGCATCATATTAAGCAGCGTGTCGCTCACATGGGCCTCGTACAGCCCCCAGATGTTGTTGCCCGGCTTGCCATGACACACATACACATGAATACCGTCAATTTCCTGATGGATTTCAATCGGCAGGTTCTTCAGGTAGGCCCTGTTTTCTGGCGAGATGTCATAGGCCCACTCGTCGTGGTTGCCCCGCACCGTCGGAATGCCCCGTTCGCGGACAACATTGACAACCGCGTTGGGGTTGGGGCCACGTCCGATCAGGTCGCCTGCACACAGGATATGCGCCGCCTGATGCTCGCGGTCGAGCCGTGTTAGTGCTGTTTGGAGTGCTTCATAGTCGCCATGAATGTCTGATATAATCCCGACTTTCATCCTTAAACTTATCCTAGTGTTCACGTAATTGGGAACATTATATGTCATTTCGATGGGCTGTTGCTATAGGGTGTCTATTCGGCGTGTTAGCTGCCCACACCGCCCACGCCCAGGAGGTAGGGCGCTGTGGGCCGCGCCGCCCGGCGTATGTGAGCGAACCCTGGGCGGGTGATAGCGGCCTGTGGTGCGTGGAGGAAGTGCTGCGCGACGGCGGTTATGGCGCGGTTGGCTTCACGGATGTGGTGGCCGCGCCTGATGGCAGCCTGTGGGCCACCCTGCCACTGCTTAACAGTTTGGCCCACCTCACCGATACCAACGCCGACCGCCTGCCCGACGCCGTGACCCTCATCCGGGATGACCTGACGCGGCCCAACGGCATCACCTACCATGATGGGGCGCTCTACATTGCCGGGAACGAACACCTTTACCGCTATGGAATTACCGATGACGCGCTCACTGTGCTGGCCGATGACCTCCCCTTTGGCTGGACGGGCTACCCGACGGGCGGCGTGGCGACAGCCGACGACCGCATCTATGTGGGCGCGGGTGGTGATGGGGCCTGCACACCGGGGCGCGGCGCGATTTATAGCTATAACATGGGCGGGGGTGACCGCGAGTTGGTGGCGGAGGGCATCCGTTCACCGGCGGATTTGGTGATGCGCGACGGTGTGCTGTGGGCGGCGGACACGGTCACGGAGCGGGTGTTTGCGGTGGAAGCGGGCACGGACTACGGCGCGTGCAGTGGGGCAGCCCCGCCTGCTGGCCCGGCCTACACGTTTATTGAGGGCAGCGCCCCGGTGGGGCTGGCGACCTACCCCTATGACACGCTGCCACCGCTTACCGACACGCTGATTGTCGCGCTGCAAGGCGTCCCCGGCACTGTCATTGTGCAGGGATACGAGGTGATGGCGCTGGAATTCGACGGCGCAGGCGTGCCGACATCCGAGCGTGAGGTGCTGCCGGTGCGCCCGCGCAGCTTAAATGTGAGCGAGCAAAAGCTGCACATCCAGGGCAGCGGCTTCTACCCAGATCATGTGCGCGGTGTAACGGTAGACGGCAACGGCTGGGTTTACATCACGGTGGGGTCAGGGCGAATCTACGGCCTGCGTCCGCTGGAGGCAATTCCTTAAATTGTAACAGATTCTGACATGGCCTTTGGTGTAAAATCAGAATTGATTGAATTCAAATAACATTAGGGAGCTATGAGTATGAGTCGGCAATCACGCGTGTTTAATCTAAGACCCTATGCAAATAGCCAGGTGCCATTCAAAGCTGTTGTGATTACGCTTCAACCAGAGGAGGCCGAAAAGGTGTTTGCCGCTTGGGCATACGCTGTACGGTACACAGCAAAAGGGCTGGACCTCCCCGACCACAGCGCAGCGGTGGCCCTACTGAAACAACGTCATCCGAATTGGGAAGGCATCGAAACGGACATCGTGACGGTGAATGTTGACCTGAAACAAGCTGACAACGACGAACCCGAAGCCTAACCCATGCGAATCACCTTTACGTTTACGCAAAGCACCGATTTAAAATCGCTGACAAAGTATGACACTTTTAAAAGTCACCTCGTCGTGCCGGACGAAGCGCTTCACCTTATTGGTTGCCGGGTGCGTGTGCTTGGTATAGCTGAACAAGTTAGCCTACTTACTCTAGGAGTTCTGCATGTCACATGCAAAGAGCTGGACCTGAAAGACTTCCTTATCAAGGGCCTAAATGAAGGTGATGAACAGAGGGGAATGACGGGGCGGATGACTTTCGCCTCGCATTTGTATTTTTCTGGCACGGCGAGGCGGAGCCGCAGGCGACTACTGACCATCTATTGGCCAATTTCTCCACAATTACCCGATCATATGCTAAGGGGGCGTGGACACAGAAAGCGAGCTGATCGGCACAACCTTGCGAAAAACTTGCTACGGCTTGAATGGCACAGTTGCGAAACGGACGAGCAAATAGCATTCGTTAAAAGATTTCACTTTATCGCAGAACAGACACTCATCCTGTTGAACGCTGATCCCGATCAGAACTGGTCTTGCGACGGTTATCACCCCAATTGGTCAGATTCTACAATCCTTGATGCCTATAAACAGCGGGCCGTAGATCAGGAGAAAGCAGAAAAGAAACGCCAGAAAGAAGCTAAGAAGGCCAAAACAAAACTTGAAAAAGAAGGCATCCCCCATCCCAAAACAGGTGCCGGACGCGGCTCCGGCGCGATTCCCGGTGTGTTCAAAGGAGTGCAGTTTCGCTCACAACTCGAAATCCGGTTCGCCGCCGAACTCGAAGAACGCGGTATCAGGTGGATATACGAGGAAGAGCGCCTGGGCGACGGCAACTATCTGGTGGACTTTCACTTGCCTGACCTGAAGTGTTGGGTGGAAGTCAAAGGCCAGTTTGACGCCCGTGACCGCTTTTTACTCAAAGATGTGGCACACTACCTACAGACAGAGCGCAGCGAACGGCTTTATGCCTACACATCCCGTCGCGGCTATGCCATTGAAGGCGATGAATTCCGTTCGATGAAACACAGCGAATTGTGGGATGAACTATCCACTGAACAGGATGACGCATGATCTCCCTGATTGACACCCTTTACACCCGCTACGCCCTGCCCATCCTCAACCGCACGGACGCGCAGGCCACCCACGATCAGTTCATCGAAGCGCTGCGCGACGCCGACCAACTGCCTGCCGGGCGCTGGCTGGCCGCATTGGGCGGGCGTTTGCTCCCGGATGCGCCCACAAGTGCAGGCGGCGTCACCCTGCCCCACCCGCTGATGCTGGCGGCGGGTCTGGTTAAGGGGGATGGCTTCGACACCGAACTGGACGCGATGCAGGCCGTGGCTGCGGGTATGAACATCATCCCTGGCTGGCGGACGCTGCCGCTGCTGGTGGGGCCGGTAGAGTTTGGCAGCTTCACCCGCTATCCGCGCCTGGGCAACCCCGGCACCGTCATCTGGCGGATTAAAGGCACGCAGTCCACGCAAAACCGGATCGGCTTACGCAATCCCGGTGCATTAGCCGCCGCAGAGTTTCTATCCCGGCACAAAGCGGACTTGCCGCCCGTGTTTGGCGTCAATATCGCCGTCAGCCCTGGCACAAACGACCCGCAGCAGGAACAAGCCGAGGCCATCGAAGCCGCCCAGATGTTCACCGAGCGCGGCGTGGTACCGGCCTGGTTCACACTCAATTTGAGCTGCCCCAACACCGAAGACGACCCCGGCGGCAATCAGACGGAGGCCAAAGCGCGTGACCTGTGCGGGGCGCTGGTGGATGCCCTGGGCGACGTGCCGCTGTGGGTTAAGGTAGGGCCGCGCCTGAGCGATACTCAATACGCCGGGCTGATGGCCGCCTTTGCCGACGTGGGCGTGCGGGCGGTGATTGCCACCAACACGCTGCCCGCGCCCACACCCGATGGCAGCGCAACAGCCGGTATCGGCGGCGGGGAGTTGTACAAGGCGGCAGTGGGGGCGGTGCGGGCGCTGGCGGGGGCCAAAGCACAGCGCGGCTACCCGGTGGATGTGGTGGCGTGCGGCGGGGTCAACGCCGGAAAGCGCTACCAGCTTTACCAATCCCTTAACGTTGCCGCCGTACAATACTATAGTGCGACGATCTACCGCAGTCCGTTAGCCGCCGCCATCATCTATCACGAAGCCCACCCCTAAACGCGGAGCCGCCTGCGCTCCCCGTTGGATGGTTACACGGGGGACGCCATGCCCAAAATCGACTACTCTACACGCGGCGAAATTCACCGGGCGTCCCGCTCACGCGAGGGCGGGGCACCGCTGGCCGTAGAACACAAAACCAAAACCGAGCTTGAAATCCGGGCGACGGCGGCGGGCAAGTTCGAGCTTGATGTGGCCGTGCTGGCCAAGTGGGAAGCGCCGCCCCATATCAGCCTGTACGAGCCGGAGGCGGTGCGCTGGATACCGGACTTTCAGCCGGGGCCGTACTTCATCTTCTTCGATGACCCGGTGGGCAGCATCTTTGAGGTGGCCAAACCCTGGCAGTTGTTGGTCATCTTCGAGCGCGTGATGCGGAAGGGGCCGTATTACATCACCAACCGCTTTGCAGATTACCTCATCACCATAGATCAAAATCACCTCATTCACGGCCAGGGCACGGCGGAAATTTGGCTGCGAACCGGCGTAGACCGCATTTACAAGCTGTTGGGCACCCCCAAACCCGACAGGCCCGACGCCCTGGCTGTCACGCACATCACGGTTGAGCAGTTTGGGCGCAAGCTGTGTTTTCAAAGTGAACTGAAGCAAGCCCCCCCGCAGCCCTTCAAGCTGATTTTAGACGGCTGCGATTCGGTAGAGTGGCGCACCCTCACCCACCGCCCCCCAAACGTTGACACTCTTGACTATATCTACCTGGCAGAGTTAAATCACAGCCGTCATCGTGTGAGTATCACCGCCAGCAGCTTTCGGTTGTTTACGCACTGTGAGCGCGTCGTGGTGGAGAAGGGCACTTAGCAACTCATGGAACACTATCAACAGGACGTGGCCGACGCGCTGCTGGACATTGGCGCGGTGGGTTTTACACCGCACAGCCCCGTGACGTTCAAAAGCGGGATACTATCCCCTATCTACGTGGACAGCCGCCGCCTGTCCTATCACCCCAAGCAGTGGAAAATCGTGATTGACGGTTTTCGTATGTGGATACGCGAACACGCTATTGCTGTTGATGTGATCGCCGGGATTGAAACGGGCGGCATTCCGCACGGGGCGGCGCTGGGCTACATCATGGACAAGCCCTCGCTGTTCGTCCGCAAGCAGCCCAAAGAACACGGCACGCGCCGCCGCGTGGAAGGGGGCGACGTGACCCACCGCCGCGTGCTGCTGGTAGAAGACCTCATCACCACAGGCGGCAGCAGCCTGAGCGGGGTGCAGGCGCTGCGGGCTGAGGGTGCGGTTGTCACCGACTGCATTGCCATCGTCAGCTATGAGTTTGAAGAAGCGCTGGCGGCCTTCCGTGATGCCGGGGTGAGCCTGCATGTGCTGGCCCCGTTCAGTGTGATTGTGAAGCGGGCGCTGACGCACGGCCTGTTCGATGATGCCACCCTGGGCGTGCTGAATACCTGGCACGCCAACCCCTACGGCTGGCGGGGCACGGAATGACCGCGTTGGACAAGCTCAACCGCCGGATAGATGCGGTGGGGTCACTGTTGTGTGTGGGCCTGGACGCCGACATAGACCGGGTTCCGGCGGCGTTTAGCAACCGGGACGCGCCGCAGTATGCGTTCAACCGCTGGCTGATTGACGAGACGCACCCGTATGTGTGCGCTTATAAGCCCAACATCGCCTTTTATGAGGCACGCGGCGCGGACGGCTGGCGCGAGTTGGCGGATACAATGGCTTACCTGCGCGAGCGTCACCCGGATGTGTTTACGATCTGCGATGCCAAACGCGCCGACATTGGCAACACCAATCGCGGCTATGTGCGGGCGGTTTTCGATGAACTCGGCTTTGATGCCATCACGCTGCACCCATACCTGGGCGGCGGGGCGTTGGCCCCGTTCCTGGAGCGTGACGACAAGGTGAGTGTGATCCTGTGCCGCACATCCAACCCCGGCGCGCCGGAACTGCAAGCGCTTATGGTAGCGGGCCGCCCGTTGTGGGAGCAGGTGGCCGTGCGCGTCCGGGATGAGTGGAACGCCAACGGCAATTGTATGCTGGTGGTGGGGGCCACGTCCCCGGATGACCTGGGCCGTGCCCGTGAAATCGCGCCGGAGATACCCTTTCTGGTGCCGGGGGTGGGCGCTCAGGGCGGTGACCCGGCGGCAGTGGTCGCAGCCGGGGCGGATGCCAACGGGCGCGGGCTGGTGGTCAATGCCGCACGCAGCGTGATCTTTGCCGATAACCCGGCGGGGGCGGCGGCGTTCCTCCGCGCTGCGCTGCGTGTATCGTAGTCAACGCCCCGCCTTTCCCTGACCGCCGCTGGGCGAGGGGGGAGCCGTTACTTTTGGTCACGTTTTTCAAAACGTGACGGGTTTGGGCAGCGCCCAATAATCAGCCATGCAACTTTGCAAAAGCCTGCCCCCTCAATGACGGCCATTCGCGTCCCCGCCCACAGTTTGCTATACTGCAAACCATTGTTCAGGTTTTGTCTATACAGACGGAGCAAACTTACGATGGCAAAACTCGTCATCAGCCTCGCCCAGATGAATATCACGATGGGCGATGTCGCCCGTAACAGCGCCGTCATGCAGCGTATGGTTGCAGACGCCGTCCGGCGCAAGTCGCACATGGTGCTGCTGCCGGAGTTATGGTCTACTGGCTACGATTGGACGAACTACCGCACCCTGGCCCAGCCCATCAACACCGGAGTCTTTAGCGATTTGGCCGGGCTAGCGAAGAAGGGTGAAATCAGTATTTTGGGCAGTATGTTAGAAAAGCGCGGCGAGCAGTTCGCCAACACCGCTGCTTTCTTCGCCGCCAACGGGCGCACCATGGGCTTTTACCGCAAAATCCACCTGTTTCGCCTGTTCAATGAGGAGAAATACTTGCAAGCCGGGTCGTCTTGGCTGACGATGGACCTGCCCTGGGGGCCGACGGCGGTGGCCATTTGCTACGACCTGCGCTTCCCGGAACTGTTCCGCAAGCTAGCCGACGAAAGCGCCAGCCTGATTCTACTGATAGCAGAGTGGCCGCTGGAGCGCATCGAACACTGGCGCACGCTGATTCAGGCCCGCGCTATCGAAAATCAGGTGTTTATTGCAGCGGTCAACTGCGCCGGGCAAACGGGTGAGACGGTGTTCGGCGGCCACTCTATGATTGTGGACCCCTGGGGCAAGATTATTGTCGAAGCGGGCGAGGAACCCATGTTGATTACAGGCGAAATCGAAATTGACAACGTGCCAGAAATCCGCAAGCGTATCCCGGTTTTGGACGACCGCCGCACGGATTTGTATTAGGGTGTAACGATCCAGCCCTCACCCCACCAAGCTGTGGGCGAGGGCACGCTGATCGTCATATCAGGTCGCACCGCCACGTCACTGTCATAGGAGGTAAACAATGGTCAGGGTTGGGGTTATCGGGTCCAGCGAGTGGACGCAGCGCATGTATCTCAAGCCGCTGGCAGATCATCCCGACGGGGCGGTGACCGCGCTGTGCGCCCGTAACCCGCAGCACACCGCCGCCATTGCAGCGCAGTACAACATTGCCCGGCACTACACCCACTGGCGCGACCTGCTGGACAGCGACGGCATTGATGCGGTGATTATCGCCACCCCCAACGATACGCACTTCCCGATTGCGATGCACGCCCTCAAAAACGATATTCATGTGCTGTGCGAAAAGCCGCTGGCGCTCAACTACGCCCAGGCCGACGCCATCGCCACCGAGGCCGAACGCCGCGCCCTGTATGGCATGACGGCGTTTACGCACTGGTTCTTCCCGCATTATCGCTATGTGGCCCGGCTGGTGCAGCAGGGCTATGTGGGGCGTCCGCTGCACTTCAACTGGCGCTATTACTCTGGCATGGGGCTAAGCGGCGACCCGGTGTGGCGCTTTGACCGGCGGCAGGCGGGCGAGGGTGCCCTGGCAGACATCGGCGCTCATGCGTTTGCGGTGGCGCGGGTGTTCCTCGGCCCGGTGGCTACGGTGAGCGCCCAGTTGCACACAGGCGTTGTGCGGGCGGGCATCCCGGTGCAGCACCGCGCCAGCGACCAGGCAGCGGTGACAATGCGCTTTGCCAACGGGGCACTTGGCGTTATTCATGTGAGCCTGATTGCCTACCAACCGCCGCGTGAGGGCATCCGCCAGGAATTTACGCTGGGCGGCACGGGCGGCACGCTGTATTACACCAACGACTTTTCGTCACACTTCCGGCTGCGGGGCGCTCAACCCGGCGACGATGCCCCCCACGACCTCACCGTGCCCGCTGACCTGTGGCCTGCCAACGTGAGCCGCGCCAACCCACAGGCCATGTATGCGGACCTGTACACCAAAACGGACGCGATGGCCCGTGAGTTTGTCAGTGCGATAGCCGATGGCCGCCCGATTGTTGGCCCCGGCCTGCGCGAAGGGGCTGAGGTGCAGCGCCTTATTGACGCGGCAGTGGAAAGTCATCAGCAGGACGGCGGGTGGGTGCGCGTGGCGGGCTAACGTACATGGTATAATCCCCCAACAGTACACCGTTCCACAAAGGCACATCACATGGCCCAGCCGACGACAACGCGCATTAGTGCCGCTGACTACTTTGACCTGCCCGAATACGCGGAACACACGCTTATCCAACTCATTGGCGGTGAGGTCGTCGTGGGTATGCCACCGATTATTAAACACCAACGCATCGCCCGCGAAATTTTTGTATTTATTGTGCTGCTTGCCCGGCAAAAGGGCGGCGAAGCCTTTGGCGACCCCACCGAGGTCTATCTGGATGAGAACAACGTCTTTCAGCCAGACATCATCTACATCAAACCGGACGCCACTATCACGATTGACGAGAAACGGGTTGTTGGTGGCCCTGACCTCGTGGTGGAGGTGCTGTCGCCCAGCACGGCCAAATACGACCGCGTACAGAAGTACAACGCTTATGAGGCCAACGGCGTCGGGGAATACTGGATTGTTGACCCGGTACACGGCACAGTTGAAGTGTGGACGCAGGGCGCAACCGGGTTCGACCGGCAGGGTGCCTACGC
>DAOTTY010000114.1:0-56601 GCA_034437575.1 Anaerolineae bacterium | reverse complement strand
TGCCCGTAACAGCCAGTAATGTGGCGACCAGTGCAAACGGGGCGCTGTTCTACTCCGATGCGAATGTGGTTTACAGCGTGGCCAGCGCTTGCGTCAGTGCGGGCGATTGTACGCAAAACCGGGTGCAGCTTGGGCCGATTGCGGGCAACACGGTAGCGATGGCCGCGCTCGATACGGCAGCGTTCACAGGGGCAGACGGTACGGTGCAGGTCATCAATGACCTGGGCTGCACGCAAAACGGCACCTGCACCCTTACAGCAACGGGGCTTAACGGAACCGTGTTTAGCCTGGCACCGGGTGGCAACCACCTGCTGATAGATACCCGTGACGCGCTGCAACTGGTTGATGTGCAGTCGGGTCGTGTGGCTGCAACCCTCAACGGGCTAAATCGCGGAGCGCCGTTTGCCTGGAGTAACTGACGCAACCTACTGGCCCCCCGGCACCCGTGCTAGAATGACGCGCTCAGGCAGCACTCATACACACGGAGTTGAACCATGCGCCGAGTAGGGTTGATCGGGGTGATAGCGGTCTTGTTGGCCAGCTTCCCCGTGCAAGCACAAGAAATGAACGTCCTGGTTAACGGTGGCCTGGAAGAAGGTGCCTATGGCCCGTACCTGGGTAAAGGCCGCAGCGACCTGAACGTGCCCGCAGGGTGGAGCATCTGGCTGGCCCAGGGCGACACATCACAGTATTACAACCGGGGCGATGAGGTGCGAGCATACCCGCACACGGCCCCCGGCCCCAACCCGGTTGAAGGCACCTATAGCGCCAACGTTCATGGCGGCTACATTCACTTTACAGCGGCGCTTTACCAGTCCGTACTTAACGTAAATGCCGGGACGCGCGTGCGAGCGGAGGCGGCGGCGTGGGTTCATGCCTGCACCACCGAAGATAACGAACCCGGCCAGTGTGCCAGCGACCCGGCATCGGGTGCCCGCACCCGCATCGGCATTGACCCGATGGGCGGCACAGACGCCAACGCCCCGTCAATTGTGTGGTCGGTGTGGATTACGCCACACGACATCTGGGGGCGGCAAGCTGTAGAAGCTACCGCTGCCAGTGACCGCGTGACGGTGTTCCTGTATGCCACGCAGGACTCGCCGCAAATGCATAATTTCGTCTATTGGGATGACGCCCGCATGACGTTCGTTGGGGAGCGTACCGAGGCACCGCCCGGCAGCAGCATCAGTCCGGTCACATCGCCGCTGGTCATTCCGGTAACGCCCATCACCGAGGACATCCTGCCGACACCGCTGCCGCCCGGTTTTATGCCGCCCACGCCGCTGCCCGCTGCGACTGCGTTTGCACCGCCGCCCGTGCCCGTACAACCGTTTGCTTCATTTGTGGTGCCGCAGGCCCCCGAAGAAGACGGCTCTATCGTGCATACCGTGAAAGCGGGCGAAACCTTCGACGCGATTGCCTATGCCTATGGCATGACCCGCGACGACCTGCTGGCACTCAACCCGGAATTTGGCAGCATTCGCTTTATTTTCGCCGGGCAAGAAATCCTCATCCGAGAGGCCCCCTAGCATGAACATCGCGGCCAGTCCTATTGACTAAGTTAGGCCGTCTGTTAGAATAGCGCGGCAATCATTAAAGTAGTTGGAGCATTACACGCAATGCGTCAAGTATGGTTTATGGCATTGGTATTTATCTTGGCAGTGGCGGTTTTGCCCGCGCAGGCCCAGGATAACCTGCTAACAAACGGCAGCATGGAAGAAGACGAGGCCCCGTACCAGGGGAAGGGCCGTGGCAACCTGACCGTCCCGCAAGGCTGGGACATCTGGTTGGGCCAGGGGGAAATTGCGGAAGGCCAGTTCTACAATCGTGGTGATAAAGTGTACGCCTTCCCCCATGCTGGCCCCGAACCACAACCCGCGTCTGGCCGCTATGCGGCTAACATAGACGGCGGTTATATCCAGTTTAACGCCGCGCTGTTCCAATCTGCTAGTGTGGCACCCGGTACAGCCCTGCGTGCAGAGGCAAAATCCTATGTGCAGTCATGCAATTTTGGTGATGCCGTCAAGTGTGCCTCTACTGCGGAATTCGGTTCAGAAACGCGCATCGGCATTGACCCCAATGGCGGTAATGACCCCAACTCCGGTGATATTATCTGGTCATCCTGGACCCGCCCGCACGACACCTGGAAAGCTCAGTCGGTAGAAGTCACCGCCACGGGTGGGGCGGTGACGGTGTTCCTGTATGCCACACAGGGGGCACCCACGAACCGCAATATGGTCTACTGGGATGACGCGGAACTCACAATCGGCGGCAGTGGTGGCTCGAATGCTGAAGGTGACGGCGACGAAGGTGACGGTGATGACGATGATGACGACGGCGGCCAGCAAGTCCAGGCCCCCGCGCCACCGCCTAATGTGGTGCCATTTGTAAGCGCCCAATCGGCAAGGGGCGACGGCTCCATTGTGCATACCGTGCGCGAAGGTGAAACAATTGACAGCATCGCAGTGGCCTACGGCACAAGCCGCAATGAAATTTTGGCACTGAACCCCAACCTACAAAGCGCCCGCTTCATTCAAATTGGCCAACGTCTCACCATCCGCGAGGTGAGCGAAACTGACGATGACGATGATGATGACAACGGCGACGAGGAACGCGAAGAAAGCACCGAAGACCCCACGCCGATTCCAGGTGGGGTCGTGGCAGAAGACGCTGACCTGTCCGTTACCGAAGAAGTCGCCCCAATCCCTGGCGCTGAGGACGCAGACGAGGACACAGCCGAGAGTGACAACGAGGCTGAAGGTGCGGTTGCCGTAGCGGATGCGTCCGGCGCAGCAGATGCCGAAGCCGAGAGGGGGACGACTGAAGGGGGCAGCATTATTGGCTCGGTGCGCGGGATATTTGGCAATCGTGGTGGGGCATCCGATAGCAGTGCCGCCGCGCCAGCGAATGCGGCGATGAGTGCGGGTACAGCAGACAACATGGCAGTGGAAGAGGCAGAGGCAGAGATGGCCCAGGCCAGCGAAGCCACGCCAGCCCCCACCCCAACCGAAGCCAACGAACTCGCCTCTGTGGATATTACAGCGTCTACAGCATCGGTGTGTGTGTCGCTGTTTGAGGACTTGAACCAGAACCGGCTGTTTGAGGACAACGAGAGCCTGCTCAGTGGCGGTGCGGTAGACATCAGCCAGGACGGCGCAACTGTGGCGACCTACACGACTGATGGCCAAAACGAACCGCACTGCATCAGTGAGTTGGCACCGGGCAATTACATCGCGGCCATGACGCCGCCGACGGGCTACGGCATGACCACCCCCACCCGGCTTAGCATCCCGCTCACGTCTGGCACGTCGCTGAACATTGAGTTTGGTGCGGCGCAGGGTGTGCAGGTGGCAGCCGCCCCGCCAGATGCGGCTGAAGAACTGGGCAACTCCGCCGATGAAGTCGCCCCGGCAACCGGGGCCAACCTGTTCAGCGAGAACATTGTGGCCATCAGTGGTATTGTGGTGGCGGCGTTAGCCGGGGTGGTGGTGGTTGCCGGCATCGGCGCGACGATCCTGCTGCGGCGTTCGCAGTAAGGCGACGGATATGCGACGGTATCTGCCTGTTTCTGTTATCGCCGGGGGCATCCTGGCAGTGTTCACTGTATCCAACGCTTTCGCACAGGGGAGCGGTGGGCAGTTTTGCGTCCGCAGTTACGAGGACACCAACTCCAACACGGTGTTTGACTCTGAAAGTGAGCGCCTCGTTACGCGGGGCATCAGCGTTGAACTGCTGGATCAGTCTGGCATTATTGTGGGGAGTGCCCTGCTGGACCGCTCTCCGAATGCCTCGCAGGGGATTGTGTGCTTTTACAACCTGCGCGAAGGCAGCTATTCCGTGCTGGTGAGCAGTGCAGACTACATTGCTACGTCAGATAGGCTGGTGACCAAAGCGGTGCAAAGCACCTCACCGACGATTGTCGAGTTTGGTGCCCGCCGCTTGAGTAACACCGCCTCGACTGCTGGTGTGACGCAGCCTGCCAGTGGGGGCGACAGTGGGCCGGGCCTCACGCCCGCTCGTGTGATTGCGGCGACGGTAGCCTCTGCGGTGGTGATGGTTATCGTGTTGATTGTGGGCTTTCTGGTTTACGGGATTGGCTCGCGGCGCGGCAACCCACGCCCGGTGACCTTCAGCCCTGATTCTGTACAAAACCGCGACCCAATGGGGGCTGCACAGCCGGGCTTCGCGGCCCCCACCATGCCAGAGCCGCCCCGCACCCTTGACGATACCAACCCTACAGGCACCTCATCCTAAACACACACCGGCGGGTTGGGAAGCTGCATCCTGAGTCCCAACCCCCATCATTGCCCCCGCAGGACACTCGCCGCTAAAATATCGTTCGTTCCAAAAAAGTTAAACAGCTAAAACAGGTATGTTCATGACCGAGCAGGGAAACCCGAACAACAACCGCAATGCGTTTATCGTGGGGTTGGTGGCGTTGGCATTGGTGACCGCCACTGCCGCTGCCTTGTACATCCAAACGCGGGGGCAGCTCCGTGACGAAACCGCCCGCGCCACCCAATCCGCCCAGCAAGCTGCCGATGCAGCGGATACAGCCGCCGCCGATATCGCCGGGCTGCAAGCAGGTGGGACGGACATCGCCGTTGCGGGCAGTGAAGCCGTCGGCACTGCCGAGGAAGAAGGCACACAGCTTGCCGCCACATCGACAGAGGTGGCCGGGCAAGCGGCAACCGACATCAGCGACCTGGAAGGCAGCGGCACGGAAGTCGCGGCGGCCTTCACCGAGAGTGTGGGCACGGCCCGTGCTGAGATTGGCGACCTGGAAGCGAAGGCAACGCAGGTGGGTGCTGCGGCCACACGCGCCGCCCGCGAAGCGGCCACCGTCATTGATGAGTTGGAGGCCAGCGGCACGGAAGTCAGCGTAGCGGCCACGCGCAGTGCGGCCACTGCCCGCGCCGATATTGACATTTTGACGGAGCGCGAAGCCGATCTTTCCCTGTCCGCAACAGAAGGCGCAGCGACGGCTGCGTTTGATGTTGCGGCATTGGAAGCCCGTAACGACGACCTTGTTGCCACAGCAACCGAGGTGGCAGGTGTGGCTGCAACGAATGATGTTGCGGCTGCCGCAGTGGCAGGTCAGGCAACGACGGTAGCTGCCCGCGCCACCATTGACGCCGAAATCGCTATTGTCGATGCTGACGCGGCATCTACGCGCACGGCTGGGCTAGAAGCTGAAGCCGATAATTTGTCGCTGGAAGCATCTGACCTGCGTGCAACGGGTACCGTCCAGGCAGAGGAACTGGGCTTGCAGGCGACACAGCAGGCCGTCCAGCAGGCAGCAATTGAAGTGCAGGGTACCCTCATTGCAACGCAAGCCGTCGCCCTTTCTGGCATGGCTGGCATGGAAGAGGGCACTCCGGGAGATGCAACGCCCCCAGGCGACCCCGACGACCAGACAGCTAAACCGGAGGGAACCGACCCGGACGTGCCCAAAGCCAACGAGGGTATCGCCGTAATTGAGGCAGAACTCGCAGCGGTGAACCTTGCCAGCGATGCGCTCAACCTGACAGACACCATCGACGGCTTCACGTTCGATCTGTCCGGTGAGGATAACCTGATTGTCGGTGAATCATTTGCGGGTGAGTACACCAGCTTCGTTGCTGCAACAACCATCGCATGGGGGCCGGGGGGCCGTGACGACTACTGCGGCTTCAGCTTCCACCGCACAGACCGAGACAACTACTACAATGCGGAAATTGACCGTTTAGGTACCGCACGCTTCTTTATCCTGGAAGACGACGAGTGGCGCTCTGGCGCAAATGCCACACCGTCTGCGCTCAACACAGCCCCCAATGCGACCAATGAACTCGTACTCATTGTGCAGGGCAGCAGTTTCCAGTTGTTCATCAACGACGAAGAAGCCGTAACGCTCACAGACTTTACGCACGACAGCGGGGTCGTTTCTATTACGTCCGGCACGTTTGAAAGCAGTGACGAGGCCGGGTGTACGTTTACCCATTCGCAAATCTGGCAGTTTGCCGGGTAGCAGGTTGCGGGTGTGGGCGTGTTAGCGAGGGCCAGCGGCGCACATATCCCGCCCCAATGGGGCTGCCGATATGGCGTCGTCCCTACGCATACCTAACCATCCCTGAACTTGCACCACGCGGGGCCATCCCCTAAGCTAATAAGTGATAAAGTTGAAATTCTGAAGGGGCATACTCATGATGCGGCAGTTATTTTGGATGTGTGGTGTTAGCCTGGTATGCGTCATGATAGCGGGGCAGTCCACCGCGCAAACGACGTGCCCCGCGTTGGTTGAATCCGCCGTGGCAACCCTGGCAGAAGCCTGCACCGACCTGGCCCCTGGCACCGTCTGTTACGGGTCGCAGGCGGTGGAAGAAGCGTTTACAGCGGACGCCGCCCCCGACGCTGACACAACCCGCACCTCCCTGAATGCGTTAGAACGCATCACAGCATTCGCTGCGGACCTGGACGCGGGCACATGGGGCACTGCCGCCCTCAGCCTTGAGGACGTTAGCGGTGGTGAGGTCATCGCCCTGCTTACGGGGGAGGCCACCCTCAGCCGCCCCGCTGAAACGGAAGCAGTACCCGGCCCATTCACTGAATTGACGCTGCAAACCGCCCCTGAAGCTGGTCCTTGCACCGAAGCACCGTCTTTGCTGGCCGTGTACACTGGCGAAGGCACCACCGCCAGCCTGCAAATCAACAGCCAGTCCGTCCGCCTCACGGGTCTCGTCACCTTACAGTGGCAGTCCCCCAACAGCCTGAGCGCGACGGTTCACAGCGGCGAACTGGCCATCGCCAATGGCGAAACCGTCATGGCGGGCAGCACCGCTAACGCTGTGATGGATAATAACGCCGTAGTGCAGTTCTGGTCGGCTTCTCGCACAGCTTTTGAGACTGAGCTAGCTGTCGCGGCCCCGGTGGGGCGGTTGCTTACCGCGCTCGGCTATTCGGTTGAGGTGGCACCCGCCCCCATGACCGCCCAAACGGCGAACTGCGGCACCTTCGTGACGCATACCGTTGCCAGTGGTGAAAACCTGTTCCGCATTTCGCAGCGCTACGGCACCACTGTTGATGCGCTCGTCGTCGCTAACAACATTCCTGACCGCTCGAATATCTACACGGGGCAGCAGTTGACGGTTCCCTGCCCAAATGAGGTAGACACCAGCACGCCCCCCGCCCCTGCGAATACCAGTCCGGTAGAGGCCAAACAGGCCGCTGCTGAAAGCCCATGTGATGTCGTTTTGCCCCCACCAAACCTTACAGGGCAGCTTGGCCTTGGCGCTGTCCCATCAGGGACGATTGTGGTGCCAGAGGTTGTGGTGCCGTGCAGCCCGTAAGTTAGATTTCAGTTTTTTATTTCATACTGCGTTCTAGTTGACACGCTGTTGATAACTACATTACATTGCATTCAGGGGAATTTACCCTTCTGCTAAGTGATTTATGGAGAAATGTGCAGTGATAAAGTTTAACCTGAACAACATCGTTCGTCTGGCGGCTGTGCTAACCGGTGCCCTGATTATGGCTGTGTCTATCCAGGTGGCCAGCGCTCAGGTTGTTGCCAGCGCCTCTACGGCGGGCTTCGGGGCCGCCTTCGGTTACTCGCAAACGATTGGCAACACGGTTTACACACAGGCTGGTTCTATAGGCAACGGCGCGGGCTATGCCGCCGCAACGGGCAGCGGCCTCTTTGTGCTGGAATACAACGATCATGAAGATGTGTATGAGTTTGTATTTGTGGCAGGGCCGACGGCCATCAGCGCTGTGAATTCCGGTGGCAACGCCGCTGCTTTCGCGCAGTCTGTGAGCACGCCGTTCGGGTCGCAGGCATTCATCCAGACCTCGTCTTTCGGTGGGTTCGCTGCGGCTGCGGCTGCGGCTAACTAAGCCCTATCGTCAGTGAGTTTGGATGCTGCGGGGGCTTGATGTATCAAAAAGCCCCCGTAGCAACCGCTTTGGGAGCAGACCACATGCAGCGGTTGGCATACTTCACCCTGATATTAACGCTGATAACGTTCGGTGTGGCGCGGCGTGCCCACGCACAGACCGATTTCAGTGTTCAGTGCCAAACGGATGTGATCGTGTTTCTGTTAGATGGCACGCCCGCCATTCAGGTCGGCAAAGTACAGGCCGCCGCTGCCCTACAAACCGCCGCCACCCTCCAACAAAACCAGCCGGTCATACGCGGTACCACCTACAGCGTCTTTGCGCTCAAATCCAACGAGTTGCAGGTTCACATCAACACCAACCCTGACGAAACCAAGTTCATCGTTGGTGCAGATATTTGTGGCGTACTGGCGGCACTGCCGGAATGGGGTACGGGGGGGGTTGCCATCGCCATTGCAGAAGCAGGCGCGGGCGGGTCAGCCTCAGCCTTTGCCCAGGTAGACGGCTCAAGGGCAGTAGCCGTTGCACAGTCCAGCGGGAATGGCTCTGCCTCAGCGTTAGCGCAGTTTGGCACGGGTGCAACAAGGCCAGCGGCACCTGCCATTACCGCCAACCATGACGGCTGCTTTTACACCGTCCAACCGGGGGATACGCTCAGCAGCATTGCCAGCGCCACCCACACCGGCGAACTCATCATACTAGAGCGCAACAGCATCACCTCACCGTTTACGCTGCGAACAGGCCAAAGGCTTAACATACCCTGTGGCGGTGCCGCGCTGCCCGCACAGCAGTGCGGCCCGGCAGTCGTCTACGTGATACAGGAAGGCGATAATCTATTTCGCATTTCGCTGCGCTACGGCACCAGTGTAACGGTTATCGCCCAGGCCAACAGCATTGATGACCCCACCCGAATCGCCGTCGGCCAGCACATCACTGTGCCATGTAACACCTAACACACGCGACCGCCCAATAGCACCAATATGCCTAATGGATATAACCAGTTATAGGCACTAAACTGAGGGCGTGTTACGTTAAGCGGTACTCGCCATACTGTTGAACTAAACGACTAGGTGCCCTCATGGTTAATGCTCAAACTTTACCTATTTCACTGGATCGTGATAGTGAAGAACCGATCTACCGCCAACTGATTCGCCATATCCAACTACAAATTGACAGTGGCACCCTCGCCGCCGGGATGCGCCTGCCCGCCAGCCGCGACCTCGCCCGCCAGCTAGACATCAGCCGCATTAGTGTGGTGAATGCCTACGCCGAACTGCGCTCCCAGGGCTACTTGAGTGCCCACGCGGGGCGGGGGACGTTTGTAGCAAAGGGGGAACCTGCGGCTCAAGCATCCCGGCCCGCCTCACGGGTAGATGCCAGCGAATCGCACACCCACCAGGATCGCTCCATCCGCGAGATGATGCGTTTGGCACGCAAACCCGGTGTGATTAACTTCAGCCAGGGCATCCCGCCCAAGTCGTTTATCCCGGTGCGCCAGGTGCGTGATGCCATCAACCTTGTGCTAGAACGCGACGGCGCTGACGCGCTGACCTACGAAGCCACCGAGGGTTATGGCCCACTACGGGCAGCCATTCGAGATTATGTGAGTTCGTGGGGCATCCGGTGTGCGGCGTCACAGGTGTTGGTGACGGGCGGCACGCAGCAGGCACTCGACCTGGTGATTCAGGCGCTGTTGGGTGAGGGCGACACGCTCGTGACATCCAACCCGACGTATTTAGGCGTGTTGGATATAGCCCGCACGCGGCGTGTGCAGGTATCGGGCATTGCGATGGACGACGAGGGCATCCGGCTGGACTGCCTGGAAAACTATCTGGTGGATCACCGCCCGCGCCTGCTGTACATCACGCCGTCGTTTCAAAACCCGACCGGGAATGTGATGCCGCTGCACCGCCGCCGTCAACTGCTGCGGCTGGCCGAAAGCTACGGCCTGACCATCCTGGAAGACGGGGTTTATCAGGAATTGACGTTTGAGGGCGAACCCGCCCCGCCCCTCAAAGCCTTAGATGAAACCGGGCTGGTGATCTACGCCAGCGGCTTCACGAAAATTTCGCTGCCAGGGATGCGGATTGGCTACCTGATTAGCGACAACCGCCACTACGAGCGGCTGGCGCGAGTCAAAGCCTCAGCGGATATATCCACGCCAGGGTTAAACCAGCGGGCCATTCACCTGCTGTTGCAGCGGGGTGTGCTGGCCGGGCAAATCGAGAAGAACATCCGCGAACTGCGCCACCGCCGCGATGTGGCCCTGCAAGCCGCTGAGCGCCACCTGCCGCCGGGGTCTCGCTGGCAGGTGCCTACGGGCGGGCTGTACCTATGGGTCAAACTGCCTGATAGCGGCCCGACTGCCGCCGAGTTGTTCATCTCTGCCATACAAATGGACGTGGCCTATGCCATCGGCAACGTGTTCCACACCAACAACGACGGCACCTACCACATGCGGATTAACTACGCGCTGCAAGCGCCTGACCGCATCGAAGAGGGCTTCAGGCGCTTGGGGCGGGCCTGGCGCGAACTGGCCTGCGACTACGACGACATGGAGAAAACACCGCTGTTGTAGGCTTTGCGTTTATCATTTTTTATGGGTGATTGCTGAACTTTTACGCAGCTTGGCGAATCTTTCGCATATAATACAATCAGAGAAACACAAGAGCAGACTGTTTAAGGACGTGTAAAAGATGAAGCGATTTAGCTTAACGCTGCTGGTGCTGCTGGTGCTGGGGCTTCCCCTGGTGGTAGCGGCACAGGATGTGAAGGGGGGAGCTATCGAGGATGTGGCTTCCAGTGTCGTTTTGATCGAGACGTTGAGTGGGCGTCGGGCTATGGGCACAGGCTCCGGGACGATCATTTCGCCGGAGGGTTACATCTACACTAACCGCCATGTCATCGAAGATGGGGACAACTTCGCTATCTATATGCTAGACGACATCCGTGAGCAGCCTGTGCTGCGCTATTACGCTTCCCTGGTTTATACGTCCGATGATTACGACATCGACTTTGCCATCTTGCAAATCGACCGGAACCGCCAGGGCCGCACCATCAATGCTGTCAGCGAGCGCCTGCCTTACGTGTCCCCCGCTGGTACAGAGGCCACCATTGGCGAAACCATTCGCATCTATGGCTACCCCGGCATTGGCGATGGCTACATGGTCGTGACCACCGGTGAGGTGGTGACCGTGCAAAACGGCAGTGTGAACGGGCAGCGCTTGCCTGTGTGGTACTGGACGGACGCCGAAATCAGCGGCGGCAACAGCGGCGGCCTTGCCGTCAACGCGGATGGTGAGTGGATTGGCTTGCCAACGTGGGTCGTCAGCGAAGAGCGCACGGCGGGTCGCCTGGGTGGAATCCTGCCGCTGACAGCAGCAGAAGGCAAAATGGCCGCAGACGGCTTCTCTCTGGGTGACAGCGCCCCGGCTAAGCCCGATTCATTTGCAGGCGGCAGCAGCGGCGCTGGCAGTTTCACCCTGGTGAACGCATCTGGCCTGGCGATCTGCCAGGTGTACATTTCCCCGACGACGGCCACCAACTGGGGGGAAGGTCGTTTGGGTGGCAGTGGCATCATCCGCGCCGGAGACTCATTCGACTTTGCGTTTGACCCCGGCCTGTACGATGTGCTGTTGCAAGACTGTGCCGGCGAGACGTTGCAGGACGTTCGCAGCGTGGAGTTCGACGGGCAAACCGTGGGCACATTCGACGGCGCTTCGCTGCAACTGGCTGTCGGCAGCGACGGTGGCCCCGCAGCCCTCACCGTTCAAAATGCGTCTGGTGGGTCAATCTGCTACGTTTTCATTTCTCCAACGACCGCGTCTGACTGGGGAGCTGACCAACTTGGCGCTCGTGAGATCATTGCAGCAGGCGATGACCGTACCTGGGAGTTGGAGGCGGACAGCTACGACGTGTTGCTGCAAGACTGCGGCGGCGAGACGCTAGACGACCTGCGCGGCATTGACGTGTTTGGCCGTGAAACCGTCGTCTTCCGCTAGGGCAGCCGGTTAGATAGCACAGGTCAGGCGGGCGGCACATTCGCTAGGTGCTGCCCGTTTTGTTTTCCCACTGTTGCACGATTTCAACCGCTGCTGGCGTGCCAATTTGCCGGAGCGCGTGCAGCGCCTCGTAGCACACGCCGCGATCTGGCTCACTTGCCAGCACATCCGCCAGCGCCTGCACGCTGCGTGCGTCTGCGATGCGCCCCAACGCCCGCACCACATCTTGCCGCAGGTCGATCCTTGCGCCCGGCTCACCTGTAAAGCCGTCAACCGCCGTCATCGCTAGCAGTTGCAGCAGTGCTGGGACGGCAAACGCGGCCTGCCGCTCCCCAAGTTCCTCTGCCGCCGCCGATGCCTCGTCCGGGTCATCGGCGGCCAGGTCTGCAATAAGCTGCTGCACGCGGTATTCATCGCTAAACAGCGTGCGGAACAGGGCAATGAGCATAATGGTGATGTTGTGATACATGCGCGGTTAGCACCCAAACGGAACCGAGATATTCGGCACGTCACCGATGTCGTGCAGGTCGTATTGCAGCAGCAGTTGCCCGCTCACAGGCAAATCATTTGACAGCAGCCGGGCATTTTCGATGTTGAGCAGCACCCAGTAGCGCACAACGGCATCGTGCGCCGGGGCCACCCACATTTCACTGTTCATGCTGGTGATGCGGGTATCGTCAGCAAAGCGCACGGCTGGCAGCACCAAATCCCCCTGGCCGAAATCATAGCGCCACGATTCCTCACCGTTGATAATTTCTCGCTGGCCAGTGGGCAGCGCGTTCCGCGCCCCGCCAACAAGGTCGCCCGCTGTAATAGCTGATGCCGCCTGCGCGTCGTCTTCGGCGTTGCCCAGGCAGTTGCTCCCGCGCACCAAAAACGCATCTGGCCCCAGGCGCACCGCCTCGAACGTCTCACCTTCGGGCCGCTGCAACAGTTCCCCGGACGATTCGACCACCACCCGCCGTGCATCGCCAATCTGGTTGTACCACACGGTTGCCCTGGCATAGGCCGTCGTGGGGCGGTTCGTCTGGGAAAATATACCGTCGAATTCTAGCAGGACAACATAGCGCCACCCCTCTATTTCGCGCAGGTTGCGGTCTACCCGCTCGAACGTCAGCGCCTCACGGTAGCCGGGGGGCGGGGCGTTTTCCGTCAGTGCAACCGACGTTGAGATGACATCAGGTGGGGGGATGATGGTAGGTAGGTCATCTAGCGTGAGGCCGCGCCCGCGACAGCTTACAATAAGAAGGGTCATCAGGCACAGCAGTAAAGGTAAAGTGGTACGCATGGTAGTTAAACTCAGCGGCGAGTGATCTGCCCTAATGGTAGGCGTTCGCCGCGTTGTGCGCCAGCGATAGTCTGCCCGATAAGGCGTTCGCCGCTTTCCCACGCATACACGCCAACAGTTACGGTGTAGGTGCCCCCAGCCAACGCCGATAGGTCAAAGGGGCCGTAACCGCACCGCGCCCCGGCTGGCGGCAGGCCATAGTCCGCCTGCAAAACGAGGTTGCCGGCGGCGTCAAGCAGGTGCAGCGCCACCGAATAGGTATGTGGCGGCACATCATCGGCAACCAGCCAGCCCGACGTGAGGTAAAGCTGCTCCCCGTGAATCGCCTCCAGGTCAACAGTGGGCACCATCCGAATCCCGTCTCCGAACTGCATCACAGCAGCGTCAGCGGCGGGTGGCTGGATGAACAGATCAAGCGCGTAGCCGTCCGGCACGGCGATGCTGCCACAGGGGGCCAGTTCCTCCGCAATCGCCCGATCAAACAGGCCGTGCATCTCTGGCAGTTGATCGGTATCCCGGAAGTACCACACGCGCTCGGCATCCTGCACCCGGCTGAGCGCTTCGCGCAGGTAGTCGGCATCCGGCTGCACCGGCAGCGACTCAACGCCCGTCGTTTGCACGGGCACATCGCCCAGGTAGTAATCCGCAATTGGCGCATGATACGGGTCATACAGCGTGCTGTATGGCAAGTGCAGCGCAATCAGGTCGCCCGGCTGCACACGCTCCGGCAGCAGTTGGGCCGCAGCATCCCAGGCCGCGAAAGCCCCCGGCCCATTGATGTTCAGGCGGTAGTCGGCATCCACACTGCGGATGACACCCAACCCGCCCCACACCACCAGGATCAACACAGCGGGCAGCCCCACGCGCCCCAACTGCTCAACGCCCAACCCGGCCAGCACCGCCACAAACGCCCACAGCACAATCAGATAGCGTGAGTGGTTCAGCACTGGAATCACCTGGTCAAACAGGTAGACGCACACCAGCATCAACACCCCGGTAACAGCAATGTAACGCGCCTCGCGGCGGCGGGCACTCACGCTGACGGCCAGCAGCACCAGCAGCAGCGCGATGTTCCCGTTGCTGAACTCCGCTGCTGTCGTCGTCAGAATTTCGATGAATCCCATTGTGGGCACCGTGCTGCGGATCACGGTAGCGCGGGCCATTGTCGCCTGCGCGGCCACCGCCGCCCAGGGCAAAAACAGCACACCCGCCAGTGCCATCAGCCCGAACACAGCCGCATAGTGGCGCGTTTGGCGAAAGTTGAGCAAATGGTAGAGTCCCAGCACCGGGAAGATGAGCGCCGCCAGATAGTGCAAGTAGGGCAGCGCCGCCATACTTACGACGAGCAGCCCGCCCCACGCCCACGTCAGGCGGTTACGCAGCCGCCAGTAGCCCAGTAGGGCCAATGCCACAAACAGCACCAGCGCGGCATACGTGCGCGTCTCATGAGCATACGTCACATAAAACGCTGATGTCCCCAGCATAACCGCCGCCGCCACACCGCCGCGCCACGCCGATAAATCCGCTGCCAGCCGGTAGACCGCCGCCAGCGCCAGCGTCCCCAACAGCAGCGACAGCAGCCGTGCCGCGTACACATGCTGGCCCAGCGCCCGCCCCCACACATTGAGCGCAACAAAATACCCCGGTGCCTGCACATCGCTTTCGCGCACCCGCTGCACTGCCGCCCCCGGCGCAATGTGACCGGGGGCGTCCCAGCCTGCGTAGAAAAACGAGCGGTGTTCGTCGTACCAGATGGGGTCAATCGTCAGGTGACGCCCCACCAACCCGACGAACAGCAGCAGTACGAGCGTCATCAGGGGCAGGGCAAGGGGAGGTGTGGGGTGCGTCCGCATGGCATAACCGAGTTTCGATAACGGCGCGTAACTCTACGAAAGGCGCGAATCAAGTGCAATAGCGAACCGCCACCCACATGATTCGTGATACACTGTACGTATTCGCCATTCAGGTTATTGGGTATGAAGCATATGCGAAAACTAATCAAGTTGCTGCTGGCAGTTGGCCTGATTGTCCAGCTATCAGCGGTGGCTACAGGTCAAACCCATGAGGTGAAGCTAACGGCCCCCGGCAGCTTCAACGCAGCGGGGTTCGGGGCAGCCGTTGCTATTGACGGCGAGACGCTGGTTGTGGGGGCCATCAACCTGCCCGATGTGGGCTTCCCACCTGTGGGGGATGTGTTTGTCTACCGGTATGACGGCACAAGCTGGAACTTTGTCCAGGCGCTTACACCACCGGGGGGCGACAATGCGGGGTTTGGGTCCGCAGTTGCCATCTCTGGGGACACCATCGCAGTCGGGGCATATGGTGCGGGGCTGTTCGGTGGGGAGGCGCACGTCTTCACCCGCAATGGCAGCACATGGGATCACACTGCCGAAATTGTCCCGGATGATGTCACCAACGGCGACAACTTCGGCCTGGCCGTCGCGCTGGATGGCAACTTGCTGGCGGTTGGCGCACGCGGCACAGATAACACCGGCGCGGTGTATGTGTATGCTCGCTCCGGCGCAAGCTGGACGTTGGATGAAAAGCTAACAGCGAACGACAGCCAGCCAAACGATAAGTTAGGCATTACCGTGAGCATTGATGGCACGACAGTCGCAGCCGGTGAAGCCGAGCGGGGCGCGGCGTATGTCTTTGAGCGCGACGGTGACGGCGTTTGGTCACAGGAAAAGCTGACGGACAACCCGCCAGAAGGATCAGTCGTAGCCATCAGCGGGGAACGGGTGTTGGTAGGACGAGCAAGCGGTGGCCTATCCGTAGCTGTGTATGAAAACACGAGTGGGTGGGCCGCCACAGCCGCGCTCACGGTTGACGGCGTGGACGTGGCTGACCATTTCGGGGCGGCTGTGGCCCTCAACGGGCGTCATGCGCTCATTGGCTCACCGGGCGAGGGTACGGGCACGGCGGCGCTGTTCCAGCCCGCGCTCTCACAGGCCAACAGTTGGGGGCTGCTAGCACAGTTCACCCCAGGCGATGGCACCGCAGGCGACTATTTTGGAGCAGCAGTGGCGCTATCTGCGGATTGGGTGCTGATTGGGGCACCAGGGCACAACGGCGGGGCAGGTGCCGCCTACCTGTACACCGTACCAACGATCACGCTAGAGGTGGTCAGCGTTCACCCTGCCACCGGCACCCTTGCCGCCCCCACCACCGACCTGACGCTGGCGTTTAATCAGGCGGTGCAGGCGGGCGACGGAAGCATTCGTATAGAGCAAGCGGGCCAACTCATTGAAGAAATTATCATGCCCTCGCCCCGCGTCATCATTGACGGCTCCACCGTCACGATAGACCCGGCCACCCTGCTCGCGTATGGCAGGACCTACACCGTCACCGTTGATGAGAGCGCCTTCACCGTCCAGGCGGATTAGGTCGGTTCGTCGGGGCTATCTACCTGATTGATGCTTTCCAATAGCTGCTGCGCCTTCGCCTGATCGGGGTGGCCGCTGACCGAGGCCACCGCCCGCAGCGCCTCCACCGCCTCCGCGCCCTGGCCTGCTTCGAGCTTTTGCTGCGCGTTGAGGAAGTACAGGTGCATATTGAGCGCGTCCTGTAAGGCGGGAAAGCGGCTGTCCTGGGGGTGGTCTTCAATAGCGGCCCGTGTTTGCTGCACCCCGTCGCGCACGCTTGCAATTGTTTGTTGATACACGAACGGCGTCAGGTCGGCGTAAAGCTGGTCGGCATTCAGGCGCTGGTTAACCTGCTGGCGCAGCTCGTGCAGGTCGTCAAACACCTCAACGATGAGGTCCGGGTACGACTCTAACTGCGTGAGCAGGTCATTGGCAGCCACAGCATCCTCCCAGATGAGGCCGCGCACCTGCTCGTGCAGTGCCGTCGCGCTTTCCATGTATTCGGCGTAGCGCTCGGTCATGCCGTTGGCCTCGGCCAGTTGCTCCAGGTAGTCTGCCAGCGAGTCGTCCTTGCCTACATACACAGCCCGCCCCTGCTGGAACAACTCTCGAACGCGGTCCATCTGGCGGTTCTGAAAGGCTTCTTCGGCCTGCGCGACCATTTTCTCTAGCTGTGTTTGCATCGCCCGAATGATGACCTTGCGTGTTTCGGCCAGTTGAGCCGCGTTAGGGTCAAGCTGGCGTGCCTGTTGATACGTGTCCCACGCGGCGATGTCGTCTTCAGGGGCTTGCAAATTCGCCCGGTTGAGCAGGTCGGCAGCGGTGCGCTTGTTTTGCAGGGCCGTGTCTGCCTGACGGCGCAGCCCGTCCAGGTGGGTACGGGTTTCGCCGCTGAGTAACGTGTTGAACTGCGGCGGCATGTCCAGTTGATCGACGGCGTTTTCCGGCTGGTGTTCATCCAAAAAGCCCTGCGCGGCCCGCACCCGTGCGGCGGCTTCGCCTTCGGCCCAGGTTTGCGCCTGCGCCCGGATTTCAGCACGGGCCGTTTCCATCGCCACCATATCACGGAAGCGCAGTTCATTGACGCCCTCGTTGGTGATGTTGGCGTAGCGCGGCACCTTCAAGTTAATGGGCAGGCCGTCGAGCGCGGCGAGTGCCTCCGTATACTCCTCGTCTTCAAGCGCCATCGCATAGATGCGTGATGCCGTCTTTTTGTTCGCTTGCAATTGCACCGCACGCCGCGCTAATACATCCAGTTCCGGGCTGCTGGGGATTTCTGCGTGGGCGGCTTTCGCAATCGCAACGGCTTTGTCGTAGTAGTTGGCCAGCATAAACTGCGGGTTGGGTGGCGCGTCCCCGGCTTCTAACTCAACCGCCTTTGTGAACAGTTCGTCGCAGTGGGCCATCACGCCGCGCACCTGGATGTTTTCCTGCTTGCGCTGTGTTTGCTCTTTGACCCGCCCCTCATAGGTAGTGAACTCGGCGGGCACTTCAGCTTCGGGGTCTAACGCCTCGTGCCAGGCAGTGAGGTGTGTTCGGGCAGCTTCCGTGTTGAACGCCAGCAGTTCCCCGGCCAGCGCATCGTCTAACCAGGCTTTCGCCTGCTGGGTGCGCTCGCTGCGGCTCCATGCCTGGATGTGCTGTTGTAGTTGTTCCAGTGTTTTGAGGGCGGTTTGCGTCTGATCCGCTTCAACGGCATCCTGCACCGCTTGGAGCAGGTCGATGGCCGTTTCCCTCGCCGATTTACCATTGGCGTTAAGCATGTGCGTCAATCCCCTGGTGCGCTCACAATGTCAGGTTCATTGTACTTGGCATGGGGCACCAGCGCGAAACGGATTGCGTCATGTTAGAGAATTCTATCGACTTAGCCGCCAGACATGCGCTTGAGTTCGTACAGCTTGGTCAGGGCCTCTAACGGACTCAGGTTATCCACTTCCAGGTCGCGCAGCGCCTTAACCGCCGGGTTAAGCTGGCCGCTCTCCAAATCCATGAACGTGAACTGCTGCGGCTCGTCCGGCTCCGGGACGCCGTCGGCCATTGGCAGGCTGAAGTTGCTGCCGTCGGCTTCTAGCTGCTGGAGCAGTTCGCGGGCACGGTCTACAACCGGGCGGGGTAACCCCGCGATTTGCGCCACATGCACCCCGAAGCTGCGATCTGCGCCGCCGGGCAGCACCTTATGCAAAAACACCAGGTCGTCCCCGCTTTCGCTGACGGCCACGTTGTAGTTTCGGGCACGCGGCAGCACATTGGGCAGTTCCGTTAGTTCGTGGTAGTGGGTGGCGAACAGCGTGCGGCAGTTCAGGCGCGGGTTGTTGTGGATGTACTCGATCACAGCGCGGGCAATCGCCAGCCCGTCATAGGTGGATGTGCCCCGGCCTACCTCGTCCAATATCAGCAGGCTGCGCCCGGTGCTGCCGCTCAGCAGCCGCGCCGTTTCGATCATTTCCACCATAAACGTGCTTTGCCCCGCATGGATTTCGTCTTGAGCGCCGATGCGGGCAAAGATGCGATCTGTCAGGCCGATGGTGGCTTCATCAGCCGGGACAAAGCTACCCACCTGGGCCATCAGCGTGATAATGGCCACCTGCCGGATGTATGTGGACTTGCCGGACATGTTCGGCCCGGTGATGATGTGAATGCGTGAGTCACTGTCAAAGTGGGTGTCGTTGGGCACGTAGCGCACGCCGCCCTGTAGCAGTTGCTCCACGACGGGGTGACGCCCGCTTTTGATGTTGAGTGTGTCGTCATCGGTGAGGGTAGGCCGTGCGAACCCCTCGCGGACGGCCACCTGCGCCAGTGACAGCAGCACATCCAGGTGGGCGATAGCGCGGGCGGTGTGCAGCATCCGTTCGCTGTCGGCGGCAAGCTGAACACACACGCGGTCAAACAGATCGCGCTCCACATCCAGGATTTCTTCTTCGGCATTGAGGACGATGGTTTCGTAGTCTTTCATCTCCGGCGTGATGTAGCGCTCTGCATTGACGAGTGTTTGCTTACGGATGTAGTCATCGGGCACGTTGTTGGTTTGTGCATGGGTGACTTCGATGTAATAGCCGAACACCTTATTGTAGCCCACCTTCAGCTTTTCAATGCCGGTGCGCTTGCGCTCGACGGTTTCCAGGTTGGCAATCCAGTCGCGGGCATCTTTGCTGCGGGCCATCACATGGTCCAGTTCTTGCGCGTAGCCCGCCCGGATAGTGCCCATCGTGTTCATGACGGCGGGCGGGTCGTCAGTGATGGCCGCGCTGATGTGGCCACATGCTTCCTGGCACGGGTCTAGGCGGGTTGCCAGCGGTTCCAGTGGGGCAATGCTTTCGATTAACGCCTTGAGCGTGGGCACTATCGACAGGCTATCGCGCAGGGCCAGCAAATCACGCGGGTTGGCGCGGCCCACGCGCAGGCGGTTCGTCAGGCGCTCTAAATCGCTGACCTGCCGCAGCGCGTCGTCCAGTTCAGCCCGCAGTGGGCCACCTTCTGTCAGCGCTTCGACGGCGTTCAGGCGGGCGTTCAGCCGCTTGAGGTCCAGCAGCGGTTGGCTCAGCCACGTCCGCAGCAGCCGCGCCCCCATCGACGTAACGGTGCGGTCTAACACACTCAACAGGCTGCCCCGCGTCCGCCGCTCCCGGATGGTTTCGGTTAGCTCTAAGTTGCGCCGCGTGAACGGGTCTAGCACCATAAACGACGCGGTTGAATACAGCCGCATCTGCGTGAGTTGGGCGAGGCTGTTTTTTTGGGTGTCGCGCAAATAGCCTACAATCGCCCCGGCAGCACACGCAGCATAGGGCTTATCGCCCAGGCCGAACCCATCCAGCGTGCGGACGTTGAAATGCTCGTACAGGGTTTGCTCGGCGCTGCTACCCTCAAAGCGCCAATCGTCTAGCTGCGTGAGGTGCGTGCCCGGCGGCACGGTGACGCCCTTTGCCGCCCAGCCTTCCGGCATGATGACCTCACTGGGTGACAGGCGCGAGAGTTCCTCTAACACCAGCAGGCCCACGTTATCACCGGTGAGCTGTGTGACGCCAAACTCGCCTGTGGAAATATCCACGTAGGCTAACCCCGCATGGAACCACTCGCCCGCGTCCAGGTCACCCGCAGGCAGCAGCGCCAACAGGTAATTCGAGCGGTCTTCTGGCAGCAGGGTTGGCTCAATAACCGTGCCGGGCGTCAGCACCCGCGTCACGGCCCGCTCAACTGGCCCGCGCCCGGTCACTTCCCCAACTTGATCGCAGATGGCCACATGGTAGCCGCGTTCAATCAGGCGCGGGATGTAGTTATCAATTGCGTGGTGGGGTACCCCTGCCATTGGAACTTTCGCCGGGTCGCTGCCGTAGGTGCGCCCTGTTAGCGCGATGTCCAGTTCGCGGGCGGCAATTTCCGCGTCTTCATCGAACATCTCGTAAAAGTCGCCCAACCGGAACAGCACGATACAGTTCGGGTACTGGGCTTTAACATCAAGGTATTGTTGGCGAACGGGGGTTACACGCGCCATGCGGTTCGTTCCTGTTGTGTTTTGTTGGTTGGCCTACAGTGCGCCAATGGGTTCATGGTATTCTAACAGTGCGACGATAGAGCGACAACATCAAACCAACGGAGTTTAGAACGTATGTCTAATTTGATGATCGTGGGGGTAGACCTGGGTGGGACGCGGGTGCGGGTGGCCCGCTGCGACGACAGCCTGAACATCTTGCAGCGTGAGGAAACACTGACCCGCGCCGAGGACGGCTTTGACGTGACGATTCAACGTATCAAAGACCTCATTCGCAGCGTCCTCCCCACAGATCGCCCGGTGGCGGGTATCGGCTTTAGCGCCCCCGGCCCCACTAACCCGAATACAGGCGTTCTAGTCGCCCCGCCTAACCTGGCAGGCTGGCACAACGTCCCGCTGGCCCAAATCCTGAACGACGAGTTCAACGTGCCGGTTTTCGTGGGCAACGATGCCAATGTTGCCGTTTTAGCAGAAACAGTGATGGGCGCTGCTCGTGGGCGTAGCAACGTGATCTACATCACCGTGAGTACTGGCATTGGCGGCGGCATTATCTCCAACGGTCACATGATCTACGGGCATGAGGGCCTGGCCGCAGAAATCGGCCACATGCCACTGGTGATGGGCAGCGACGTTACCACCCTTGAAAAAGAGGCCGCCGGGCCAGCCATTGCGCGTAAGGTGCAGGCGCGGCTGCGGGCGGGGGCCGTTTCAAAAATGCTGGACATGGCCAACGGCAGCATTGACGCCATCGACGGCAAGCTCATCACGCAAGCCTGCCAGGAAGGCGACCCGCTGGCGCTGGATGTGGTGGCCGGGGCGGGGCGCATCCTGGGGTTGGGGATCGTGTCGCTGTTGCATGTGTTTAACCCATCCATGATTGTGATTGGCGGGGGTGTGGCCCAGGGCATGGGCGACTTGCTGCTTGCCCCCGCCCGCAGTGTCATCCAGATGTACACCATTGATGATGCTTATTGGCAGAACCTGGACATCGTGCCGCCGGACTTGTCGGAGGATGTCAGCATTGTCGGGGCGGCGGCGTTGGTGTTGGCCCAGGGTGGCATAGAGCGAATTGACGAGGTGGCCCGCATTGTTGCGGCGGACTAGGCGTTTTTAGACATGAATACTAACAGTCCTCTTGTGGAGGGGTCGCAGTCGCTATGCTATCCTAAGAACCAAGTGAGTAAGACAAGTCCCGATTTGAGCCGCCATGCTAACCCTGCACGACTTTCGAGTTCGCCAACGCGACTTTTTGCTTGAAATCTCCCGCGCCATCACCGCCCAGCTTGACCTGGGTGAGGTGCTGCGGCTGGTGTTGAACGCATCGGTTGTGATGCTTGCCGGTGAGGTGGGCCTGATTGCCCTACGCGAGATGAGCGGGCGCTATCGCGTCCGGGCGACGTTGGGCATCGACAACGAACACATCGGGCGGCTGAACCTGCTGCTGGAAGACTTCGTTTCCGACGTGCCAGACAGTATCACCGCCGAGCGTATCAACGACAAGCTGCGCGAAATTGCCACGTCCCTACACCCGTCACTCAAGCAGTCTATTGCCCTGCCGTTAACCACAGCGGGGGAGCCGTCCGGCCTGCTGATTGTGTTTCGGGCCTACCGGGGCAGCGCCACCCCAGACGACCTTCAGGTGCTCCAGAGCTTTGCCGACCAGGCGGCCATCGCCGTTCACAATGCCCAACTGTATGCAGGCATTGACCAGGAACGCCGCCGCCTGGCCGCCATCCTCCAGCACAGTGCCGACGGCGTTATGATTTTGGACGCGGACTTGAACATCGTCAGCTTTAACACCGCCCTGGAACGCATCACTGCCTGGGACGCCGCCGCCGCGTTTGGGCTGCATGTGGCCAACGTCATCCGCTGGGACAATGACAACATCAACGATGTGACGCAGTTCGTGGCGCAAGGTTGGCCCTATAACCCGGTGCAGGGGGCCACGACCATCACGACAGAAAGCACCGAAGCAGACGACGAACCCCAAACCCTGTACGTTGAGGGCGACATCGTGCGCCGCGACGGGGTGACGCTGGCAGTGGGCATCACCTACGCGCCGCTGCTGGCGCGTACTGGCCACCTGACCAACGTGATTGCCAACGTGCGCGACATCACGAACTTTCGTAAAGCGCAGGAAATGCAAAATATGTTCGTCTCTACAGTATCCCACGAACTGCGGACGCCCATCACGCTGATAAAGGGCTATGCAGAAACGCTTAGCCGCAGTGACGTGACGTGGAACAAGGACGTGGTGCGGGACGGGCTTGCGGTCATCTCAGAAGAATCTGACCGGCTTAACGGCCTGGTAGATAACCTGATTACCGCCAGCAAAATTCAAGCGCGTCAGTCCATTGAAATCAACCTGGACGCCACCCACCTCGATCAAGTAGCCGCCCGCGCCGTCGAACGCTTCCAGACGCGCACCACCAGGCACACCCTGCAACTCAACTTTATGGCGGGCTTCCCGACCATCGAAGCCGACGAGGTGCGGTTACGGCAGGTGATTGACAACCTGCTGAGCAATGCCCTCAAGTACTCGCCTGATGGCGGCATCATTGAGGTCAGCGGTGCGTATAACGATGACTCGGTGACGATTTACGTTCGTGACCAGGGTATCGGCATGACCCAATCTGAACAGGAACACCTGTTTGAGCGCTTCTACCGGGTGGATAACTTCCTTAGCCGTAAGACGGAAGGTACGGGCCTGGGCTTGTATCTGTCGCAGGCCATTGTGAATGCCCACGGCGGCACCATTGCCGTTGATAGCCAACCGGGGCAAGGCTCTACCTTCTACTTCTCACTCGCTCGTTAATCTGCCCATTTTGGAGACCTTATGCAGACGACAAAACCGATTGATTTTAACTGCCCGGCCTGTGGCCAGCGGTCGCAGGCTGCGGTAGTGACGATTATTGACCCGGCCCACAACCCCCAGGCAAAAAGCCAACTGCTGGCCGGGGCACTCAACAGCATCCTGTGCCCCAACTGCGGCAACCGCAGCACCGCCTCTACGCCGCTGGTTTACCACGACGCCAGCAAGGAATTGTTCATCACGTTTGTGCCCATGCAGCTCAACATGAATGAAACCGAAACCGACAGGTTCATTGGCGTACTCACCCGCGAAGTGACTGATTCGCTAGAAGGTAAGATGATTAAAGGCTACATCTTGCAGCCGCGCCGCGCCCTCACTATGCAGGGCTTTATTGAGCAGGTGCTCGAAGCCGACGGCGTGACCAAAGAGATGATGGACGCCCAGAAGGAACGCTCCCGGTTGGCGCAGATGTTCATGCAAACCGACCCGGCCACATATGAGGCGCTGGTGGCCGAACATGACGACAAGCTAAACATGGAGTTCTTCCAGACGATGAGCCTGATGGCCCAGCGCTACATGCAGGAAGGCCGTCAGGAATTGGCCGATGAGGTGCTGCTGGTGCAGCAGCGTATTGCGGAACTGTCTACCGTTGGCCAGGACCTCATCAAGCAGACGGAATTGCAGGAGGGGCTGGTGCGCGAGGTGGCCCAACTGCTTCAGGGCCTGGGTGAGCGGCCCACCCCTGCCGATGTCGTTGCGCTGGTGCGGCCCTATGCCGAAGACGACGACCGCTTGCAGGCGTTCGTTGGGCTGGCCCGCCCGCTGTTTGAGTACAACTTCTTTGAGGAACTCACCAGCGAAATCAGCAAGGCACCCGCCGCCGAGCGCCCCAAGCTGGAAGCCATGCGCGACACCATTTTGCAGCTTACGCAAATGCTGGATCAGCAGTCGCAAATGCAGGTGCAGGCCGTGGCCGACTTGCTGCGCCAAATCCTCACGTCACAGCAGCCCGAAGCTGTCATCCGGGCAAACCTGAACGTCATTGACGATAATTTCATGGCCATCCTGGAAATGAACATCAACGAGGCGGAAAAGCAGGGCGACATCGGCGCGTCTTCCAGGCTCAAGTCCATCCGAGACACCATCATGACCATCCTGCGCGAGAACATGCACCCATCCGTGCGCTTTGTTAGCGACCTGCTCTCGGCAGAAAGTGAGGCCAAAGCACGCGAACTCATTCAAGCAGAAGCCGCCACGCACGGCAGTGAATTGTTCGACGTGTTCGACGCGCTGATTGGCACCATGCAAGCCCAGGGCCAAACAATGGTGGTTGACCGGCTGACGACGCTGCGCGGCATCATTGATGAGGTACTAAAGTCCTCTTAGCAGCGGCACCTGTTGCCAAAATCGCCAGAATTGCTCTCAGAATAAGTCCGATAAACCTTCGCAGGTGGGGTTCTCGCTGGTAGAATACCGCACCTGCTGTGGGGGGTTACGCAACCTTCACAGTTATAAATGTGAAACTAGGAGCTTGAAGGCAACTGTATGATACAACAACTTGCCAGCACATTTTGGCGCAGCCTGACGTTTGCAGTTCTGCTTGTCGTTACGTCCATCACCTTTTCAATCAACGCCGCCCCCGTCGCAGCACAAGACGCCACCCCAACGCCAACCGACCCGGTTTGGCGAGGCTATTCTACTGTGCGTGACGCCATCGAAGAAGAATACAACACCGACCTGACCATCGTTCGTAACTACGACTGGACGCAGACCGAGTTTATCAACGGGATTGACGACTGCGTTGAGCTTGATAACCCGGCAGCGGCCCGCCCGATTTACTTCGGCTGGACCTACACCATTACCGACATGAACGGGTCACAGTATCAGGGGCGCATCAGCTTTGACCTGCGTGACATCGTTATCTGCGACAACGTTCAAATCGCAGCCGCCCCGGCAGCACCTGACAACAACGATGACGAAGTGGTTGTCTCGGCTGATGTCCCGGCCCCGGTTGCTGGCGCGGCAGCCAACGGCAGCTTTGAACTGGGCGGCCACGTACTGGAACTGAACGGCAACACGGTTAACCTGATGAACCGCGCCGGGATGACCTGGGTCAAGAAGCAGGTGCGGCACAGCATTGGGGCCAACGCCACCGCCAACGCAGGCATTATTGACGCCGCGAAGTCCAACGGCTTCAGGATTCTGCTCGGTGTGGTGGGCGACAAGGGCCAGCTTGGTGCGGACTTTGACGGCTATGTGGCTGACTACTCCAACTATGTAGCGGGGTTGGCTGGCCTGGGCGTAGACGCCATCGAAGTGTGGAACGAGCCGAACATCGACCGCGAATGGCCTGCTGGCCAGATCAGCGGGGCAAACTACGTTCGCTTGCTGGCCCCGGCCTCTAACGCCATTCGCAGTGCCAACCCCAACACGCTTGTGATTAGTGGTGCCCCGGCCCCAACCGGCTTCTTCGGGACGGCAGGCTGCACGGCCCAGGGCTGTAACGACGACGTGTTTATGCAGGACATGGCCGCAGCGGGTGCAAGCCAGTACATGGACTGTGTGGGCCTGCACTACAACGAGGGGATTGTTTCCCCCAACACCAACGGCGGCGACCCGCGTGGTGAGTACCCTACCTACTACTACCAAAGCATGACCGCACGCGGCTACAACCCGTTTGGCGGCAAGCAGGTGTGCTATACAGAGCTTGGGTATCTATCTGGCCAGGGCTTTGACGCACCCATTCCGGCATCGTTCGGTTGGGCGTCCAACACGACGGTTGAGCAGCACGCTGCATGGCTGGCCGAGGCCGCTTCGCTGGCCGCGCAAAGTGGCCGCGTTCGCATTATGATCGTTTGGAACGTGGACTTCCCGTTCTATACCGAAACCGACCCGATGGGCGGTTACGCGATGTTCCGGCCTGACGGAAGTTGCCCGGCGTGCGATACGCTCGGCAGTGTGATGGGCCGCTAAAGCCGTTAACGTGTGTGGGGGCGCAGATGCGCTCTCACGCTGTTACCAGGTCCACAACCAGGTGTTGGTAAAGCTGCACGTTGTTGCTCCCGGCTCAAAGTTGACCGCAGCATTGCCAACGCCCCCCGCTTGCAGTGCCGTTTGCACCTGCCCCACGTAGCGCCCATCCACATACAAAAACACAACATCGCCCCGTGCCACAACAATAAGCTGGCGCGTGCTGCCCGTACTCACGTCAATCTGGCCGAACACCCCCGGCAAGAACGCCTCCCCCTGCCGCTCAGATAGGCCATAGGCCCCCGTCTGATCCAGGTATGCCAGTAAGTACCGTTCGCCTTCGCCAGCCCGCAGGTAAATGCCACAGCCCGATAGGTTCGACGGGGCCGGGGGCAGGGTCACCTCGGTGCTCATCACCAGGTTGCTAAACGTTGAATCTGTCGCTAAACCAATCTGGCTGACGCCCGCTGACGCCGACTGCACCGAGCTTTGCGGCACGTTGAAGGCCAACGCCCCCCCCGCCGGGATCGTCTGGCGGTGTTCCAGCGCCAGGGCCATTTCTAACGGGCCATCCAGGATCATCCGCTTCACCATCAACGGTTGGTCACCCGTCGCCGTGAGCGGTGCCGTCACGACCAAATCGGAAAAGGTCACGGTCACCTCGCTTTCCAGCGCCGGTACCGACTCAATCCCCAGCGCAATGATGCCGTCTGGCAGAGTGTCATCCACAAAATGGCGCAGCAAACTGCCGTTGTAAAACACATCCAGGCCCGGCCCATTTGCCAAAAAGCCCAGGGCAAATGTCGGGGTGCCCGGTTCAATTGCCGGGTGAGAAATCCAGTCTTGCAGCAGGATAACCTCACTGCCCGCCCGGCGCTGCAACCGCCAGAACCCCTGATGGTTGACAGATAACTGATAATAGCTTTCGGCGCTTTGCTGCCGCCCGGTCATGTGGACGGCCCACCCCGATGACCCTGCCTGCACAGCGACAGATACCTGCGCGTAAAAGTCACTCAGGCGGGCTGCCCCGCCGTTTACAGCAAACGCAGAGAGGTTCCCTTCTTCCAGCGACAGCGCGAGCCGCCCACCGGATGGCTCGACCATGAGGGCGTCGTTGTCGGCTTCCCAGGTGCCGCCTAGCAGGCCATCCGCTACACTCAGCCCGGCAAAGCCGCGATACCGCGCCAGCGTGTACGTGCCTGCCGTGTCATCAAACGCACTCACACGGACGGTGTAACTGCCTGTGAATGGCATGGTAATGCCTTGCAGCACCGCTGTCGTGGATTGGGGATAGTCGTAGTCGTCGTTTTCAAACAGCACTGCCCCCGTTTCCGAAAACAACGTCAGGGCGGGGTCCAGGCCGCCCGCGCCCTCAGCCACCAGCGATAGCACCTCACCGTCTACCGCTGTGAACGTCCACGCCTCCGAAGCGCCCGCCGCCAGGTCACCAGTGACGCTGCTAAACGGCGGCAGGTCGTCAACAGGTTGGGCCGCAGCCGGTGCCGCCACAAACACCAGCAACAGCGCCAACACATCTACGATGGGTCTACTTTGCAACGGAAAATGTCTCCAGGTAGCCAGTATACGCAATAAAATCGTCGTTGGTCATCTCTACGCCCTCATGCCACCGCAGCGACTCTGCCCGGTGCAGCCGTCGCTGTTCGCCCGCCAGCCGCAAGGACCCCGCATCGCCGCTCTCTTTCGTTTTTTCCAGCGCAGTGAAGCGCCCATCAGGGTCAAAAGCGGCGTACCCCTGCGGGGACATGAGCGTGTAAACCGTGATGTGCTTGTCGTCCTGTTCCAGCGCTGCCGCCACCATATACCAACCCTTCGGCACCCGTGAGCGCCGCTCAATCCGAAAACGCCAGCGCAGCGTCAGTGCTTGGTCGGGGTTTAGGGTAATGGCGTCCGCCTGCCGGGGTTGGTGGAGGGCAACAACACGGCGGCTGATTTTGATAGACTTGCCACTTTGCCAGCGGCGCTTTAACTGCGTCTCTGTCAGGTAGGCGATGCCCGCCGCGCCCAACAGTGCCCCCAAAATCGCCAGCAGGTTCAGCACCTCTGCCGGGATAAGCGCAGCCATTACGACATACAGCGCAATCCCGGCCACCACGAACACCAGCGCCACCACCAACCGCAGGCCGTTGTGTTCCACATCCACCGGAATCACGGTGGTTTCAGTTACATCCAAAGCCATCTAATTGTTTGCCACAAAAATCACACGGTCTGTGGTTTGCTGGCCCCGATACGGTTGCAGCGACGTGTCCAGAATCGTGACGCTTCTAAACTTGCTCTGCTTCAACAACCCAATAATTGCTTGAATCGGGAACCCGCGTATGCTTCGCACTGTTTCGAGCCGTTCCCATGCGTTCTCATCGCCCCGCCGATAGGTAATATGTTGGCGCGTGGCAGTTTGCCGGTCATAATCAAAGCTGTTGCGAACAATAACCATCACATCATCACTGTCATAAAGAATTTGGTCACCAGCCGTGCCGCGTCGGGCTAGCCCGGCAATGGTGTGGACATCAAACATGAAAGGACGCCCGTCCCGCAGCAGGGCATGAACGCCACCAAACACCGCACGAAGATGATCTGAGTTGTCCAGTTCGTTGAGTACATCTACGGCCAGCACCATGTCTTGCTGGCCGAACGCATCCCCCAATTCACGAATGTCTGCCTTTTCCCAATGCACCCCGTTATCTTTAGCAGACGCAACGGCTAACATCTGCTCTGACTGATCGACGCCAATAAGATTGAAGTTGCCGTCGGTCAGCGTCAGGATGCCTGCGCCGGTTCCGCAGCCCAACTCCAGGATTTGCCGCCCCAGCCACTCATGACGTTGAGCATAGTCCAGCATACTTGGGACGAACTGACGAGCAAAAGACGACATTCCAATAGTGTCGTAGATCGGTGCAAGCGACGTGTACGAATCCGGCATAAAAAACCCCTTAAAGGCGCAGGCTAAAGCGAGCATAAGCTATCACAACGCCCAGCGCTTCACTGTAAATAACAATACTATTGTAGCCTGAAAGGTCAATTTCTGGGGCGAGGGTATAATTCTGGTTCCCAGCGTTACCGCGCAGTTCGGAAACATTGTGGAAGCTGCCGTTTTGCTCCATCTCTTCCTGCGTGAGCGGGTTAAAGGCCGCAGACAGGTAAACCCGCATCTCCGGCGTGTGGGTCACGTCCAGGTTGTCAAAGCGGACGATATGGCTGCCATCCGCCGTTTCATAGATGGTCAGGTCGCCCTCGGCGTCGATGGTTTCTGACGCGGGTTGGAACAGCCCACCGATAACGCGATTTTGACCGATGGCAGCAGGCACGTCATCGTTGATAAACCGATCCTGACGCAGATGGGCCATCGCCAGGTTTTGCGCCAGGTCTACATCCTCGTCGGCCAGGTCTAAAAGCGCGTCCAGTCGCTCCGGGGGCAGCATCGCTAACTGCTCAGACATGTCGGCTGGCAGACCCAGCACGGCGGTTTCGCCACGCCCAGGGATTAGCCCCAAAAAGGGTTGCCACAACGGGAAGGTGTACGTTATGGCAACCAAAACAGCACCCACCAATACCAATAACGCTCGAAGTTGACTGCTCATTGCGTGTCATTTTTGGAGTGATTACTGAATAAAAACTTGCGTAAGCCGCGCCAACTTTAGCAAGTTTGTGTGCAGGTGCAAGTGGGTGTTAATCGACGGGCATAATGTAACCCTGTCCTGCAACCGTCACGATGTATTGTGGGTGGCGCGGGTTCTCTTCCAGTTTTTGGCGCAACCGAGAGATATTCACGCGCAGTACGGAGAAGTCGCCCTTGTAGTTATCGCCCCACACCGCCAGCAGCAGGTCGTTATGCGTTACAGTTTCGCCCGCCTTCTTCATCAGCGTGGCCAGCAGCCCATATTCAATCGGGGTCAGGTGCAGCCGCTTGCCGCGCATGGTGGCCTGCCGCCGGGGGATGTCCAACTCTAACTTGCGGATTCGCAGGCGTGTTTGTAACTCTGGCGTCCACTCTACGCGCCGCAGCAGCGCCCGCACCCGCGCCAGCAGCTCCTCAGATGAAAACGGCTTGGCCAGGAAGTCATCGGCCCCGGCCTCTAACGCGGCGACGGTTTCTTGCTGTTGGGAAGCCCCACTGATGACAATCATCGGCAAAAAGCTGTACTCACGCACGCTTTCCAGGATGTACAGGCCGTTGATGTCTGGCAGGTACAGGTCCAGTAAGATCAAGTCAGGGTTATTGAGCGTCAGATGATGCAGCGCATCTTCCCCCATCTGCACAGACACAGCCGTATATCCCGCGTCATGCAGCAGGGTCGCCATTGCCTCTGCGGTGTCGCTATCGTCTTCCACGATAAGAATCTGGCGCGTTTCACTCTGGGTGGAGACCATCTTGACGCTCTTTATTGTTACCTAGTTTAAACAGACATCAAACCGTAATGTAACAACAAGCATACCCTAATTCTTGCGTCGCGCAAATTCAGGAACGATTTGAATGCGTAAAGATTTGTTTAGACGGTGCCCCCAGGGCGTGGTTCAGGCACTTCTGCACACGCACAGGGGTGGGGCCGCGTTCCAACGGCCCACCCTGGGGCTGTGTGTTTTACGTGTCCAGATCACCGTCACCATCAAAGTCGTACTGCCCCCCAAAGCGCTCGTCATCACGGCGGCTGTTACGGTCTGACCGTAAGCGCTTGCGAAGGGCGCTGCTGCCGTCGTCTTCGGTGGGGCCGGGCAGCGTACTGCCGTATGAGTCCATGCGTTGACCTGTTTGGCCGCGCCCTGTGTTATGACGCCCCACCCGGTCGCCCACGTTGCTGTTCGTATTGGGCAGGTACTCGCCCCGCGTGCTGAAGTTGGGCGGCGGCGGCGCGTGGAGCGCGTCCGGGTCATCGGACTGGCGGCCCGGCGGGCGCAGGTCGAGGTCGCGCTTGTCCGGGTTCAGGCGTGGGCGGCGGTCTGGCCGCAGGGATGTGTTTTCGCCGTAGGTATTCGGGGCAGACTGCGCGTCCTGGCGCACTGCCGCGTCAAAGTCGAACGAATTGGCTTTCGCCCGCAGGTCACGGCGGCTGGCGGCTATCCGGCCTGGGTCACCCGCCGGATCAGCCGAGCTAGCATCATCGTTGCCGAATAAGCCGCCCGCAAACTCGAACAGCTCGCCGCTGGTAAAGCGCAGCACCACAAAGGCCATCACGGCAAACACGCCCGTACACACGAGCGACAGCCCGCACATCGACAGGACAAACAAACTGGATATTTCTGGGATTTGCATAAGGGTGTCTCCCTTTAGTTAATCATACGGACTGCGGTCAAAAAAGCCTTCATGGGCGATCTCGATGTATTCTTTGACGATTCTGCGGGCATCCTTGCTGAAGTAGTTGCGCCTGGCCAGCAGCCCCTCCAAATACGGGATCGCCTGCTCTTTATCGCATTCCAGCAAGCAACGGCTGTAAGTGTCTACATCGTTAGGTTTTTTCGGATCGACTTCTTCAAACTGCTCCAGGATAAAGGCGTATACCCGGTCGTTTTTGCGGGCGGCCTTCCCCAAAATGCTCGCCGTGGTAAAGGCTTCATCAGGATTGCGTTCATAAAAGGCAAACATTGGCTCAATAGCAGCATCGCCCATATTACTGAGCGCGATTGAGGCAGCGCCGTAAATAAGGGTTATGGCCTTCGGGTCATCCTCCATTATTCTGACCAGATGCGCAATGGCGTCCGTCACTTGCCAATAGCCCAGCAGCCTCACACTGTTAATCGAGGCATAGCCCCCGCCAAACGAATCTGTCTTCTCTAGCTCTGGCGTGGTGATAATCTGCATCATGTAGTCAATCACCTGCTGCTTTTGCGGCTCCAGGCGTGCTGCCGACCGCTTGACATTAAACTTCTTACGGAACAGTGTCCACGTCGCTTCGTGCAGCGGGTGGCTGCTGTCCTTCGCAGCGACTTTCCATACAGGCTGTTCATCGTTTTTCGGAGTTTCAACCGCTGACATACGCTTTCCTTCACACTTTGGCGGGTTTAGCTAACCCTGATCTCATGTTCTTCATACACTCTGTCCAACAATCCCCGGTATTTTTGGTGGGGGCTGGCCTATGGGCAACAGTTATTTGTGTGATAATCTGCACTTGCTTTGAAAAAGCGCCACCCAAACCAAGCAAAGGAACAACCATCCACATGCAGCTTCCAGTGAAAACGCGCCGCAACTACGTGTCGAACAGCGTTCAGCAGCTTCCGCCATCAGGCATCCGCCGCTACTTCGACATCGCGGCCACGATGGACGACGTGATTACGCTGGGCATCGGCGAGCCGAACTTTTCTACACCCGATCATATCATACAGGCCGGGGTGAAATCACTGGAAGATGGCAACACCGGCTACACCTCTAACTCCGGTATGGCCGAGCTGCGCCGCGCCGTGGTGGACTACAACGAGCGGCTGTATGGCATCCGCTATGACTGGCAGACGGAAGTGCTGGTAACAGTGGGCGTGAGTGAAGCGCTGTTCCTGGCGGTGAAGACCGTTGCCGACCCTGGTGAGGAAGTGCTGGTGGTGGAGCCGTGCTTTGTGAGCAACGCTGCTTCCGTGCAGATGGCCGGGGCCGTGCCGGTGATGGTGCCCACCTCTGCTGAGAACGACTTCCGCGTTACCCGCGCTGACATTGAACCGCTGATTACGCCGCGCACCCGTGCCATTCTCATCAGCTACCCGAATAACCCCACGGGTGCCGTCATGGATCGTGAGCATTTGCAGGGCATCGCTGACCTGGCTGAAGCACATGACCTTATGGTGATTTCCGACGAGATTTATGATCGGTTGGTGTACGACGTGGATCACATCTGCTTTGCGGCCCTGCCGGGGATGCAGGAGCGCACCATCCTGATGAGCGGCATGAGCAAAGCCTTCGCCATGACGGGCTGGCGCATCGGGTATGTGTCTGCCCCGGCAGACATCATGAGTGGGATGCGGAAGCTGCACCAGTACCTTACCATGTCTGCCCCGACGATTGGGCAGGTGGCCGGGGTTCGCGCCCTCACTCACGGCGAACCCGACGTGGAAATCATGCGCCAGTCTTATGACCGCAGCCGCCGCCTGATTGTAGACGGCTTCAACAGCATGGGCCTGACCTGCTTTGAGCCAAATGGCGCGTTCTACGCCTTCCCGGATGTGCGCTCAACCGGGCTAACGGACGAGGCATTCTGTGAGCAACTGCTGCGCGAAGAAAGCGTGGCCGTCGTGCCAGGGAGTGCGTTCGGGGCCAGTGGCAGCGGCTTCATCCGGGCCAGCTACACCAACAGCTACGAAAACATCGAACAGGCGCTGGAGCGCATGGCCCGCTTCGTCGCCCGCCGCCGCTAGCAGTATCTGTTCGTGGGCAGTTCAAACACAGGCGGGTTCGGGCCAACTGCCGGGTAACGCGCCCCCAGCGCCCCGGTCAACGAGTAACCCCATTATGGCCTGACCGAGCGCGGGGTTGTCAAATCGCACCTGGTAAGTAGCATTACGGACGCCAACCCGTCGCCAGAAAGCACCCACCATGCCGCCGACAGCCCTCAGCATTTACCCGGTTCAAGCGCCGGTTCACCACACCCCATTTGACCTGCTCGCCACGCTTCGGGATGCCCTTACCACCGCCGAAGTTACGCCAGATCACGGTGATGTAATCGCCGTTTCCAGCAAATACGCCGCCATCAGTGAGGGCCGCGTGGTAGACCTTGACCGCGTGGAAGTTGGGGCAGAGGCACAACAGTTGGCCCAGCGTTACAACATGCACCCATCAATGGCGCAGCTTGTGCTCAACGAGGCCGATTTCGTGTTTGGGGGCATTGGCATGGGCTTTTTGCTCACGGCAAAGGCGGGGATTATCTCACCCAATGCCGGGCTAGATCGCTCCAACATCCCCAGCGGGCAGGTGGTGCTGTTCAGCGAACATCCTTACGCCACCGCAGAGCGCATCTGGCAGGGGATGCAGGCCCACTACGGCGTCCGGTTGGGGGTCGTCCTCACGGATAGCTGGTTGATGCCCGGTCGCCTGGGTACCACCGGGGTCGCCCTGGCAACGGCGGGCTTCCGCCCCACCCAAGACGAGCGGGGCAAGGCTGATTTGTTTGGCAATCCGATGGCGGTGACAGTGCGCGGCGTGGCAGATTCAATCGTAGCCGCAGCACAACTGGTGATGGGAGAACGCGATGAGGCCACACCGATTGCAGTTGTACGTGGGGCCAACATTGACCTTACAAACGACCCTATTAGCCAGGCCGACGTGGCGATTGACTGGCGTCAGTGCATCTACGTGGAATCGCTGACGACGGGCCTGCGCGATGAGTCTGTCTTGCAGGCAATTGCCGCCGCCGTCCCCTACACGCCACCCAGGCCATCTGCTATCGAGTGAGCCAGATACTGTTGGTTAATTCATTTTACAGCTGTTTTGCCCTCATCAGTCACCCACCGGGGCTGTCTCAGCGGCGTTGGGTGCTTCTGCCTCAAGTGCCTCGGCTGCCTCTTCTATGACTTGCAAGCTGCTTAGCTGATAAACGCGAGCATTGCCCTCGGCACGGATAGATGTATAAACCTCACCATCCGATTGTAATAGGTACTCTAACAGCGCCCCCTGCACCCCCGGCGAGATGTATAGATACTCGAACACCTCTGGCAGCAGGTCTTGCTCATCTACAAAGTCTGTGGGGTCGTCCAACACACGCAGCCGCACCAAATCGGATTCAGACAGGGGCGGCGTCACGGGGATGCCCCTGGCGCTGGCAACATCCCGGTCAAGCGCAGTCAGGCAGCTAATCGGCTGGTCGGTGCAGTCATCAATCTGGTTGTACAGCGCCAGCGTTGGCCCAAAGTCGTTATACCAGGCCGACTGTGGCACCAGCAGCACGCTCTCGCGGCCCGTTAGCGCCGGGAACCACGTTGAGGTGGCATCCGCCCGCCAATCTGTTTCTGACGTGAACACCAGAAAGCGGGCATCAGCCGGGATGCGGTTGGCCGGATCGGTAATGAACGCGAAGGCCGCCAGTTCCACCGGGGCTATCACGCGCTCGCGCAGTGGCTGCGTCCCGCGATAGGCCCCATACACCATGTATGCCGCCAGCGCTATCACAAACAGCCACACCGGTCCCCGGTAAATGTCCTGGTTCAACTGCCGCAGCCTGCCCCGCTCACTAAAGCGCAACACCGGCAGGCCATCTTTATAACTGGCGTGGCTGGCTTTCATCAGCAGCGGAATCACGAGTTGGTGCAGCGCTGCCGCCGCCATAAACGCCAGTGGCAGGGCCATAAACGCCGGGGCAGACCGGGTTTGCAGCACCATAATTGCGACGAACCACACCGGTAAAAAGAACCGCCGCCTGGCCACCAGCAGCGCCGTGCCCAGGTAGCCCAGCACCGCAATCATGGGGATGAACGGCTCTTGTGTGAACGCCTGGGATGTATCAAGGAGTGGGCCGAGGACCTGCGCTGGCCGTATCACCGTTGAAGACGCCGAAACATATGGGTCCAGGCCATAAGTGACGGCGGCGGGCACAAACCAAACCCCGAAAATCATCACTAGCAGCAACATCGCAAACAGCAGGTTCATTAAGCTGTAGCGGTTGCGCCCCAAAACCGCCCCCATTAACAGCATGGTATAAACCACAAAGTACCCCGCCTCCGGGTCACTCAGGAAGGCGAACGCCGTTAACACGCCCGTCGTCAGCAGCGCGTTTTCGTTGCGCCGCACAATCAGCGCATATGCCTGATGCAGCGCCAGCAGCGCAAAGATATACCCCGGCGTGCGAACCACCCCGCTGCCAACCACCATCCAGTTTGTCGTGATGGGCGTAAACCCGAACAGCAGCGCGGTGGTAAAACTCAGCCATTTGGCCCCGGTCATCCGCAGACTAAGCAAGTACACCAGCGGCACCGTCATCATGCTAAGCTGCCCCGGCAGGGTTTGGAACAGGTCGAACAAGCTCGCGTCAACCTGGCGGTCAATAAATACGGCAATCATCAGGCCCAGCGGCGGGAAGAATGACTCAAACGCACGCCCGTCGAACAGCGTTGTTTGCGGGATGCGGTAGTTGCCTGCGGCTATTGCCTGTGCCATTTGATAGAACCACGCCCCATCCTGCAACGGGAATGCAATCCCACGAAACACAAGATAGCGCAGCACGCCCGCCGCTATAGTCGCCACCCCAACCAGCACAAAATGGCTAGAAAGGAAGCCCACGATGTCAATGTTGATGGCTTCGGCGGGCGGCTGGCCCGCGTTGGTAATCGTCTGGGGGGAGTCAGCCTGCATAGTACGCGCCTGTATCAGTTCAGTCGTTGGAAGATAAGCGTTGCGTTGACTCGTGTTCGCGTTATTGGATACACAAGATCATAGGTTGCGTCTTGCAGCAGTGCGGCTCGCAGCCTGCCTTGCACCTGCGGCGACAGGTACACATAGGTGGGGATAGGCGCACTGGGCACAATATCCTCAATACACACCGCCCGCTGGCCCACGCAGGCTTGCAGTTGCTGGTAGTTTTGCACGCGATTTTCAAAGTCCACGCCGTTTAGCAGTTCGCTGGAGCGCGTGGTGGCGATGTTGGTGCGCCCCGCCAACGTTGGAAACCAGTCCGTCACAATGTCTTCATCACCAAGCGTCCCACCTGTAATGACGATAAAGCGGCTTTCTGGCGGCGTGTTGTCTTTGGCCCACGCCATCGCACGCAACTGCGAACGATCCAAACTGCTCAGCAGTTCCGTCACCTGCCGCGCCTGGACGACGCCCGCAACCGTGTACGCAATCAACACCACCACCCCGATAGCACTCACAACGATGGGCCAATCGTCGCTGGCCTGCACCGTCTCACCTGTTACCGGGTTCATGCGGCTGGGTGTGCGAAAGCTGCTGACCCCTACCCCAATCAGGAAGTGAACGCCAATTGCCGCCAGCAGCGACACCGGCACCACCAGCGGTTCCAGCCCAACCGGGAAGACCAACAGCACCGCCATCCACACAATCATCAGCCAGCGTTTGGTGACGGCACACACAAACAGGCCCATCCCGGCCAAGCCCGCCAGCAGCCCCAGCATCGGCTCCGACGTGAAACCGCGCAGTCGGCTGAACAGCGGCGTCAACGGGGGGGCACCGTCTATGTTGTTGAACAGCGCATTTACCAGCGGTGCCAGCGTGTGATAGCGATCAATATACACCACCCAAGCGGCTGCCAACACAAGGCCCAGCAGCACCGCAATCACGATTAGTGAGGCCGCCTTCGATGTGCGTTCCTGTGTGAAGTACAGCACGAACAAGCTAACCAGTGCAAATAACCCCCACTGGAACTGCGTGAGTAGGGATAGCGCGAGGAAGACCCCCATCGGCACAATCAGCGTCCGGCGGGCGTGTGTTGCCAGCAGGTTGCCGTAATGCACGGCTGCCAATGCACACAATGTCGCCGTCGCCCGAACCACACCGCCACCGCTAATCGTGGGGATGACAGCCAGGGGCAGCACGGCAAAAATCATCGTGGCCAGCAGCGCCTCGTCACGTTGACGCATAATGTTCGTGGTAAACACGTACATCACCAGTATAGACAGCAAACTCATCACCAGCGGGTACCAGCGGAAAATTGCCGTCAGGGGGGCGTTCGTCACCGATTGCAAACCACCCACAATGTAAAACGCCGCTGGCGGGAACACATACGGCAGTTGTTCCAAGTTATAAGAGGATAGAACCGGCGGCACAAACGCATTGGCTTGCAGGTCCAGCACACTCTGATAGAAGAAGCCGCCATCGCCCAACGGGAAATCCGACGTGAGCACCAGCCCAACGCGCACAGCGCCACCGACCAGCATGATTAGCAGCAGCCACAGTGGGTTCCAGCGGTGGCGGGCTGTGGTTGATGGGGGATGGGTTGAGGTTGCGGTTGTCATGATGCAGGCTGCCAGCGTGCGAAGGTGAATAAATGCAGTTTAGCACAAAACCCCCGCCCGGTGCATTTTCTGGCAGGGCTATTCAGGGCTTTTGCAAAGTTGCATGGCTGATGATTGGGCACTGCCCAAACCCGTCACTTTTTTCAAAAAGTGAACAAAAACTTGCCTTTTCGGACGCTCTGCGTCCGAAAACACGGGTTCAAAGGGTGCTAAGCCTTTGCAGGGGTGCGGGGACGCTGTCCCCGCGATGTGAAAACTTGACTTTGTAATGGCCCTGATTTTCTGGCGTGGCCAGTGCGCGGATCACGTTCCTGTGCTACATTAGCCGCTTTAGTCATAAACCCGTCAACATCACATGACCTTACTCGCTCTATTCAGCCGGGGCTTTGCGCTCGGCTTTGCCGCCAGCGCGACCCCTGGCCCGCTTACCGGCTACATGATGAACATCAGCCTCAAACACGGCTGGCGTCGGGCGCTGTGGGTAATTGTATCGCCGCTCATTGTAGATATTCCGATTATCCTGGCCGTGCTGCTGGCCCTGGGTACGATGGAAGCGGTGGTCCCGCGTGTGGTAGATGTTATTCAGGTCATTGGTGGGGCGTTTGTGCTGTATCTGGCATGGGGCGCGTGGAGCGACTTCCGCACAGGTAACACCCTGGCCGGTAGCCCCACCCCCGAACCAGCACCTGCTATCAGCAACAGGGGCACGCTTACACGGGCAATGCTGCTCAATGCGCTTAGCCCCGGCCCCTACCTGTTCTGGACGTTGGCAAATGGCCCGCTGCTTCAGCAAGCACTAGAGCAATCCGCCCTGCACGCTATAATCTTCCTGGTGGTGTTTTACGGCACATTTTTGGGGATGCTTACGGCGCAAGCCTTCGCCCTGGACCGGCTGCGCCGATTAGACCCACGCCTGATGCGCGGGATGCTGCTGGCGGCTAGCCTGCTGCTGGCGGGGGTTGGTGGGTGGCTGCTGGTAACGGGGCTGCGGGCGCTGGGGGTGTTCTGACGGCGTTTTGGGGTGTGCGGGCGGCGCATTCTGGTAACATAGACGACATTATATTCGCTTTGTGATTGCAGACACAGGTTTTCCACTTCTATGAACGGCTTAGCGCCGCTTGTTTTTCAAGGACTCGGTTACGGCTTTTTGGCCGGGATTACCATTGGCCCCTTCCTCGGCTACGTGATTAACATTGTCCTCACACGGGGGTGGCAGCGGTCGCTGCCGTTGATTACCATCCCCGTTGTGATAGACACGCCGATTATCATTATTTTTCTGAACGTACTCAACGAGCTGCCCGATTACGCCCTGGACGTGATGAGCATTGTTGGCGGCACGTTCGTGCTGTGGCTGGGTGTTACCACCTACCGCGATAACCGCCGTGTGGCTGCGGAGCGTAAAAAGTCTATTACAGACACCTCACCCGGCCTGACGCCGCTGCCCGGCGAACGCCCGCTTATCGAAATCTATCTGCGTGGCTTGCTGGTGAATGCGCTCAACCCCGCGCCGTACCTGTTCTGGTCTACCGTGAGCGGCCCTATTGTGCTGGACGGCATCCGTGACGGGGGCATCGGCTATGGGCTGGCTTTCCTGGTTGCTTACTACGCGGTTTTCCTCAGCCTGATCTTCATCCTGATGCTGATTGTGGGGCGGTTGGGCGAACTCAACGAGCAGATGGATCGTTATATGCTGCCACTGACCATCGTGCTGATGTTTGTGCTGGGGCTGGGCCTGCTTGGTGCAGGCATCATTGACCTGGTGATTTACTTTAGAACATGAGCAACTGCTCAGGTCGCTATTTTTCCCCTTTCCTCTAACCCCTTCACCCTGAATCCCCTTCCCAACCGCCGCTTCGCGGCCAGGAGAGGGACTTCAAAAGCGATTTTCGCCCTTCTCCCGAACGCTTACGCTGGGAGAAAGGGCCGGGGGATGAGGGCAAAACAGCCGTAAAATGAATGGATCAACCGCATCCCGACGGCTACGCCGCCCGGCATGGGGGCACGCCCCCGCCTAATTGATCCCCGCGAAGTGATTGTCAACCGCCGTGCAGAAGGCGTCGTCGGTGGCGATGTAAATATAGGTGAAGGTATCTCCACCCGTTGAGAAGCTGCCGCTGTTCTGGCATACCGACGGCGCGGACTGTGCCGAAAAGCTCTCGTTGCTGCCGCCACCTGTCACGCAGGCAATCAGGTTCTCGCGCACCAGGTCTTGATTGACCACAGCCACCGCACCCACCGACGGCGTGATGTTGCCGCCCAGCACACTTTCCAGGTCAACCTGCGTGTAGATGTTCGCAGCAACGGCCCCTACGTCCTGATAGCAGCGGATAAAGGCGTCAATGCGGTCTACGGCCACCTGAACCGCCGCATTCCCGAACTGGTCTGCCCCTTCACCGGCAACCGCGCTGATGGCGTCAGACAGGCTGCTGGCGCTGGTCACGGTGTAATTTGGAAGCGTCGGTAAAAAGCGGTCTGCGGCCTGCGGGTTGGTGGATGTTGCGGGCGGGCTGCCGCCGCCGGGGGCCACTGCGCCACAGGCCGCCGTCACACTTGCGACCAACAGCAGCGTGATACTTGAAAGTAGCTTATTGACTGTCATTTGCAATCCTCTGAGTTTGAAAAATCGAACCACAGCCCCTATTTTATATCGAGCATGGGCGCAGCGAAACTACGCTAGCGCAGTTCGTCTGTGTCCAGAATGATCGTGACGGGGCCATTGTTGTGGATTTCCACCTGCATCATCGCGCCGAACACCCCATGACCAATATCTTTGATCCCTTCGTCTGTCAGGAAATCCGCGTATTTTTGTACCAGCGGCGCGGCCACATCCGGGTGAGCCGCTTTGATAAAGCTGGGACGCCGCCCCTTACGCGCATCGGCATACAGTGTAAATTGGCTGACCACCAGCACCCCACCGCCCACGTCCAACGCGGACAGGTTCATTTTGCCTGAATCGTCTTCAAACACGCGCAGGTGGGCCGTCTTTTTGGCAAGCAACTGTGCCTCGGCTTCGGTGTCACCATCTGTGACGCCCACCAGCGCCACAAACCCGAGGCCCACCTCCCCCGTCACCTCCCCCTTTACCGTAACGCTGCCCTTCGTCACCCGCTGGAGTACCACCCGCATACCCTAAGCCTTTCTTGACTGTTCAATCGTGCGCTCATGCTATCAAGCGGCACACAATCCCGGCTAGACCTACAGGTAACGTGTGCGTATGATATGCACCTTGTGTCAATCAAGCACACGCGGCGCGGACCCACGCGCCGTTTTTGTTGAGGACTGCCAATGCGCCGAATACTGAACAACGACACCGCTTTTAGTCTACTGCGGGCTGGGACGGCCCTGGGGTTCACGCTGTTCATCTGCGTTGTGATGCTGCGCCCCGAACTGCAAACCATCGCGGGCATTCCCATCCTGAAGATCGCCGCCCAGTATCATGTGTCGCTGTTGGGGCATGTGTTCACGTTCGCGCTGCTGTTTACGCTGTGGTGCTGGGCGCTGATCCCGCACTTTCGCGCATCAGCAGCGCCGTTTATCGCCCTGTTAATCGTGATGACCCTCGGCACCATGGGGGAGTTTTTGCAAATGTTTATTGCGGGGCGCTACGCCTCTGCTGCGGACATGATTGCGAACGGGGCGGGGATCGTCTTGGCGTGGTGGATGTGGCGCACGCTGTCGCTGACGGTCACGCGCCGCTATGCCACACTGCTGTGCCCGGCGTAGCCAACCCGCATCACTCAGCGGCGGTAAGTATCGTCATCAAAGATATTCGACATCCCATGACAGCCGCGCCCTGCCGCCGCCGCTTGTTGTTCCAGGGCGATAAGTTCATCCCAGTAGGCGTCGTTCGGTTCGTACATCACCGCCTCTGCCCAGCCCTGGCGCACCAACTCCGCATTGACGTGCGTGCTGCCCACGAACACATAGCGCAGCGCCCGGTCGTAGGGGTCGATAGGGTCTTCGTCTGCCACGAGGCGCACCGTTTGCCCCTGGACCAGATCAGCGTTGGCCTGCTTGCCTTCCTGTGAGCAGACTTCGCCCCGGTTGGTTTCTGTGGTGTTTATGCCCAGGTAGCGAACCCGCACCACCGCTCCGTTGAGGTCCACATCAATCGTGTCGCCGTCGATAACGCGCACCACGCGCCCGGTTTCGCCGCCCTGCACCGGCGCAGCACTGCTGTTGCTGCCATTACTCCCGCCAGATGACGAACCGCCGCCTGTGTTTGCCCCCGGCGTGACAACAACAATGGGGTTCGCTGTACAGGCGAGTGCCGCCGCCAGCAGCGTGAGCGCAACCAGCGCGGCTTTAAGCGTGTGGGTGAATCGGGTCATGGGGTGGTTTCTCCGTTGATCCAGTTTGTTATCGCGTCGGCCACTTGCTGTGGCGTCAGGCTGTCGATGGTCAGGCAGTGATAGCGGTCGGTTGTGTTGGCGTCGTAGGGGGCAGCGCCATAGTTGGCACTCTCTTCGCGGACGGTGGTCACCGCTTCAGGGGTGATCGCTCCGGTGGCCAGCAGGTCGCGCACCTGCGCCGCTTGCTCTGATGACAGGAACGACAGGTCGGTGCCGTCTGCGTTGCCTACCGCGTCGAATGCCTCGCGGCGGTCACTCAGCCGCTTGAGCCGCGTTACCGGGTTCACCCACAGTTCGATGATGCGCCAGCGCGTGTGTTGCAGCACATAGTCAATCTCGTTGGCCCCGCGCACCCCTTCAGACAGGATAGGCGCGTCTGGCAGGTTACAATCAAACCAGGTGTAAGCCTCTGCCGTACCACCGGGCGCAATCTGCTCTCGGAAGACGCGGGTATAGCCGAACCGGGCCACTCTATCCTTGACCGGGGTAATGGGTACGCCCTGGTGATGCTGTGCCATCGGGATCAGAATCAGGTCTGCAAGCTGCCGCCGGGAGGGAATGCCCTCGTGGAACGTCAGCCGTCCAGCACGTCGCAGCGCTTGCAACGTCGTAGATTTGCCCGTACCCGTCAGGCCCACCAGCATCGTGATGTTGCATTCGGCCAGCGGCACATAGCCTGCCACCGGAACCAGGCTGATAGCGGGGCAGTTGGCCAGGGCACCCTGCTTCACGGCCTGCGGCACAGCCGGCAGCACATGTTGTAAGTAGGTTGTTTTTCCGTCAAACAATTGAAGCCTGCATCATTTCATGTCAGTATAGCCATACGCGGGTTATTTTATCGCAACGGTTGTTCACAAGCACAGGAGCATTTATGTCGCGTCCGCTGATTGGCATTACCACGGACTACGAAAATAGTAAGCAAATTCTCAACCACAGCTACATCCGAGCGATTGAAGCCGTTGGCGGCCTGCCTGTCATCGTCCCGGCGTTCACATCACCCACCCTTGCGTCGGAATTTACCGCCATGCTAGACGGCCTCATCCTGACGGGCGGCGATGGCCTCACCCAGGGCATGATCGGTTTGTTGCCCGACGACCTGCCCGCTGTTGACCCCCAGCGCACCCAGTCCGATAAGATACTGTACCATGCCTTTGAAGAAGACCCCCGGCCTGTGCTGGGCATCTGCTACGGGATGCAGTTTATCAACGCGCAGGCGGGCGGTACCCTTTATGGTGACCTGACCCAGCACATTGAAACGGATGTGGCCCACAGCCCCAGGCGCGGCGGCACCGAACACCCCATCTACATTGAACCGGACTCACGCCTGAACATTGCGCTGGGCCGCAGCCAGATTGACGTGAACACCTATCATATTCAGGCCATCAGCGGCGTGGGCGAGGGCCTTTCTGTGACCGCCCGCAGCACCGATGGCGTCATCGAAGGCATTGAATCTTCCGATGGGCGGGTGTTGGGCGTACAGTTCCATCCAGAGCGAATGCTGCACATTACGGCCCCGCTGTTCGAGGATTTTGTGCGCCGCTGCGTCCGTCAGAGCGTTATTTCATAACCGAGGTCTACCTACCCCCATGCGCCCACTCGTCCCCTGGCTGCCCCCGCTGATATTGGCCGCGCTGGTGCTGGTCGTCTTTCGTGAACTGGCCTTTACTGGCCACATCCTGGGGCGCGGGGACACGTTCACCTACTTTTACCCGTACTGGACGGTGCGCGATCAGTTTTTGCGTGCCGGGCAGCTTCCCCTGTGGACGCCGGACATCTTCATGGGTGCGCCGCTGCTGGCAAACCCGCAGCTTGGCACGCTCTACCCACCTAACTGGCTCACCGTCCTGCTGGATGCACCCAACGCGATACGGGTGAGCATTTTGCTGCACATCGCCTGGGCGACGTTGGGCGCGTGGCTGCTGGCCCGCCGCGCTGCCGGGCTGGGGTCAGCCGGGGCACTGGTCACGGCGGCAGGATTTGGGGTGGGCGGCTACATCGGCGCTCACGTTGAGCAGATTAACCAGTTGCAGGGGTTGGCGTGGTTCCCCTGGCTGTTTTTGCTGCTCCACCATGCGCTAGACCCGTCCCGGAGAACACGTTACCCGCGCTTGTACACCCTGCTGCTGGGTGGGGCAATGGCGCTGCAAATCCTATCCGGCCACACGCAGACGGTGTTCATCAGCGGCGTAGGGATGGGCCTGTACGTGTTGGCGTCTGGCAGATGGCGCGGTTTGCTACCGTTGGCCACGGCCAGCCTGATTGCGCTGGTACTGGCGTCCCCGCAGTTGGTGCCCACCTACGAACTCGTTGGGCAAAGCAGCCGCAGCGGTGGCCTTACACCCAATGCCGCCCTCTCGTTTTCACTGAGTCCGTTTATTGCGGGGCGCGGCCTGCTGCCCAGCTACGACGGCAAGGTGTTCAGCGAGTACATTGCCTACATCGGCGTGACCGGGTTAGCGCTTGCCTCACTCAGCCTGTTTCGCCCGCATACGCCGGGGCAGTTCCCGGTGCGGCGCACATGGCTCGTGATGGCGCTGGCGGGGTTGTTCCTGGCGGTGGGCCTGTATAATCCGCTCAACTGGCTGATTGTGCAGCTTCCCGGCTTTGATTTGTTCCGCGTTCCGGCGCGGTGGCTGGCCCTTTACGGCCTGAGTGCGGCAGTCCTGGCGGGGTTGGGCGTTGACGCACTGCTCACCAGCAATACACGCCATTGGCGGCGCTTCGCCCTGCCCGTGATCGTCGTTGGTGTGTTGGCGGGCGCGTCGCTGTTGGCGGGCCGCGCCCCGCAGGAGATCAACGGGCCAGCGGTGCCCACCCTGCGGACGTTCGCGGCGTGGGGTGCTGCGCTGGTGGCGGCACTCGCGCTGATGGCCGCACCGCGCCGCTATCGAATCGTGCTGGTGCCGCTCGTCCTGGTGGAATTGATCGCTGCGTCGTGGGTGATGCCGTATAACGACCTCGTCCCGCCGCAAATATGGAGCGCCCAGCGCTTTAGCATCAGCCAGCTATTGGCCTACACCCAAACGGATGAAAACGGCCTCACTGCCGCTGGCATCCCCCCCGGTCGTGTGCTGTCAATCAGCGGGCTGCTGTTCGACCCCGGCGACCAGGCCACACTCTCCGCACGCTATCAGGCAATGGGCATGACCCTGCTTGAGGAGCGTTACAGCTTTGTCGCAGCCAAGCTGAAAGAAACGCTGTCGCCTAACCTGCCGCTGGCGTGGGGCATCGCCTCTGTCGATGGCTACGACGGTGGGCTGCTGCCCACGCGCCACTACAACACTTTCATGGAACGGGTCTATCCCGATGGGGTGGAGGTCCCTGGTGATGGCCGCCTGCGGGAAAATCTCGCGTTAGAAGACTGCCGGGGTGCGTGTGTGCCAGGGCGGTCGCTGTTGCTGATGATGGACGCCCGCTATCTCATCACAGATAAGGTGTTTGATGTATGGCACGAGGATGTCAACTATGACACAGCGTTCACACGCGAATGGGGCACAGGCATCTGGTCGGGCACACCGGACGATTTCTCTATGACTGGTGTTTACGCCCTATACACCTGCCGCGATAACAACGATTGCAGCCCACCCGCCATCCAAACTGAGCAGGGACGCCGCGAGTTTGAACCGGTGTCCTACGATGATGCGGATAGCGGCTTGAAGCTGGCCCGCCTTACGTTTGAGGACGCTCGTTCAACGTGCTGCCTTGTGTTTGAGGGCAATGCGTTCATTGATCTGCAAGCGGTCAGCGCAGTAGATGGGCGCACGGGCAGCTTCATTCCGGTGTATGAGACGGATAATTCCTGGGTAAGCTATGAGCGGGTGCTATCCAGCGACATCAAACTGTATGCGGGCAATCGCAGCACCCGCGCCGTCATCGCCAGCAGCTTTGAATCCGTCAATACAGAGCCAACGGCACTTGACGACCCCACACAAGCGGTCATCATTGGCAATGTGCCCGACATCAGCCTCACTGCCCCCGGTGACATTACATTTATCAAGTATTTACCGACTGAAGTCGAACTGGAGACGACCAGTGGCGGCGTCTTATTGCTGTATGACTCGTATTACCCCGGTTGGACGGCCACTGTGAATGGGTCACTTGCCCCAATTTATCGAGCCAACATTAATTTCCGTGCAGTGTCTTTGCCAGCGGGCGAAAATCACGTTATGTTTGGGTATAGTCCGTATTGGTTGCCGGGTGTGTTCATTTTCGGCAGCCTCACATGGGCAACTTTCGGTATCTTAGTCATCATTCCCTGGAGCAAAAAAACGTGACCGACGAAGACAAGAACTTGACTCCCGACGACGATAGCACTCCGGCAAACGAAACCCCGTCTAACGACGAGTCCGCAGCCAACGACGAATCCGCAGCCAGTGACGAGTCCGCAGCCAGCACCGAACCGGAAGATTCCGGTTACGCCCCCTCCGAAGGACTGGGCGGCGCTCAGAACGACTTTAGCCAAATCGCCCAGGAACTTTCAGCCCTGCCCGGCTATGTGTGGTTGGCACTGGGGGCATTCGCACTGCTCGTTCTCATTTTGATCCTGCGTGCCCTGCCAGAACCCGGCCCGACAGAAGCCCAACTCACCAGCACCGTCAACGCTGAACTCATGGTCGAAGCGGCCACCGAGTTCCCAGACCTGCAAGCCGCCGCCACCGAACAGGCCGGGGCCATCGTAGACCTCGAAGCGGAGTCCACCGCCCAGGCAGAAGAAGCCGCCAACGCCATCGCCACGGCAGAGGCCCAGTCCGCTGATGCCCTGGCCACCGCAGAAGCCCAGGCGACTGAGCAGGCTGAACAGGCTGAAGACGCGATTGCAACCGCTCAGGCTGAGGCCGATTCAATGGTCGCGGGCATGGAAGACGACCTCGCCACGCTGCAAGCTGCTGCCACCGAAGAGGTGATGGCCATGGTGGAGCAGGCCGAAACCTTCGAGGCAGAAATGGCCGCTGCCGATGACGAAGCCGCCACCCTGGAAGCCGAACTTGAGGCTGCTGGTGAGGAAGCCGCCACGCTGCAAGCCGCCGTCACCGAAGAAGTCATGGCCATGAGCGCCCAGGCTGCAACGCTGGAAGCTGAAATAGCCGGTGCCAGCGCGACAGAAGCAGCGCTTTCGACCGAGGTTGCTGAAGGCGAAGACGACCTCGCCACGCTGGCCGCCCGCTCTACCCGTCAGGTACGTGCTGCCCAGGCGACGGTAGATGCCGCCAGCGAAGCCCTCGCCACGGCTGAAGCCAACGTTGAGGCCGCTGCCGGTGACGAAGACGCCGCCAGCGCGGCTGACCTGGCCACGGCCCAGGCCGAACTGGAAACCGCTAACAACGACCTCGCCACCGCGCAGGCCAACATCGAAGCGCTGGAAACCGCCCAGGCTGAAGCTCCCGCTGCTTCGGCAGATGACGACGCAAGCGCTGCCGAAATCGCAGAAATGGACGCGCAAATGGACGAAATGCGCTCTGACCTGATCGAACTACAGGCCGACGCCACCGCCCGCGCCCTGGAAATAGAGGCCATCCGCGCAACCGGGCAGGCCCAGGCAGAGTTTGACGTAGACGAGCGCATTGACGAACTGCAAGCTACCGCCACCGCTCAGGCGGATGTCATCGCCACGCAGCAAGCCCAGCTTGAAGCCATCCGCGAGAGCCTGGACGCGCTTGGCGTAGGCACCGAAGACTAACCCATTTAGCATACCCACGTTAAGCCACGAGGCACGGAAATCCGTGCCTCTTTTTGTTGAGGATGCATGGCACCCTGTGACCCATGCGTGCTACAATATAATCCCGTTAAACAAGATTTAAGCCTTTACCGGAGCCTCTCCCTATGACCACCCAAGATTATCTCTTTCGTGGGCCACTGGCCGACTTTGACCCCGACGTTGCCGACCTCATTCGGCATGAAACGGCCCGTCAGGCCCGTCACCTCGTGATGATCCCCTCAGAAAGCACCATCCCGCAGGCGGTGCGCGAGGCCGTCGGGTCATCCTTCCACAACATCTACGCGGAAGGCTACCCCACCGAAGCGACCCGCTGGATGAGCGAAGGCGACATCCTAAACTACGACACGCAGCTTGCCGATTACCGCCGCAACAGCGATGCTCGCTACTACAAAGGCACTGAATACGCCAACATCATCGAGGCGCTGGCCCGCCGCCGTGTGGCCGAAGCCTTCGCTAACGACCGTGTGAGCGCTGACGACCTGTATGTGAATGTGCAGCCGCTTTCTGGTGCGCCCGCCAACAGCGCCGCCTACACCGCCCTGCTGGCAGTCGGCGATACCGTTATGGGCCTGGACCTGCTGGACGGCGGCCACCTGACGCACGGAAGCCCGGTCAACCGCAGCGGCATTTACTACAATATTGTTAGCTACGGCGTAGACCCGCAAACCGAACGCCTCGACTACGACACCATCCGGGCGCTGGCGCTGGAACACAAGCCCAAGATGATTATTGCCGGGTTCACCAGCTACCCCCTCGCCCCGGACTTTGCAAAGTTCCGGGCGATTTGCGACGAAGTGGGGGCCTACCTGCTGGCGGACATCGCGCATACGGCGGGCATGGCGCTGGCGGGGGCCTACCCGAACCCGGTCGGCATTGCAGACGTGGTTAACTTCACCACTCACAAAACGCTCAACGGGCCGCGTGGCGCTGTGAGCATTACCCACAGCAAGGACATCGCCAAGAAGATGGACCGTGCTGTGTTCCCCGGTGAGCAGGGCGGCCCGCACATGAACAGCGTGGCCGGGTTGGCTGTGGCGATGAAGCTGGCTAAAGCCCCACAGTTCCACGAGTTGCAGCATCAGACGGCCAAAAACGCGGTTGCACTGGCCGACACCATCCAGGAACGCGGCATTCGCATCGCCTACGGCGGTACGGATACGCACATGCTGCTGGTAGATTGTAAGTCTATCGTCGGCGACGACGGTGCCACCCTCAGCGGGGATATTGCCGCCCGCATCCTGGATATTATCGGCATTGTGGCCAACCGCAACACCATCCCCGGCGACCCCAGCGCCTTCCGGGCATCGGGTGTGCGCCTGGGCACCGCCTGGATTACCCAGCGCGGCTTTGACGAGGCCAAATCGCGCGAACTGGGCAACATCATTGCGGATGTGCTGCAAGCCTGCGTGCCGTACTACCAGCCGGGCAAGAAGGGCAAGCCCGTGTTACGCGCCAAGATCGACTTTGACGCGCTGCAACAGGCCAAATTGCAGGTGCGCGACCTTGTAGACCGCATCGGCATTGACACCGACGCCACCGCCGACGGCTACCCGCACTTCTACTACATGGAAGCCGAGGACGAATCGCTGGGCTGGCAAACAGTCGAAATCACGGGGGCAGACGCAGAAGCATTCACCGACAAAGCGCTCACCGGGCAGGTCGTCGGCCTGAGTAACGGCGAGATAGCCCCCACCTGGGTTCTCGAACCATCTGGGGAGCCGATGACACGCGGCTACGTGGAAAAGACGGCTGACGGCTACAAGCTGCACATCGAAGGCGGCAAGCTCCAGCGGGTGACGGCGTGGCTGCGTTCGCTATCCGATGGCTTTGTCGTGTTTGACCCCACCGACTTGCAGGCCAGGCTGCCGGGGCCGGTCGTTGTGCGTACCGCCGGGGATGCGCCGGACAGCATCGACACAGGCGAATGGGAAACTGGCACAGGCTACACGCCCAAGCCGTATCACATCGGCGCTAACGGGGAAAAGGCCGCCCTCCCAAAAGCTGAAGCGCTGCCGTTCTTCACTTACGAAGAGCCGCAGCGCGATTCCCTGGCGCACACTGTTTTGCACGACCTGCACGTTGAACTGGGTGCGAAGATGGTCGAGTTTGCCGGGTACGACATGCCGGTTTACTACACGTCCGTCTCGAACGAACACAACGCCGTCCGCACGCGGGCGGGCGTGTTCGACGTGACGCATATGGGCGCGTTCGGCGCGTATGGCCCCGGCGCGGCTGCGTTCCTGAACACCGTTTTCACCAACGACGTGACCAAGCTGGCGGTAGGGGATTCGCAGTACGGCTTCCTGTTGGACGTGGACGGCCTGCCGCTGGATGACCTGCTCATTTACCGTGTGGAGCCGGACATGTACCTGCTGGTGGTCAATGCGGCCAACGAGCGTAAAGACTGGCGGTGGCTGGACGGCGTTAAGCGCGGCCAGTTCGCCGTCACCCGTGACCAGCCCCACCGGACGTTCACAGCAGGCGACAGCTTTGAGTTGCACAACCTGCGCCAACCCACCGCCCGCGAAAGCCGCCACGATATTGCACTGCAAGGGCCGCACAGCCTGGAGGTTCTGCTTGCGCTGGGCGGTGATGACGCGCAGCTGGACGCACTCAAGCGGCTGAAGTGGGCGGGTGTGATGCGGGTCACGTTGGGCGGCTACGACCTGATTGTGTCGCGCACGGGCTACACGGGCGAACGCAGCGGTTATGAGTTGTTCGTAGAAGGCAACTGTGCGACGGAACTGTTCCAACGGCTGATTGACCTGGGCGCAGAACCGTGCGGCCTCGCCTCCCGCGACAGCCTACGCACCGAAGCTGGACTGCCACTGTATGGGCATGAGTTGGCCGGGCCGCTCAACTTGCGCCCTGGGGATGCGGGCATGGGCGGCTATGCCCGCCACTGGAAGCCGTTTTTTGTGGGTAAGCGCCCCTACACAGGCTACGAAAGCGGGCGCGACAGCGTGATTGTCCGCTTCCGGCTGGATCGTAAGGGGGCACGCCCACCGCGCCAGGGTGACCCGGTTGTCGATCATCGCGGGCGTGTGGTGGGCATGGTCACAAGCTGCACGCCCGATGCCGACGGCTACCAGCTTGGGCTGGCCTACCTCAAGCAGTCCGCAGCCGACGAAGGTACCATACTCGGCGTATTTGCGGGCGGCTTTAAGGGGCCATCCACTAACGGTGACCTCAAAATCGGGGATCGCCTACCCGTCCCGCAGATGGGCAGCGTGATAAGCCGCTTTCCCAGGCGCAACAAGAAGCAGTCATAGCTATCGTTCACACCGGGCAGGGGCGCGGCCCCGCCCCTACAACATTTGCATGGCGGGGCCGCCCGGCGTGGCGGCCCTATGACAGACAGCCCCCAACCGTGCCTATCTCGCATCACGTTTCACCGCTAAATCGGGTACAATTCCGATATGGATAACAACCAACCCACCGACACCCTCAGTGGCGTGATTGAGCGCGTCACGTATTTCAACCCAGAAAACGGCTACAGCGTTCTCAAAATCATCGCTGATAAGCCCCGCTATGATGCTGTTGCCCGTGATGGTACGGTGGCCGTCGTCGGCGTGCTGCCAGAACTGAACCCTGGCGAAGCCGCTGAGTTCGGTGGTGAGTGGCGCGAAGACCCCAAGTGGGGGATGCAGTTCAAGGCCACGCATGTGCGCCCCATCTTGCCCACTAGTGAGCGCGGCATCACCCGTTACCTGTCGGAAATTGTCAGCGGCATTGGCCCCAAAACCGCCGAAAAAATTGTCGATCACTTTGGCACCGAAACGCTCGATGTACTCAACCACAACCCGGAAGACTTGTACAACGTGCCCGGCCTGCAAGAACACAAAGCCAACAAGCTCATTAAGCAGTGGCGCGAGAACTACGCCGAACGTGACGCGATTATCTTTTTGCAGGGCTATGGCGTAACGACCCGCTTTGCCCGGCGCATCTTCGCGCAGTACGGTGACCAGACCATCAGCGTGGTGCAAAAGAACCCCTACCAGCTTGCCGATGAGTTGTTCGGGGTGGGCTTCATCAAAGCGGACGGAATCGCCCAGGAAATGGGCCTGAAGCTGGATAGCACCGAGCGCGTGAGTGCGGGCCTGTCGTTTGCGCTCAGTCGGCTTGCCCAGGACGGGCACACCTACGCGCCGCGCCCTGTGCTGATGGAAACGACCAACACCCTGTTGGGCCTGGATGACCTGGCGCTGGTGGATAGGGTCGTGGAGCAGCGCCTGCGCGAAGGGCTGATTAAATCTGAGACGCTGCAAATAGATGGCGAGTCCGTCGAGGCCATCTATGAGCCGGTGTACTTCCACTCCGAGCGCGGCGCGGTAAGGGTGCTGCGCCAGATGCTCGCCGCTAGCCCAACGCTCACGCTGGCCAAGCCGCAAGCCGCTGACATTGACGCTTACGTGGCGGGCCTGATGAAAAAGAGCCACGTCACCCTCACTGACCAGCAGCAGAACGCCGTTAAAGCTGCGCTGACGCACAAAATCACTGTGCTGACGGGCGGCCCCGGCACCGGTAAAACCACCACGCTCAAGATGGTCATTGACGCCCTAGAGGGGATAGATCGCGTGGTGGCCCTGGCCGCCCCCACTGGACGCGCCGCCAAGCGCCTCTCTGAGACGACAGAGCGCCACGCCAGCACCATTCACCGCATGTTGGGCTTCCAACCGGGTGAGCATGAGTTTGACTTCAACGAGGACAACCCGCTGGACATCGACATGCTGGTGCTGGACGAAACGTCGATGCTGGACCTGGTGCTGTTCTACAATGTGCTGAAGGCACTGCCCATGCGTGCCCACCTGATGCTGGTGGGTGATGTGGATCAGTTGCCGAGTGTGGGCGCGGGCAATGTGCTGCGCGACGTGATCGACAGCGGGGTGGCTCACGTCACGCGCCTGTCTACGATTTTTCGCCAGGATGCCCGCAGCCACATCGTCTCTAACGCCCACGCGATCAATACGGGCAACCTGCCGTACCTGGGCAACGACAGCGACGACTTCTTCTTCTTCCGGCAAACCACGCCGCAAGACGCCGGGCAAATGGTGGTGGATGTCGTCGTCAACCGCGTGCCTAGCAAGTTCGGTTTTCATCCGGTCAACGACATTCAGGTGTTGGCCCCGATGTACAAGGGGCCAGTGGGCGTTAATGCACTCAATGAGCAGTTGCAAGCCGCGCTCAATGGCGGGGGCAGCAAGGCCCAGGTGACTGTCAATGGGCGCACCTACCGCGTGGGCGATAAGGTGATGCAAACGCGCAACAACTACGACAAAAACGTGTTCAATGGTGACAGCGGGCGCATTCGCTCGATTGACAAAGGCGAAGGTCAGGTGGAAGTCATCATGAATGACCAGCGCATTGACTATACGTTCAACGAGGTTGACCAGTTGGTGCTGGCCTACTGCATCAGCATTCACCGCAGCCAGGGCAGCGAGTACCCGGTTGTGGTGGTGCCCATCATGAACCAGCACTACATTATGTTGCAGCGCAACTTGCTGTACACTGCCATCACCCGCGCCCGCAAGATAGTCGTGCTGGTGGGCATGGATCAGGCAGTGGGCATTGCGGTGAACAACAACAAAGTCGCGGAGCGGTTCAGTGGGTTGCGCCCGCGCTTGCACAACATAGGCCAAATGCTGCTGTAAGCCGGGTTGATTCGGCATGGCCTGTAGGGGTCGGCGGTGGTGCCGACCCGGTGTGGGCTTTAGCCCCGGCTGGACGGCAGATACGGGATGAGTGAACGCGCAAAGTTAATCAGTGGCATGGTTTGCAGCCACACGCGCCCCGGCCCGGTCAACTTCGCCAGGAACAGGCCCTCACCGCCCATGAAGATGTTCGCCACGCCCTTCACCATCTCCAGGTCGTAGTCAATAGACGGGTCGTGCATGGCCACATGGCCGGGATCAACCTTCAGCACCTGCCCCGGCTCCAGCGTCCGCTCGATGATCTCGCCGCCCAACTCAAAAAACGCCATGCCCGGCCCGCTGACCTTCTGCATGACAAAGCCTTCACCGCCGAAGAAGCCCGCGCCCACTTTCCGCCGGAAGTACACTTCGAGGCCAACCGAGTTTTCCGCGAACATAAACGCATTGCGCTGCGCGATGATTTCCTCACCCTGGGCAAGCTGCATGGCCACCACATTACCCGGCACCTCTGGCGTGAAGCCCATCGTCGCGGCTGCGCGGGCGGTGTAGGTCGTCATAAACAGCGATTCACCGCTGAGCGCCCGCCCCAGCATCTTGCCGATACCGCCCCGGCTGTTCGTTTCCATCGTGATGCCGTCATCCATCCACGCCATGCCCCCGGACTCGGTAAAGACCGCTTCGCCCGGTTCCAGACTGATCTCAACAACCTGCATCACCGTCCCAGTGATTGTGTGCTTCATCGGTTCATAACCTCCGTTTGATGAGTTCAACGCATGTCATTTACCATTATAGCCGATTTGCAGACCTACCTACGGCCCCCGTTTGTTGGGGGGATGGTATGTTAAGGCGCATGGGTTGCAAATCTGCGGTATGTGCGGCACCCTCAACCCATTGAGACCTGATTTTGTGCAACCAGAGGGAATAGGATGACTGAAACAGCTCCGTTGGTAGTGGGCGCGGCCATGCGCTCCGTTGATTTACCTATGTACCGCGACTGGCTGCTGGAAAAGCAGCGCGACATCGAAATTCAGGACGCCATCAGCCCGGAAGTGCTGGATGGCAACTGGCGCGAGACAGCCGCCACCGTTAACGCTGCCCTGGACGGCCACACCGGGCGGCGCGGCATTCACGGCCCCTTCCTCACGCTGACCCTCGCCCCGCAAGACCCGAAGATTCAACAGGTGACGATTGAGCGGCTCAAGCAGGGGTTGGAATTTGCAGCGGAAGTAGGTGCAACGCACATGGTTACACACAGCCCGGTCACGTACCTGGGGCAGCCAGTCAACAAACCGAAAAGCACCCTGTCCCGGATGCAAGAGACGCTGGCAGAGGTGGTGCCCGTCGCGGAGCAGGCCAACTGCACCTTGATGGTGGAGAACATCTTCGACTACCGCCCGGACTGGCACGCGGAGATGGTGCGCGGCGTTGAATCTGACTTTGTGCGCGTCAGCATAGACACCGGCCACGCCTACATCACCTCACTGCAATACGGCGCGCCGCCCGATGTGTGGATTCGGCAGGCGGGCGACCTGCTCGGCCACGTTCACCTGCAAGACACGGACGGCATTGTTGATCGCCATTGGGCCGCCGGGCAGGGCCAAATTCGCTGGCACAGCGTATTCAAAGCACTGCGAAAATTGGAACAGCGCCCGCGCCTGATTATCGAGATGATGCAGGTCGAAGATATTGCGGTTTCCGCGAGGTACTTTGTGGAACAGGGCCTCGCGGAATAGATAGGCTGAGCATGGGGAATCCGTGATGAGCGCACACGTCGGTGCGCCCCTACCGATTCAAACGGGCTTGTAGTGGGCCGTCCAATGTGACGGCCCACGCTACAGGGTACGGCGTAGCTGCGTTAACAGCCCACCCGTGCCTGGAACGCAGCACCATTGAAGAACCCTTCGATGTCCGGGTCACGGTTGCAGCCCAATGACGTATCGCCTGCTGTATCACTAAAGCTCATGTACTCAAAGCTGTTGCGGATGTTCTCATAGCGGCCAGACGACTCGTAGAACTGATACCGCGCCTCATAGACGATGCGCCCGCCACGAATCAACTCCATGATAAACGAGCCATCCGCGTTGGGGGTGATGCGCATGGTGCGCTGCTGGGCGGGCGTTGTGAAGATGTTCACCGAGATTTCGCCCGTGATGGGTGGGGCATTCTCCGGGATGGCGGTGGGTTCTGGCGCGT
>DAOTTY010000113.1:0-4413 GCA_034437575.1 Anaerolineae bacterium | reverse complement strand
AGGAACGACAAAATCCCAAACAGAATCAGCAGCAGTGCAATGATCTCGTCGCCCCAAGACGGAAATAGGTCGAGGATGCTGTCCCAGAATTCCGGGTTGATGGGATAGTCTTCCTCTGGCGTGGGGTTATCGCCCTCTTGCCCGTCGAGTGTTGGAGTTTGCTGTTCTACCACGAGTGCCTCGTACTGCGTCAAACGTTTTTGTTACGTTGCTCCATCATTATAGCGTACATCGCTGCACACATGGGATACGCGAAACGCAAAAAGAGCCGGGTGGTGCCTTCACCCGGCCCTGTTGCTGTATTCGGTTGTGGCGCAGCCTAAACATCGCTGTCGATGTGGTGTGTGTGGCGCAGGCTCAGGCCCAACCGCCGCGACTGGCTGTCGATACTCAGGATGCGGGCATGGACGATCTGGCCGTCATCAAGCACGTTGCATGGATGCAGGAACGGCTCGTCAGACAGTTCAGAGATGTGAATTAACCCCTCCAGCCCTTCTTCAATGCAGGCAAATGCACCAAAGTCAACGACATTCGTTATGATGACCTCAATCACCTCACCGACGGTGTACTTCTGCTCCACGGTGCGCCAGGGGTCAGGGTAAAGGCGCTTCAGGCTGAGCGCGACCCGGCCCGCGTCTTTATCGGTATCTAACACATGCACGCGGACAATCTCGCCGCGTTCAAGCACATCCGTCGGATGGCCAACCCGGCCCCAACTCAGTTCGCTAATGTGGATCAGCCCTTCCAGGCCGCCCAAATCAACAAAGGCACCGAAGTCGCAGATGTTCGTCACTGCGCCCTTGACGATGTCCCCCCTGGCGAGATGCTCCAAAATATGAGCGCGTTCCCCCGGCTGTACCTGGGCGGCCCGCTCAGAAAGGACCAACCGATTCTGGTCGCGGTCCAGTTCGATAACGCGCAGGCTCAACTCGTAGCCCACACGTTCCATGAGCAAGTCACGACGGGTGTTCGGCCCCATGTGTGTGGGGAAGCCAACCAGTTGGCTTGCCGGGACGAAGCCCCGCAGGTTGCGCCATTCAACAAGCAGCCCACCGCGATTGTAGCCCGTAACCGGCAGCTCAATCGTTTCGTCATCGTTCATAATGGCTTCGATGTCATGCCAGTCACGATCAACTTCAGCAGAATCAACTTGAATGTCGTGGATGGCGAAGGTGCCAAACGGTCTTTCGCGGTGGGCCGTATTGAAAACAAATCGGCTGTAGCCATTCGCTTCCCCGGTGACTGGCTCCGCGTGTTCCCCCTCGCGCAGCAGGGCTTCCCAGTAGCCTTCTTCTAGCGGTGGCGGTAGCTGCGAGTGCCATTCCGTATCCATAAGATATTCCTTCTTAACGTATACAATTTACCACTAAACTACAACAGCTTTGTTATCACCTACAATCACACTGTGTCCTTTACGAAGTGTGACGGAAAGTTAAAGCTGTATCCCCTAATCAACAGCATAGGAAACTGTCATCTAAAAATCAACAAAGCAGTGCGCTATGAACACAGCTTCGCAGTTTACTCGGCCAATAATACCATTATATGAGCAAAACATGAGTGAAGTACATGTTGATTATCATTGACATTTGTCATATATCAAGAGGGGATCAATTTGCCTAGCCTGTGAAGTTTGTCACTAACATAGCTAGATTGTGTGCTGTGACAACAGCGTAAGAGCCAACGAGGACTGTATAGGCCCAACCGTGATAGTGGCGCAGTTGCACAAGTACGGCCCCGGTGAGCATGGAAAGTAAGGGAAAGATTTGCAGCACATACATGGCTTTGATGGTATCCCCAACGCTGTGTGGGTATTTGATGAGAAACCAGCCGTAGCCGATCAACGAAACAAGCACCACGCACGTCGCCAGAAAAAGGGCCATTGTGCGGGTATCCTCCTGGCGACCCCGCAGCCCATCATAAAGGTGCATGACCCCATAGGCCAAACCTAGCAGCAAAACCGCCGTCGGCAGCAGGGAAAGGACGTTGACCCATGCCATATACTGAATTGGCTGTGGGGGGGGGGCTGCCGTCCACACGGAAAAGTCGGTAGACGGCAAATAGAACATGCCCCAGTAATCGCCCCACATTTCCGTGTAGAAGATGGGGATGACCTGGGCAATGCGTGCGGCGCGAAAGGGCATCTCGAACAGGGTGCCGCTGCCCAACCCGATGTAGAACTCCAGCGGTTTGAGCGCAAAGAAGTTGGCTGCCTGCTGGCCCAGTTCGGCCTCCCGGTTGAACGCGGTAACCGAGCCGTTGCGCCACGCCGTTAACAGGTAAAACCAGCCACCACTCACCGCCGCAATCACGATGCTCACCGTACCCGTTCGCAGCAGGGGCAGCCCGGCCCGCCCACGTTGAACGACAACCAGCAGCGCCCACAGCCCGATGCCCAGGCCCGCGAACACCCCCCACTGGCGGCTGAGTGCCAACAGCCCGAACCCCAGCCCGATCATCCAGGCATCGCGGGCGGTTGGTTTGCGCTGTGTGGGCAGCATCACCAGCAGCCGGTGCATGACCAGCAGCGTGAACAGCGCCACGAACGGCTCCCCGCGCTGGTAGACCATTGAGCGCTGGAAAACGGGCAGCGTGCCCAAAATCAGCAGCGTGTGCAGGTGCAGCAGATGATCCTGGGGGCGTACCTGACGGCAAATCAGCAGCAGCAAATAGGTAATGCCGATAGCAGCGACAATGTTTTGCGCCTGCCCGGTTTTGGCAACCAGGCGGCAGGTAAACGGCTCGTTGGTGTAGGCGCTACAGGGCGGCAGCCCGGCGGCGGTGGCCGCCCGGTGTACGATGGCCGGCACCACATACACCAGGGGCGGCGCAAAAAACTGATTCGTCTCAGCAGCGGTGGGCAGGCGTCCGTCCGCCAGGATCAAACTGTAGAGGAAGTGGTCTTCGCCATCGTGGGCGAGTCCGGCGTTGTGACGGAACACATTGCTAACCACCAGGGCGTTAATCGCCATGAACACCGCCAGCAGCAGCACATCAAGCTGGCCGTCACGTATGAACGGCGTCAACAGCAGGTGTGAGCGCGGCGGGGCAGGGTGCCAGCGCCGCCGAATCCGCATCAGGGTGGCGGCAGCGGCCAACAGCGGCAGCACACTATAGCCGATTACGGGCAGCATCGCGGCGATGTAGATTGTACGGCGGTGGGTTTCGCCGCCTGCCGTTTCGATTTCAAACTGCGGAATACTGTTGCTGGCACGCGGAGGCAGGCACCACTGCATCTCCCCGGCGGTGGGCACACTGTCGTCGTCCAAAGTGAGCGCGGTGATGCCCTCACCCGACCATGCCAGGGTCGTGCAGTCGCCGCCGCGCAGCACAACGGGCGGGTCTACCGTGATGGTAAGCCGCGCCTCACCCGCGCCAGTCGTGTAAGCATAAGGTGGGGCCAACGTCAGGCGGTAGGCGATGTAGAGCGTCATGACCAGGGCCGCCGCCAGCAGCCCGGCAATCGCCCAGCGCCGCCAATGACGCCCCAGCCACGCTGTTACCCCAACGGGTAACGGGCGCGGGCGCGATAACCAATCGGTGACGCGCCAGGGCAGATACAGCGAGCCAATTGCCAGCAGCCCGGCCAGCACCAACGGCACCACAATCCGCTCGATAAACGGCTGCATCGCGTAAACCCGCACTGTGTAGCGCCGGATTTCGCCGTTGTTGAAGCGCACGCGCAGTTCAGCCGGGGCCGGGTCGCGGTAAAAGCCCCGATAGCTTGCTGGCGGGGGCAGGCACCACGCTTCTACCTGCTCACCCACGGTGGCCACGTCGTTAAGGTACACCTCACTGATGTTAGACAGCCGCCATGTCAGGTCAACGCAGCCGGTGTTGCGCCAAACGGCTGGGTGCGCTGCGCTAAAGGTGATGGCTGCGCCCTGGTGGGCGTCGGTGAGGGTGGGGCCGGGGGCGGTGGTGTAGTGGGCCATCACGACCAGCAGCACGGCTGCCGCGCCGATCAGCAGCAGCCCCAACTGACCGCGCCCGGTTGTGAAAATGCGCGTCATTGGGTGTCTTCAAAGCGGTCGCGTTCCATGCGCTCAATGGCGTTGGCAACAGCTTCGATGGCGTCCCGCTGGCGGCGATAGAGCGTAGCCTCGGCAATGGCCAACCGGTTCGCCACTTCTGCTACCTTTTGCCCCTTCACAAAGCGCATATCCAGGATGTTGTACAGCGTCCATTCGGGGTCGGTGGCTTTGCGGTCACCGTCGGGGCGCTGGCTGTCAATGGCCTGTTGCAGCACAGAGCGGAGCGCTTGCGCGGGGTTATCGTTGTTGGCCATACAGTCGCGCACCACTTGCAGTTCCAACAGGCGGCTGCGGCTAAGGCCCGGCCCGCCCCAATAGTGACGCAGCGCGGCTTTGACCTGTTCGATCAGTTGGCCCTGATCTGGCAGGGTGGGTGGGTTGG
>DAOTTY010000112.1:0-26161 GCA_034437575.1 Anaerolineae bacterium | reverse complement strand
CACAAACCCTATCAATATATTCTTTCCATACAGCTATATCTCCCATCCAAGGAGACGGTAGACCCAAATAGCTCAACTTGCGGTTAGATTTATTTGATAGCTGTATGATTTCTTCTAATGCCATTTTGCGTAAATGGGCTTTGTCGTTTGATGAAAATGGCGATTTCACCGATGCACCCCTTTATGATTATTCGTTCTCAAATTCATTCTTTAGAAATGTTTCGATTACTTCCATGTACTGAGCTTATGTTCCGCACTTGATGCGCGATACCGTAAAGGTTCAAAGCGTGTCTTTAAAGACCTTTATTTCATATTGCATTAAGAAAAATAATTCAATTCTTCAAAAAATGATTGAATGAGACATTAAAACCGCGAATGATGCACCATATTCTATTAATTTACTGATTACTCAAACTATTGTATGATACATCTCATGAACCTTTATAGACTATAAATAAACCTAAAAACCCGTGAACAACAACTGCGGAACATAAGCTTAGATTGTGGGCGGTATAGGACTCGAACCTATAACCCTTCGCTTGTAAGGCGAATGCTCTGCCAATTGAGCTAACCGCCCTGCATATTCCACATTATAGGGCAGGCGCAACTTGAGTCAATGGACAAACAAACAGCGCTAATCCCCTGACCAACGCTGTTTGCTGCTGCTTACTCTTCGCTGTCGTTACTATCCGGTAGATTATCCTCCGGGATGATTTGTAGCGGAATACTTTGACTGTTGCCGTCCTCACGCTCGCTCATGTCAACCGCTTCAGGGTCATTTGCAAGGGTATCGTCGTCCACATTCATCTGAGCGCCTTCGCCGTCCGCTTCTGCATTGGATGCAGCCGCTTCAGGCATGGGCGGCGGGTCGAACGGGGCGTATTTCACGATGCGGCCCGCGTCCGTGTCAGACACATAAACATTGCCGTCTTCGTCCAGGGCGATGCCCGCTGCCACCCGGAACTGATTATCACTGATGCTGCCTTCAGGCGCAGGTTGGCCGAAGGACCCCAGGCAGTTGCCTTCCAGATCATAGACGAGTACACGCGCTGCTTCAGGGTCGGTCACGTAGGCGAAGCCGCGCTCCGAATCGACGGCGACATAGGGCCGGTTGCCCCGGTCGTTGTACCATGCCCGCACCCGGAAGGCGAAGTCGAACTCGCCAGTTTCCCGGAAGACGCTAATGCGTCGGTTCCACGTATCGACCACGTAAAGCCGCCCGTCGTCGCTCAGGGCGAGGCCCGCGGGTTCTTCCAAGTTGCCCTCTTCGCTGCCCGCTGAGCCGATGTCATATAAGAAGTCACCGTCCAGGTTATAGACGCGGATGCGCTTGTTGCCTGTATCTGCGACGAACACACTGCTACCGGCCACCATTACCTCACGCGGCCCCCAGAAGCCATCCAGCGGCTGCACTTCGGCGGCAGCACCCTGCTCGTAACGTGTGCCAAAGGCGTCAAGCGCCTCACCGTCGCCCGTGAACTGCTGAATACGGAAGTTCCAGGTATCCGCCACGTACACATTACCACTCTCACTCACAGAGACGCTGTTAGGCCGCTCAAGCAGCCCCAGCGATTCGCTATGATCGCCAGTTTGGCCAGTGGTGTTTAACGCGCTGCCCTGCTGCCCGAAGGATTCGATATAGTTGCCGTCAGTGTCAAATACAGAGATGCGATGGGCACCTTGTTCAGCGACATACACCCGTCCATCTGCCACAGATAGGCCAACCGGGGCCAGCAACCCTTCGGTAAGAGGGGTTTCACCAAAGACGAGGTCGGCACCGGTGGACTGCCAGTTGGCATTGCACATGTTAACGGCGACCTCCGTCAAGCCGGGAACAGTGCCTTCACCAATGCCCAGGTCCCAGATTTGTGACGCGAAATCCTTGCGAACGTAGACGTGCATCCGGTCAGAAACAGGCCAGCCCGTCAGTGAGAAGTCGCGGTTTGTGGCGTCGCCATAGGCTTCATAATCACGCGCCCACCAGATGTTCCACAGACCACGCCGCACCTGGGCTGATTCTGGCGTGGGTTGGAACGTATTGCCCAGACGGGCGGGCGTCATATTGAAGTAGTCTTGCATAGGCCACCACAGCCGGATGTATTCGCGGCGGTAGTAGTTGTCTTCCAGTAGCGGTTCAAACTTGGAGCGATTCGCTTCGCCTACGACAGCCACGACGGCGTTGTCTATCATCTGTGCGTTGGGGCTTTCGCCAGCGTAGGTCGCATTATTGAACTCGCGGAAGTACCAGCTATACGGCCAGCTCACTTCGTTGTCATAAACAAAGGCCAGGTCGAGGCCGTCTGTGGAGCGGCGGCTGAGGTCTTCGATGTCCTCAAGCACAAGTTTGACGGCTGGGGCGGCGTGCGCGTAAACCAGGTATTCGTTGGCCAAATCGTAATTGATAAACGACGCCATCCACGCGGTTCGCAGCGTCAAGATGGACAGCAAACCAAAAACGGCTACGGCTGCCATCCGCCGCAGGTGATCGAAGCCTGTACGTTCGGATAACCAGAACAGGGCAAAGGTGACGACACCCGTTGCCAGCACAACGCCTAGCCAGTTGCCCGTTTGTCGTAGGCTGTTGATGTCCAGGCCAGTGAGCAGATTTTCACCGAAGACGATTGGCCCGAACATCCGCACGATCAAAATCAGAAGCACGGGTACCAGTACAAGGTAAGCCCAGCCATAGGGCAGCAGCTTCCTGGTGTCAATGCGTTGGAAAATGCGCCCGAAGAACCACCCTGCCAGCAAAATCATAGGTAGGGCCATGTGTATGGCCAGCCAGGGCATTTTCTCGCCAGCAAGCGTGTAGCCAATCAGGTTGAGGATGGCCCACCAGGCCACAAACGGCAGGAAGGGCAGGTTACTCAGGAATTCTGGGTCGGCTGGGTCACGTTTTGGCCCCTGTTGCAATCGGCTTGTATGTTCTTGCTCAGCTTCGGGCTGTGCGTCAACGGGGTCGTAGTTCCAATCGGTGGTTGGGTTTGGCTGCACGCTTTCGGTAACTGGCAGCGCTGAAATGGAATCATCAGCGTACTCGGACGCAACCGGGTCGTAGTCGCTGGCCCGCCTGTCGTCTTCGTGTGTTCGGTTGCTGGCTTCCACTGCAACAGGGTCGTCTACAGTGCCAATTGGGTTATATTCATCGTAGTCCAACAGGCTCATAGCAGCTTCGCGCCCTTCTTCCAGGCGGGTGCGACGGAAGCGCCAGAACCACGTCAGGCCGCCAAACATTGCCGCCACACTGCCGATGATGGGCAAATACTCGTACATCGGCAGAATCACACCCAGGTAGTAATACTGAGGTTGGCTGCCGCGCCGGACGCCCTGCTGCTCCAGCCAGTAGCCCAAACTGCCGATCAAGCCTGTGCCGACGCCCGCCCCGTTGGTAAGCATCGTTGTGAAAAAGAAGAAAAACAGGGCGTAGAAGATGGCCATACTTATCAACCACTTGCGCCAATTCCACAACAGCCCGGCGGTTGTGGCGATGGCGAACGTCGCCAGTGTAGATAAGATGACGATGGTCAGGTCGATGCGGGTGTAGGACTGCATATCCTGGACGGTCATGTGGACGCCCGCCAGCTTGATAACGATAGGGGATGCCCAGGGCAGAATCAGCGTGCCAATGAGAATAAGCAGGTCAAACTCTGGAAAGTGATCTTTCATCGCCTGCCACACACCTGTATTCCACGCCACCAGAATTGCTCCGATGGCAATGGCTGCCACAACCCACGCCGCAATCACCGGGATAAACGTCACGCTGACGACCTCCGCAGCTTCATCACTGGGGATACGTGACAACTCCTCGGCAATAATCAGGATGGTAGAGACGACAAACGACAGCGCGAAGAACAATACTCCCTCTGCTGCGCCAAGTTGCACCCGGCTGCGATTGAAAGCGGTAAACAGCGTCATCGCCACCATAAACGTGATAGCGATGATGACCGCCACCGTCCACAGGGTAAAGGTGGTCGTGTCGCCTAGCGTGTTGATGGCCGTAAAGAAGGGCTGCTCACCCAGGTTGATGGACAGCGTTACATACATACCCAGTGCTGCAACCCCTCCAACACCAAACGCCATCATCATCATGTAGAAAGGTGTTTTGCCCGGCGTCCCCCGATAATGCTGGAACAAGCGCACAAACCAGAACGCGGCCAGATAGAGGCCCATAATCGCCACGTAGATGAAGGCCGTCTCTTTACTGCCCAGGTTTAGCAGCATGGCCCCGGCGATGAGGTACAGCCAATGTTCGCGCCGCTTTTGCCCTTCTGGCCCACTCAAATACATGAAAATGCCGTAAATCATCAACAGGGAAAAGAAGATGTTGGGCGTATCGTGGCGGATGTAGCGGTTATAGTACAGCGTGATGGGCGAAATCAGCAGCATGATGGACGCAAGCAGAGCGCCCCATTTGCCCAGCCAGCGCCGGAACAAAAGCGGCATTATGACCACTGCGATGCCCAGGATGGCCGTATACAACCTTGAGGTGAAATCGTTCGCACCAAACAGGAAGTAAAACAGCGCAGTAAAGTGAAATAACACCGGGCCATGCATCAGCGGTGTGTGCTGGAAGTTGCCATCCACCGCCAAGTTGTAGGAGTAGCGGGTGTGCAGGCTTTCATCGTGGCTCATGGCGCGTTCGCCCAGCATGAAGAAGCGCGTGAACACGGCCATTGCAAATATCGCAATGTAGGTGATGGCTTCCCAATTGAGCGTGTACACACGCCCCAAAGCCCGTGCCATAAGATCGACGTTGGCGTCTTCAGGGTTTTGTTGGTTAAGGGTTGTCGTCATTGGGTTCTATTTACCTGATTTGCTTGTTTAGTTAGCCACTGAGATGATAACTTGCTTTAATGTGGAATGGGCACTGCGGGTGGTGTAATTGTTGGTGTGGGGTTTAGCGCATCCTGTGTTGGCACATCAAAATTGGCCTGTAACATGTTGACCCGCACCTTAGCCGCACCAATACGGGTGCTTTCGGGCGTATCGGCGGGCACATCAACGGGCGTCACACCGAAAGTTGATGTGACACTAATCAGATTGTCCCAGGTCATCGTCCAGGGGATCATGCACAGGATTACCAGGGCTGCCCAGGCAACGCCATGCTGCCAGTTGTAAGCGCTGCGGCTCGTGGCACTTGCCGCCTTTGATGTGTTGACCTCTGTAGCGACTACCGCCCAGATGCTGTCCAGTTGCGGCGATGTGGGTTGACCCAATAACGTTAGCTCACGTGTGAGGTGTTGGGCGGCGTCGCGCTCACGAACGTAGTCGGCATAGCAGGCCGTGCATTGCTGCAAATGCTGCGCTAAACGCTGACGCTTGCGGCGTGGCAGCTCATTGTGAATGTAGGCGACCAATTGTGAGCGGGTATCTTCGCATGTGAGCATCTTCAATGGCCTATGTACTCAACAGTTCTTCCAGCAAGCTCTGCCCGTCCGCTTGCAGCACGCTGTGCAGTTTGCGGTGGGCCAGCCGAACCCGGCTTTCTGCGGTTTTTTGCGGGCAGCGCATGACTTCGGCTACTTCGCGGTACGTTAGGCCGTGGCCATACCGCAGTACAACCGCCTCTCGCAGCCGGGGCGATAGAGCCGCCAGCGCCTTGTTAATGGCCTCTTTAGCGTTCTGCTCTGCCAGATGTGCTTCTGGGTCTTCCGCACGGGGGGAAGGTGTTTTCAGGCGCATCATGTCTGTGATGTCCAGTGAAATAGGGCGCTGGCGGCGGTGGACGTTGCGGCTGCGGCTAACGGCGATGGTGTACAACCATGTTTTGAAGCTGGCCCGTTTTTCGTCGAAGCGATCCAGGTTTTTGAAGGCGTACACAAATGCTTCCTGCGTAACATCCTCGGCATCCTGGCGGTTGAGCAGAATGCCGTACAGCAAGCGGTACAGGCCAGCCGCATACAAATCGTACAGGTTAGCATAGGCGTGTTGGTCACCCTGTAGCGCTCGCTCGATGAGGTCGCACGTTTGTTGTGTATGTAATGGGGTAGACGGATTGGGCACGGTCATCGTTCCGGTGATTGTTGGTCGGCTACGGCTTGTTTACACAGCATCGTGCAAGATTCCTCACTAAGGTTGGGTTGGATCGGTTACGGTGCCATCGTACACGTCCTGGCGCAGCCACAGCACCACTTCTTGCGAGGTTTGGGCCGGGATGCGTGTGCGCCGTTGTATCCACCATGCCAACATTCCCTGGGCTGTCAAGGAATCTAGATTCCAATCACGGCTAATGACAACAGCCTGGCCGACGTAATTGCCGCCGAGGTTGGGGGCTTCTGGCGTCATTGGCGCGATGATGACTTCTTGCGTGCGGGCCTGTGCCGGGTCGCTTACAAAGGTCGCGTTGTGGAAGTCTCTTATAGCCCAGGCGATAATACCGTTTTCGTGGATGTGCTGGTCGTCTGTCACAACGGTGACTGCCATCGCCGGGAAGCCTTCACTGCGGCGTTCGGCAATTTCCAGCAGTTGTTCACGCAGCACAAACACCTCTTCACCATGAGCGCGGCTGTGCCATAACTCAGTCGGGTCGTCAGCGCGGCTCACGGAAATCTGCCAGCCGGTTCCCAGCGAGGCCACCAGCCCCACAATGAACACACCGATGCCCGCCCCCTTGAGTGTTTCTGCGGCACCGTAGAGGCTGGCCACGCTGAAGATGGCAAACACCACGATCAGCGTGACGAAAATCTGGAAAAAGAGGGATAAACCCATGCTGTCCATAATATCGCGTAGAGGCAGCGAAAAGTTCGTTAACAACAAATCCAATGCAAGTTGGGTGGTTTGCATCAGCAGCAGTGCTGTAAACAATGCCGCCCCACCGGCGATGGCCCAGCGCGTCCAGACCGGAATAGTCATGGCGTAGCTGCCGCCGGAACGGTCGTTGGTAACATACCATATAAAGTTATCTTGATTGTCCTGAAGGGCCTGATAGATAGCCTGTGAGGCCAGTCCAGCCAAAGGCAGTGTGAGCCATAGGGCATGAAAGGCCAGTGTACCCTGATAGACAATAGCACCTGCTGCTGCCGCCAACAGCCATGTGACCAAAAAGGTATCCAGAAAGGGCACGTCATCCTGGTTGAAGATGAGCAGCACACCGATGCCAGCAAACGCCCAGATAAACAGTTCATACAGCAAACTGGCAAACATGCCATAAAAGAGCGGGGTTTGCGGCACAGGTCGCACCCAGCCTGCTAACCCCGCGCTGATGGCTTGTCCGATAGCGTTCAGGCCCGCCGGGTACAGCATGAGGCTTGTACTGGCGGCAATCGCTATTGCTACAGCAAGCCCAATGCCGCGCAGCCACGGCCAGGACTGCACCTGTTCAACAGCCGACGGCAGGTCACCGTCATGGTTGGTGCGATAGGTATGATCGGCGACCAGCAGCGCGGCAATCAGCATCACTGCTGTGACGTGGCCAGTGGGGCCAGTCAGCAGGATCAGGGCTGTAAACAGCCCAATAGCGGCGAATGAATACCCGATAGTGCCTGTCAACCACCAGCGATAAACAGCCCACAATGACAGCATTGCAAAAGCCATCTGCCACACAACCGGGCTATCCAGGCGTGAGGCCGCCAGAACAACTGGCGAACACACCAGGATCAGCACTGTAATGAAGGTTCGCGTTGGGCCAAGCAATCCCCTGAACAGCAGTGGGGATAACACCAGAAAGACGCCCACCAGGGCTGTTGCTGTGCGGGCGGCGGCTTCTGTAGTGCCGAAGATGGTAAAGGATAGCATGTGCGCCAGTTGCAGCAGGGCGCTGTCTGCCAGGACGGTTGGTTCGGCGTCAAGTTCTAATGCCTGCCATGCAGCCAGAGCACGCGGTGCCTCATCTACCGTGAGCGGGACGATACCCAGCCGAATGAGGAACATCAGCGACACGAGGCACGCTAACGTGAGGTAGGCCGCGCCCTCAAGTGTGATGGTCAAGACGGCAGCTTGTTGCGTTGGCTGTGCATCTGTCGGGATGGTTTCGGCTGTCGGGGGTGTTTGTTGCAGCATTTCAGTGTCTGTCACGAATCGACTCCAGCGATTTGTAGCGAACGTGGCGTCACACGGTAGAACAGGCTGTTTCCGCGCTCGCACACGACTTCTAAGTTTTCCTGGAATTTGGCCTCACCTGCCGGGTTAAATGGATCAACCTCGCCCGTACCCAGGCGTTCGGTGGTGCCATAAAAGATATAGTCTATGTCGTAGCGCTCAATGATCTCGGCGGCAGCTTCCCAGCGAACGTCGTTGTAAAGCTGTTCAACATCTGGGCGGCGAGTGCCTGCAACCTGTGTATAGGTTGAACCACGCCACTGCCGTTGATGACCCTCCCAGCCTAGCACAATTGGGATGCCGGTCAACACGCCCACACGCCCGAACTGGTTACGATAGGCCGGGCCGATGGCTTCTGCAACGACCACATCATCACCCTCGACCTGCTCAGCAAGGCATATAATGGCTTGATAGTCGTCATCGCTGACGAGCGACGGGCCACCGTCAAGTGTGCGGGGGGGTGGGGGCATGGCATTAAGCCGTCCACTTTCCACAAGGGCGCGGTTATGAATACCCAAGACCGGGTACGCCATGCCTAACAGTAAAGACACCACAACCAGCGGTGCCAGCGCAACCCTAAACCAAAAGCGATCCGCGTCAAGTTTGGGATGTGCCAGGATGACGTATATTGCATAGGCTGACCCAATGGCAAACATCACCCACGCCTGATAGTAGAACTTGAAAATGGTGTTAATCCGCACCCCGAAGTTATCACGCAGGTAAATAAACTCCGGGATAAGGGTTAGCCCAGCACCACAGGCGATGATGAACAGGGCAAAGCTCGTTGCAGGGCTGTAGGGTAGGGTCGCCTCATCGGTGGGGCGTGGCAGCAGTCGTGCCACGATGATTGCTAGTACAGCCAGCAAGATCAACGTTGTTAAGCCATTGGACAGACGCCGTTCAAGCAGCAGCGGCAGTACCGTACTCCACCCCCCCCGGTCTTGAACAAAGCGCAGCACAGTATCACGAAAGGCGGGGGCGAATGCCCCTACCCCTGTTAGGGAAACCATTACGAACAGCAGTACGCCTAAGATTAACCATGCAGCCGTGAGGCCAGCCCGCCAATTTAAGCGGTTTCTGCCACGCCACATCTCAAACGCGAGGTATGGGGCCAGCATCAGTATGAACGGGCCAAACATGATGAAGTACTGTTGGAACAGCGTTGGGAACTCCAGGTTGGGCAAAATACCGGATGCCTGTGAGCGAAAGCTGATGAAAAATGGCAGATACAGCACGAAAGCAATGCCGATCATGGACAGCGCAAAGACCGCTGTTCGGGCCACATCTTCGCCAGTGAGCAACTGGCCGCTGCGTTGAATCACGCGGCGTAAGCCCTCTACCCCGGTTAGCACCACCAGATAGATTGGCCCATCCCAGATATTGAGGAACATCAGCCCGCCAACAATCACGCCGTAGAACAGCGTTTCTGCAATTGAGGGGGGACGCCCCATCAGGAGCAGGCTGAGCGCAATGCCGATGGTCATCACGGTGAAGGGCAGCGCCAAAACGTGCGGATGCACGTCTGCAAGCAGGAAGCTAAACTGCGGGAATTCATCAATCACGTTGGCACCAACCGGCTCGCCTTCTGTGTCGCCAGCAGCAGGGTTGGGCAGGTGGCGGTCGTTAATCACGCGGCTGGCCCGGAACCACCACCAGAAGTTCCAGCGGGCAGGGTCGCGCAATTGAACCCCCAACACGTTAAGGGTTTCATCCTCCGGGAAGTCATCAAAGGCTGCTGCTTGTGGTGCTGTGCGATCTTGCACGTCCCAGAAGTCCAGGTAAGCAGCCGAGGCCGTGCCCGACTGATAGGGTAGCTCAATTAGCGGCACCTGGAAGTTGCCCAGGAAGATGACAAATGCCGCACCCAATAAGGCAATTGCAATCGTAGGCGCTGTTGATGTGGTTTGCACATGTTGCCCCAAAGACCGGATGAGGTTGTAAACCACGCCAAAGGTGTTAAGTCCAGTGAGTGCGAACAGCAGCGCAATCATCATATTGAAGCCGACCGCGCTGTTGACCCCACTCAGCGTTGCCAGCGACCCGGCCATAATGTAGCCAAAGTGGTAGTAACTAATGGCATAGCCGGACATCCAGGGGTCGTTAGGCGGGAAGACCTCGCTGCGCTGCACGGAACTGATAAACGCGAGTTCCATTGGCTTTTCGGTGGCGACGAGGCTGGGGTGTGATGCTCTGAACAGTGCCCATCCAAACAGCAGCGCAATGAACAGCACCTCCGCTGTGATGATGGCTGTACGGTTGTTTTGCCAAAGTCCGCGCCATGTTGGCCGGTCGCCGGGCAGCGTGAAGTAGGCCGCCCAACTGCCGACCCACACAAGCAGCCACGCCAGGGCAATGCTGCCGGGTTCGTTCCGTAGGAAGCCAAAAACACCCAACAGCCAGAACACAAACCCCACCAACAGTAACCCGATTGTGCGGGCCAGCGTGTAGCCGTGATCGGGCAGTTTGGCAGTTAGGCGCAGGCAAAGCGGCAGCACCGCGACCCCGGCCAGGGTGACCAGAACCCACCAGCTTAGCACGATGCCGCCTTCGCGGAACAGCCATGCGTCCGTCAAAAATTGTTGCAGTGCGATGCCCACAGTGGTTACTCTGCTCTCGTGATTTCTTCTGCGAACGTGTCAGGATACAGCCTGTCTAATTCCAGGGCGTGCATTTGGGCGGCAGGGACGTTGACCTTGTACACTTTATTCGGGCCACTCTCATACGCGACCTCCAGGATGCCCAATCCTGCCATCTGTTCCAGTGCTTGCAAGCCCAACTCTGGATAGCGGGCGCGTTCGAGCGTGCCCACAATCACGTATTCCACCTGATAGTGTTGGAGGATGTCCGCCTTGATGGTGGTGTCAGGCGTGGTGTAGAACGCATTTACGTTAGCCACGCGCTGCTGCACCATGCGTGGCATAGGGTCGAAGGTGCGCTGCTGCCGTTGGTGCCAGTTCCAGCCAATGACCGACGGCATACCGGTGTAAATCGACATGCGCCCCCCCCAGCGATATTCGGCCTCACTTTGCGCCTCCATGATGACGGGCGTGCCCTCGATATGGGTTTGCAGCCAGCGAATGACACGATAATCGTCGGCCAATTCAAGCACCTCGCCTTCCCCCAGCGCACCATTCGTTACTTCGTAGTGTGTAGACTCACGCATGTAGGCCATGCCATCTAGCACCGGGCCGATTTCCGGGGCCATGCGGTCAATGGCACGGGCAGGGGTGGCTGTGAGCGGATACAGTGCAGCAGTGAACAACAGCACACCCAGCGCCCCAAACCATCCCAGGCGAGTGCCCCAGTCCCAACGGTAGGCACTGTTTGTAAGCCAAGCAATAGCTACCCCGCCTACGATGCTGAACATGAGCCAGGCTTGCAGGTAGAACTTAAACACGGTGTTCTGGCGGCCAATGTCACCGTCAATGACGATGTATTCCACGCCCAGGGTGATGGCCAATGCAAGACTGATAAGTACCAGCGTGAACTGCATCGCTCGTGACTGGCGCGGCCTGAAAAACAAGACCGCCGACCACACGATTAGCGGGACGACGATGATCGTCACAGGCCAACCCCCCATTGCCAATCCCAAACTGATAAACAAGATCAGCCCAATACCTGTTAAAATTGCGTACATGATCCCCGCATGGCCGCGCAGTGCCCGCACATGCACATGGCGCAGCCAGCGGTGCGTTTCCCACACAAGCAGGGACACAATCAAAAACAGAAACAGGCCATGAATCATCAGGTAGGCCCAAATGGGTGTGTACGGTCCCGGCCATAGGCTCGCAGAACTGTAGACAGCGGCGTACCAGCGTGTGTAGGGGTAACTCAGCCACACACTCAGCGCGATGAAACCGCCTACACGCAAGACCATATCCACGACAGCGGCGCGAGTGTAGAACTCACCGCGCCACTTCGCCCACCAGATGAAGCCGAGACCGATGACGCTCAGCAACAAGTAGGTTGGCCAGTCCCAGGTGTTAATACCCTGTAACATACCCACAGATGCAGCCGCAGTGCCGAAGACCAATAGAGTTGGCAAACGGCGGCGGTCGCTGCGGCCCGCATGGAACAACTCATGCAGCAGGAACAGAATCACAAAGAACTGTATCGGCATGGAAATCATGTGGGCGTGCAAGTCACCGTACAGGAATGTGAAGTAAGGGATTTCCGTAATGGCGTTACCCGAACTGACGGGCGGTTCTGCCAGGATGCGCGTTGGCCCCCAATACCAGCGGTTCGTGGGAATATTAAACCTCTCGCCGCCCAACCAGCGTGCCAACCCGTGTGTGATGCCGCTGGCCACGCCGCTGGCCTCACTGAGGTTGTAGCGCATTTCATCCGCAAATGACGGGGCGCTACCTCGCAGCGTGAGTTCAGTAAGAGCCTCGCCTGCTGGCTGCTCACCATTTTCCTCGGTGTACTCCTCAATAAGGAAGTTGGTCAAGTTGGCAGTGGGCGTGTACCCGCCTAGCTGGGCCAGCGCACTGCCAAACACACGCGGCGTGCCCAGGTTCCCCAATAACACGGCCAGCAGCAGGGCCATGATGCCCGCCACCCAGGGGCTTGCCGGGGTGTGCGTTACGGGGTGATGTTCTGAGCGGCGTTTTTGTATCCCGGCAGTCAGGTTGTAGGCCACCGAAAACGCGCCTATGCCAGTTAGCGCAAACACCGTTGGGATAAGCAGGTTATACGCAATGGATGGCTCCACGCCCAGCATTAGCACGGGCACGCCAACCAGCACGAACCCGAAGTAATAGTAATTGATGTAGCCGCTGGCGTGCCAGGGGTCTAGCGGCGGGAAGGTTGTGCTGCGCAAAACGCCGTTAAAGTAAGCAAAGTCCATCGGTTTTTCGCCGCCAAAGGCAAAATGCCACAGATCGGGGTTCGTCAAGCGCACGAATAAGAAAAACAGGAACGCCAACAGGGTGATGACTTCGATGACCAGTAGCTGGCCCCAATGTGTACGCAGATAGATGTTCAGGTCGTCACGACGGTGCCAGCCCAGGTAAGCGCTGAGAGCTGCGAACGCGGCGAACGTTAGCCACAACCCGCCCGTAGACCACAGCCGCAAGTGCAAGCTGGTACTAATCCACGCGGCCCACGCGATGACAAACAGCCCGACCAGCTTCGCCGCACTGTAGCCGCGATCTGCAAGGGATGGCAACATTGCAAATGTTAGAGGGAAGGCCGCGATGCCAATCAGCGCCAGGGTGAGCCACCATGTGGTCACGGTGACGATGGGTTGTGTGTTAATCAGATTGTCAATGGCGAAGCGTTGCAGCCATGTGCCGTTGCTGTACTGAATTCGTTCAGCCTCTTGTTTGAGTTTGAGCTGCGTGGGGATGACATCTGCTTCAAGTGAAGTGATGGGGTTCACCCCAATAAGGGTTGGGTCGTTGAACGAGCCGACGAGGATGTCATCAGCCCGATTCAGGTTCACACTGTCCAGGAGGCGGCGGGTCGTCGTCGGGGTATATTCATCCGTCTTGCGGAAGACGAACACCACCGGGTGGTCATACACATGGAAGGCTTCTTCGGCTTCAAACTCGTTCAACCACGCCGGAGCGTTCATGGTGGGTAGATGCTGGTCACTGACGCGCAGCGGCCCCAATTCAAAGGTTTCCTGGAAGACGGCAGCCACCTCAAAGCCAAGTTCACCGCTGAACAGCGCGTTGTAGTAGTCTACTGTCATGGGCCAGCGGCCCGGATTGCGCGCAAGCGAGTCGTAGAAGCGGTTGCTGCTGATAACGATGTAATCGGTGTTATCTAGTGCGAGTTTCAGGTTGTCGCGCTTGAGGTCAATATCATCTAACGCCATTGACAGGCTGTAGCCGTTGACGAGAGCGGAATAAGCGTTACGACTGTTGCAATTGCGGGCATTTTTAAGTCCCGGTGGCGGGTCGTCAGCCAGGGTGATGCCCGCTGGCAGCGAGCAAACAATTGTCGGTACAGGGTCATCCCATGCGCCCTCATGGGAAACAATCGACCCGGTTATATACAGCGGGCTTCCGTCAATAAGCGCCGTCAGGTTGTAACCCTGCCCAGCAGTGACTTCAAGCGGGGGGGTAAGGGTGATGTCGTAGCTATCCCCGATGACATGATTATCGCGGGTGAATTCGCCTTCAATTTCACCTGTGGCCAGGGGCGCACCGTTGATTTCTTCCCCGGTGATGGTAAGTCTTAGTGTGGCCGCCCCAGGGTTAACGGCACCCAGGTGTGGAATATGCACTGATGTAATCGTGCCATCTGCCGGGGCGATAAACGCCTGGGTGTAGTTTAAACCCGGTTCCAGAATGGAAGCGTGGGTTTCTAGCTGGTTTTCAACGCCTCCGCGATTGAACAGACCGATGTTTATCAGCGGTGTGGTGTCGGGTGCCCCTTCAACGCGCATAGCGAAGTCACCGGGCACGGTTTCCCATATCCAGTGGGTCGCCTGCACCCGCGTGAGCATGTTGCGGTAGATGTTGGTGAACATCAGCGCCCAGATGTGCGTAAAGCCAACCACGAACACAATCAAACCGGCAGCGGCGTAGCGCCGGACGGGTGCCCAGTTCACGTTTCCCGTCTGTCGCCAAAGATGCACCAGCCCCCAGGCGGCCAGCAGCGCCAACGCGGGGTACAGGGGCAAATAGTAGCGCATAGACATCACCCACAAGTTGCCAATCCATGCAAAGTAGACCAGCACCCACAGGAAGGGCAGCAGGTTTCGGTTGGCACCCCATTCACCACGCACGATCAATGCGCCTGACCATGCCCAACTGATCCACGCGGCCAGACCGAGCGCAACCCCCATGCCCCACAGCAGCATATTGGTCAGCGGGAACACGTAACCCGTCCGGTTGACCCACTGATAATTGGGCGGCGATTCTGCCGCACCACTGACGAGATACTGAGCCTGCTGGATGTTGGCCAGCCACTCTGTATTGAAGATGCCCAATGAGTGTATATCGCCTGTGCGAAGTTCTTCTAGCAACACCCCGATATTTAACGGAATGAAGCCAGGGCCGAGGAAGGCATACGGCTGAAATACCCGAAAGGCGACGATGGTGACAATACCTGCCAGCACCAGCCCGCCAAACTCATGATTAATGAGCCGCTGCCGTTCGCCCCAGGCCAGTTTGCGGTCGAAGATGGGCAGCATCCGCACAGCGGAGGCCACAACGACGAGCGTGACTAGCGGCACAAGGTTGATGCGACTGGCCAGCGCCGCCGCAAATGCCAGCCCGAACGCGAAGTAATCGGCCCAACTGCCGCTATCCAGCACACGCACAGAGTAATAAAGCGCAAGCACCCCGAACAGGTTCGCCATAGAGTTTACTGTAGCGAAATGTGCCTTTTGGATGGGCAGGGGGGCAGCGATATAGAGGGCCGCCGCCAGCAGGCCCACCCACTTCCCGTGCAAGCGCCGCCCTATCAAAAACAGAAAGAACGCGGCCAGCAGGTCGGCACTGCCGTTGAGTGCCCGCCAAACCAGATGAGCGCCGTTGTAACCACGCCACACATCATAGCCGTAGATGGGATCAGCTTGTGATGAAATGAGGCCCTGTTCGTCTAGCAGGGTAAGCGCATCAGCATAGGTATCGCTGGCAACATCCGCGATGAACAGCGGCAGCGTGCCATAGACGTACAGCCCATAGCCGACGTTGTTCGGGTTCAAGGCACTGCACTGCGCGTCGAAGTAGCCGCCGTTGAGGTAGGTGCCGTTGCCATTGTGGTTCGGGTAGCGCTCACGGCATTCAGCGGCTTCTTCCTCGTCAGCAAACGCGACGTTGCCACCTATACCGGAAACCACCTGCGTCAGAAAGCGCTCGTCCGGGTGCAGGTGGGTGAAGTCGTCCCAGTTAAGGCCGACAAAGCGATAGTAGCCCCCCACTGCCAGCAGGATCACCAGCAGAGCAGCCACAAGCCAGTTTGAAGATGCATCGAACTGCGTGCGTTCGGTTATCGTCTCGTGAAGATCAGAGATCATAGGTGTTGGATTATCTGACTATCAACCAGTTGGGTTATACACGATAGATGCCACAATGTCTTGCTTATTCACTGAATTCTGGCAGCAAGGGTACAAATGTATCCAGGAACGGCTCAACCCCCGGCGCAGGGACGCGGTAAGTGGCATAGCTGCGAAGTTGCGACGGGATTTCGACTACTTCTGTTTGCCCCTGCGGGAACCACGCCCGAAGTTGGGTTCTTGTTTCACTGTCCTCCACAGCATGGAAGAATAACAGATCACGGGTTGGATCTAAGCTGTATTCGCCCTGCTGTTGGTAGCTGTTGACCAGGAATTGCGGCACATCATCTAACGACACAATACCATTGGGGTAGTCCACCATGCCACCTGCGATGCCCAAAGCGCGGTGATCCCACCAGAAGGGATATGCGATCATGAACGAGTTGCCTTTGTGCCCGCCAATCGACGCATTGAACGCCTGCAACTGCTCCCCGGCTTGCTCATAGGGTAATGAAGACAGCAGGTAATTGCGATGGTAAGCATCAAAGTAAGTGTTTGCATTTTGTGAGTAGCTGGCCAGCGTCACCAGCCCGACGACGAGCGACGATAACCCGATGATGACCCAGCGGTTCGCCGTCAGCCGGAAAAATGCCCGAACAACAATAGCCAGCGGGTAGGCAGCCAACAAGTAGGCGACGGGTAGAGCGCCACTGGTGCGGGTTGCGCTGGGGTTTTCTACCGGGTAAGCGATGGCCAGCGCAGACGGCAGCAGCATCAAAAACAGCATCACAGGCACCAGCCAGTCCACGACATCGCGTTTGCGGAACATGCGAACCCCCCAGGCGGCCACCCCCAGGATGAACAGCGCCCCGACAAGGTTATCCATCTGGGGGAAGTTGGGCGCATTGTTAATCCAGGCGACATCACCCTTCCAGTTGAACATGAGCAGCACGTTTTTGATGTTGGTACCCAGAATGGCCATGTTGTCTGTGAAGGCGGACCACGTCTCAGCGGGGGTGGGGGCGCGTGAGATAATGCTGCCATCCTCCAGCGTTTCTTCAATGACGCCGTCGCCAAGCAAGCGCCCGGCAGTACGACGCCAGAACAGGTCTGGAAATTGCACCGAGAATACGAACATGGGCACGAAAACAATGAATGACGTGAAAACCAGGGAGGCGAAATTCAGTGCATATTTGACCAGATCACGACGGCTGCGAACAAGCGCGATGACGGCAATAATCGTTCCGGCGATAATCACAACGGGCAGCATCCGCACAGCCTGGTACATATATAAGCCCGCTCCTAAGACCAAACCCGCCCGCAGCCAATCGTCGCGGCGGTTGTGGCGCATAGCCCGCCCCAAAAAGACGAGCAAAGCGGCAGCGATGGCCGGGGTTAGCACAATTCGCAGCGCCAAGCGTGATAGCGACAGGTGCCAGTGGCTTACGGCGACCAGCAGCGCCAGGATCAAGCCAACGATATTGCCAAAACGTGGGTTATCTTGCCCAATAACTGCTCGACCCATCCACCACAGCAACGGCAATGTGATAATGCCTTCGACCGCGCTGAGCAGCTTGAGCGTGAAGAAGTCCATAGCAAGGCCGGGGAGCTGGGAAAAGACCGCCATTGCATACATCTGTAACGGCTCGCGCCCGCCGTTGTTGGGGAAAAACACCTGCGTGCTGCCGTCTAGCACGCGCTGCGCGTCGAGGATTTTCTCAACGTGGTCACTGGTCATCTGTGGTGGGGTGCGGTCAAGCCGATCTAACCGGAAAAGCCCGCCGATGATGACGATGCCAACCAGCGCCCAAAACGTCCAGCGGCGCAGCAGCCGTGCCGCCCCTGCAAATCGGGGCACGGGTGACCGGAACAGGGCATTATCGGAGGCGAGAGCAAACGCAAACGCTGTAATGCACAGCATCCAGGTGATAAAGCCGAACATCGTAAACTGGTTGTTCCGGTTGGCAAAGACAGTTGCAATCAGTGCGGCAGCCCCCACTGCAAACAGCACCATCCGAACGGGGTTGAACATGTCATCAATCTCGACGTGGGATTTGCGTTTCTCGTCATCCGTGCCGTCTGGGGATGCACCGCTGTTCGGGTCACGGCGCGATTGCCACCACACAGTAATCTGGCTCCATGCGCCGATGGCCTCTGCATTGAGCCACACCAACACACCAACACCGATGTAAGCCAACCCTGACGCCACCTGCACATCATTACCTGTGCGGGCCACAGTCGTCAGGATAGAGTTGCCTATCCAGGCCAGGTACAGGGCAATAAACCGCAGCCCCAGGGCAAAGGCTTCGCGGGCACCCTCCTGATGACCGGTCAAGCGCTCCATTTCCGGGTCTGTGGTGAGGTCGGTGTCAGATTGCTCGGCGGTAGGCGAATATTCCACGGCCCCGGTTTCATCAGGGACGGGAGCGGCGGGTGGGGGAGGGCGCAGGCGCGAACGTGCAAGCCCTGAGTAGCCAGGAATCGGCTGGGTGGGTGTTTGCGTGGCAACGTTGTGAATCATCTGCCAGGTGCGGCGCGGTTCACGGAGCAACTGCCCGAAGGCTTGGGCAAGGGTCAGGTCTTCAAATTCGCGTGCCTGTTGGGCGTGCCTGCCGACGGTAAATTCAATTTCCTCCTCCAACGGGTCGTCCGTTGAGGGGGACGGCTCATCAACAGGCGTGGGCTGTTGGTGATCGTTGTGGGTTTCAGCCTCATCCCCGTGTGGGAATTGCTCTTCACGCTCCGTCATGACGGTTTGCGCCCCTTCATTGCCAGATTTACAGTCGGTGTTCCGGGTGGTTCGTTAATCACGTTCGGGCGGTCAAAGTAGTTCAAGACGGCGATGCCCAGGTTAATTGGGTTAAGCAGGCTGCCATCATTGTCATCAAAGGTGGTGCGGTCTGCGGCGTTGGCTAGCTTTTCCGGCAGAATGCCGGATTCTAGCAGGGGTTTGCCCAGGCCATACACCAAATTATGGATGAACGGGAAGCTGTGGTGGGTAAACGCTCGTTGTTCCTCCACAATGAATCCGGCTTGCACAACGGCCTTGTGCAGTTGGTCACGTTCGTACAGGCGGTGATGGTTCGCCCACAACCCGGCCAGCGGCCCGCTGCCGATGTGCGTGTTGAACAGCGTTTCTAGCATCTTGTTGATGGGGTCCCATGAGAGGGGATAGTTGGCATTTGGCACGGTGATGGCCACCACGCCACCGGGCTTTAATACCCGCAGCGCCTCGCGCAGCCCGGCCACATCATCGTCCAAATGCTCCAGCACCTCGGATAGAATGACCGCATCAAACGTGTTATCTGAGTAGGGCATCCGGTAGATGTTGGCGTATTGCAGCGTGATGTCGGGCAGATGGCCGACGTTGCGTCTTGCCTTTTCAAGCACAGACCAGTCTAAGTCCGCGCCCACCAGTTGGGCATTGCTCACATAGCGCAGCATGTTCAGGTAGAAGCCACGCCCACACGGGAAGTCGAGAATCAGGTCATCCGGCTGGGGATTTACCCACTCAAAAATTGTTTGGACGCGCTTTTTGAAGGCCATATCCGCCTCGTTGCGCGTCATGTGGGCAATCACCGCCGGATCGACACTAGCGGCGGGCGTGCTCGTAGAAGAAGTTTTCATAGCTGTTAACGGTTTCCTCAAACGAGAAGCACGATTCGATTTCTTGGCGGGTGTGTTCGTAGTCTGCCGGGTTGTTCAGGATGTGCAGGATAGCCTCACCCATTGATACATGATCGCCCGCTGTAGCCAGCTTGCCCATGCCGGTAACGGTAACGGGCACTCGTCCACCGGGCGTGTCGGTCATCATAACGGGGGTGCCACTCAGCATAGACTCAACCTGAACCAGGGCAAAACACTCACTATCGCTGGTAAGGGCCAGCACATCACACGCGGCGAAGTAGTTTGCCATGAACTGCATATCTTTTACCAACCCCAGGAAGATCAGTTGATCTTTGTACTGCTGGACGACGGGCTGGTACTTTTGCCATGTGTTTTCGTATTTGATGTCGTACTCGCCAGCAAACACGATGCGGGCGTTGGGGTACTGCTCGTTAATCACATCCAGGGAGCGAATGAGCAGGTCAGGGCGTTTTTCTTCTACAAAGCGGCCTGCAAAGCCAATGACCGGCCCGCCTTCGGAAGACCACTGTTCGCGCAGTTCGGCGGCGTGTTTCAGGTCAGGCTCCGGCATCACGATGGGTGGGTAAACAGGTGTGACGCGCTTTTTAAACGGCTGTGCATAATACGAATGATCGGCGTAGTCCTGGCTGTAGAGGATGAGGGCGGCAGCACGCTTGCTGTTCATCATGAACTTGTACAGCGCGAACATCGTGTTTTGGATGAGGCGATTTGATAGCCCCTCTGGCAAATCAGGTCGCCGTGATGGGTGACGATAATGTTGGTGTTGGTCATTTCTGCCACGATGCGCACGATACCTGTTTCTAAAAATGGTGTGTGAACGCTGACTACGTCGTGTTCGCGCATGAGCTTGTGCAGCACAAACGGGAAGTTGGGCATAATCATGCCGCGACTAATCGGGATAGGCGGTGCCCACACGCGGCGAATCCGAACGCCGTTGATGACCTCCTCACGCGGGAGGTCAGGTTGGTGCTGCGCGGCCAATACAGTAACCTCGTGCCCACGCTGAACCAGGTCTTCGGCAAGATGTTGGATGTAAAGCTGCATCCCTGTGCGGTGAGGCAGGTAATACAGCAGGTAAAACAGGATTTTGAGCTTTTCGGATTTGTCCCCGTTCATAGGTTCGATTCCTAACTGGCTTCTGTTTGGCCCACACGCTGCTGCATCTGGGTCACGGCCTCGGTGAGTTGTTTAATCGAAATGCCTTCGTGTTCCAGGCCGATGATACCCGTAATGGTGTGGACGAGAAAATTGATGAGATGCACCATCACAGCAAACGACACGGCTGCGCTAACCAACTGCCCTGACCCGGTGTAGATGCTGTAGCCGGTTGCGTCCAGGGCCGCCAGGATAGACAGTTCGTAAGTGCCCAAATTGCCGGGTACGGCAGGCAGCGCGATGGCAAATGCGGCTGATGCAATATACAGCAAAGTCGTTGTCCAGCTTGCCACATCGTAAAAGGCGAACATCAGTACATATCCCGCGCTGGCAGATGTGGCCCAACTGAGTGCAGTTAACCCCACAGCCGCTGCCAGCGAACCGGGCCGCGTGATGGGTGTCAGGCCATCCAGGAAGTGCGCCGCCAATGACTGTACAGGTAGACGCTGCAACATCGGAATGCGTTCCACAATGGTTAAGATAAGCTGTTCGGTGAGGGTACGCCAACGCGCCATCAGCACAAGAACACTAAACCCAACTATGGCCAGCGGCCCCAGGATTAACGCTGTCGTCCCGACTTGATCGGGCAGCGGGGCGGCACTCAGGGCAATCAGGGCCATGATGACGATAGCGAACAGATCAAGCAAGCGTTCTGTAATCACCGTGCTGGCAGATTTCATCATCGGTATAGTTTCGTCTGCGCGGGTGGCCAGATAAACCCGCGCCACCTCGCCAATCCGCAGGGGAAGGATGCCATTTACCAGAAAGGCAACATTGATGATGCTGAACGCCCTGTGAAAGGGCAAGGCGTCATCCAACAACACGCGCCAACGCAGTGCCCGTGGGAATAGTGCCAACACCAGCAGCAGCCCGCACAAAAGTATGTACTGGTAGCGGGCGGTAATGAGGGCCGTCCAGATTTGGCGCGGGTCTATTTGCGTAACGATGAACAGAATGGCCGCCAGGCTCACGATAATGCCTAACAACCCAATGCGCCAATTGGCCAAAATGCGCTCCGTCGAGAAGAATAGTTGGCTTTTGCAATGGATGACAGCGGCACATTATACACGACCCAATGCAAGATGCCTCACGGTAAATTGACGGAAGCAGCGATCAGAACAGGCTCATCTGCTGGGGGGCGTTGGGGTCAGATTGGTTGTCGTCATCTTCAACAGCTTCATTGGCTGGGTCGTCATCCGCGTGTTGATGAAGTTCCGCTTCGGGTTCATAGGTGTCTTCGGCGGCCTCTGCAACGGCTACAGCGGGATGTACACTGCCCTTAGTTTCCTCTGGGGATGGCAGGGCTAAATCTGGTATGAAATTATCAGCAAGGTCTTCTGCTCTCATGGTGGCTTCCAGCTTAAGTTGGCGCAGTTCCTCTTCACGGAAGCCGACATCATACATGATACCCAGCAGGCTCTCTTCGGTCTTTTTGTCGTTGCGGCGCACCACTTCGATGAAGTGAGCGCGTAAGGAATCGCGCCAGTCGTTGGCAAAGACGCTGTTGTTGCCGCTCATGCTACACCTCGAATAGTCTGAAAATCCTTACAATGGTTTGAGTGTGGCTGCTTTGCATTTTACAGTCAGACCGCGAGTGCAGCCACATCCGGGGTAGAAGACCCCTCACTATAGCGGTTGTATCGCCTCCCCATGATCGCAATGGTATTGAGACGAGCGACAAGATTATTCTGGTCGAAAGGGCGCATCAAGTCGTCAATCACCCTCTCCAAACGCTGCAACTTCGCGTTGAATGTTGTTTTAGCGCTGGCTGAACGCCTCGTCAATCGACGCGCCGTTAAGGGTCACCAGGGCCTCGTTAACTGCGCTGTCTGCCAGAATCGTCTGTTTGATCTGTTCGCGCAGCAGCGGGATTTCACACGCGCCGTTGGCGATAATCTCCCCACTGAGCGCGACAGTAGCGACCCCGGTACTGATTCGCACGCTGTCCACCGTCACGGCCCGTTCGCTGACCGGGCTGTTAAAACCGTCCGGCGTGTCTTCCAGGTCAAACAGCGCCTCCAGTGATGCCCGGACGCGGTTTTCGGGCGAGTCTGCGCCGTAGACGGTTTGCGGCGCGGGCGCGATGCGGCTGCCACACCCCACCGGAATCGACCCGGTGACATCTGCGGGTTGCTGCATCACGAGGTACAACGTCACGGTTTCTGGCGCGGCCAGGATGCGCCCGGTGGTATCAGCAGTGGCCACGGGGATAGCGCCGCTGGTGGGTGCAGCGCTGGCGCGGGTATCGCTGGTGTCTTCGTCGGCAGCGGGGCTGATGAAGGCGGGGGCACCCTCACCCGGCACGACAATCACCTGCCCCACTTCGATATAGCGGGCATCCACCAGGCAGTTACCCTGTTGCAGCGCGTCTACAGTGGTGTCATACGTCTGGGATAGGCGGTAGATGCTGTCTCCAGCGGCGACGGTGTACAGCGTCCAGCCGTTGGGCACGGGGCAAGCGGGGTTGCTGATGTTTTCCGCAACGCGGGCCTGCCGGGTGGGGTCAGTGACGCCGCTGCTTTGTACGTCATCGCTGATGACCTCAAGTGGGGTCGGCTGCCATCCGGCGGGCAGCTCTGCCACTGCGCCGACGGGCGTGCGCGTGGGCTGCACAATCGCGCTGACGGTGGTTGCCTCCGGCAGGTTGGTGGGCGCAGCGGCCCCCGGCGAAAGGCTGCACGCGAGGGCGGCAAGGGCCAGCGCAGCAAACGGGAGCGGACGGGCAAGCGTGGGCATGGGGCGGTCCTTTCAGCAGCGAGACGTGTGGGCGAAGTTGTCTACATTGTAATGTGAGCGGCGGCGGTGTGCCCAGCGGTCAGCGGGCGCGTGCCCCACGCTCGCCCTATTGTGTTGTTGCGGACGGGGCGGGCCTCATCCGCGTGGATTGACAAGTGTTGTCGGGCATAGCCTGCTATGGCCGCCCCTGACGCACGCTACTGATGCTGTTAGTCAATTGATTTTCCTGCTGTTTTGCCCTCATCGCCCAGCCCCTTCTCCCGAACGCTGCGCTGGGAGAAGAGGAGAAAACCGTTTTTTGAAGTCCCTCTCCTGGTCCCGCAGGGACGGTTGGGCGAGGGATTTAGGGTGAGGGCTTGATTCGCCAATAACATCCGCTACCCACACGCCGCCTCACCCTGGAACCCCGCCGGCGACCACACCGGCGGCGTGCTGGCGTAGTTGTCCAGCGCAACCCGCTCACCCGTGACCGTGTTCACAATTTGCAACTGATAGCCACTACGGAACGCCAGCAAATCCCCTGTTGCATTGAAGCGCGGATAGTCTGCATGGGTGCCTGCCAGGGTCGGGTCACTGAAGTAGCGCGTTGCCCCAATGTCTGCGTTGCCTTGCAGCGGAATATTCCACAGGTGGCTTTCGTCCGCCCCCTGGAAGTCGCGCACCGCCGCAACCATCGACGTGCCCTGTGGATGCCACACCACGTCGAGCGTCTGGTTCCACTCAAAACTCAACTGCGTCGGAATCGCGCCGGGGGCAGCGGCGATCATCCAGAACTGGTTTTCCCCCGCACTCGGAGAGAACACAAACCCCAACAGCGTCTCATCAGGACTCCAGCGCGGATGGGCGGCACTGCCCACCGTGAACGTAGTAATGCGCTCTTTGGTCAGGCCGTTGGCCGTCACCAGCCAGATGTCCGCCTCACGCAGTTGGGGCGCGTCCGGCGGTGTGTTGTTCGGGTCTGCTGTCGCATACACTTCCGGTCCGGCGGGGCGCTGCTCATAGGACGTATACGCCAGCCAATCCCCAGACGGTGACCACACCGGGTCGTGTTCGTCCCCGGCCACACTGTAGAATGTCGGCGGCCCACCCTCCCCCGGAATCCAGGCCACGCGGCTCTCGCGGCCTTCGATGGTGTTGCGGGCCAGCGTCAGCGCGATAATGTCCCGCGCCGACCAGTCCGGCTGCCATACTGTCCAGTCGCCGTCGGGTAGGTCGCTCAGGTCGAGCAAGTCACGCCTATCGGTTCCATCCAGGCGGGCACTGTAGACCCGTGTGGGCGCGGCATCTTCCGTCAGCGTGAACAGCACCCGGCACCCATCTGGCGAGAAGTCCCATACATGGTGCGCCCCTGCGCCAAACGACAAATCACGCCACAGGGTGGTTTGGGTGTCGTACAGCGTGATAAGCCCGCCCTCCCCCGATGTGAAGGCCAACACATCGCCCTCAAACGGCAGGCTGAAATCCTGGGCCAGCGCGACGGACGCCGCCAGCCCAACAAGCAGGGCAATCCACCAGCGGTGCATCAACGTGTCTCTAACACGGTTATCGGCTCCCCGGACGGGTTGCGGAAGGCCCCCTGTTCGGCTTCGATCCACACGACGGTACGCCTGCCGCCCACACACGTCACGCCGATCTGGTAGAACAAAGCGGATGTGTCCACACCGAGAATGGGATATTCGCCGGGGGCCACATTGCACACAAAAAAGCGGTTGGAGGTGTTTGGCTGGGCATACACACGCTGCTGGATAAACGTCAGGAAGGTGGGCCGCTGCACCGTGCCGCCAGGATTCTCGCGCACAGGGGTGTCAGTCAGGTCACCCCGAAAGATAAGAAACTCCGCGTTGACCCAGCCGCGCACACCGCCAAAATCGACCAGCCACCACGTTGAGGCCGTGTTGCGGGCGATCACTTCGCCGAAGGTACCCCCGGCCACCTGCCCGCGTATCGTAAACTCGGCCCCGTCGCCGCTGCGGATGTTGAGTGCCCCGGTATCGACAATCACATAGCCGGGGAGCTGCTCAATGCGGGCTTGCCGTTGTGCCTCGCGGTCGAGGGTGCTGTCGATCCGGGCGCTGGTCGCCGCACTGATGGCCGCGCCCGTCTGCGCGGTACCGTTGGGCAGGCCAGTGCAGTTGCCGCGTGTGGAAAGCACCGCCTGGGCGGGCAGGTCGTTACCGGCCAGGCTGGTAATCACCAGCGTGATCGGGTTGGCCGCGGGCGGGGCCGTCCAGGTGTAAAAGGTGCCCTGGCCAAAGTTGACCTCACCGCCCACCACGAACGAGTTCACCTGTGGGTCGTAAACCACCCGGCCTGTGCCATCCACAGCGGCGATAGAGAAGGCTTCGCGGCCTGTGCCGGTGTTGTCGCGGGTCAGGGTAAGCGTACCGCTGATGCTTTCAAAACCGGTGCAGTCTACAGCGAGGACGAGGCCGTTGTTGGTGGCGGCGTGGGTGCTAACTGCGATGGACATACTCCAAAGCAGCGCAACGAGTGTAATTGAGGTAAGGCGATGTTGCATGGGGCGCTCCTTCATCAGTCTATGTTGCGAGGCACAAAATCTACCCCATAACTATACCGCAGCCGCGCCGATTCGCACGTTGTGGGTGGGCGCATGGGTGCATTTCACATCAG